>NZ_JAVRBG010000004.1:0-165610 GCF_031845265.1 Mesonia ostreae | reverse complement strand
GGAGCCGATACTTATTATTTAAAAACAAATGATGATAATGGTGATCCTATTTTAGCGGGTAGTCAAGCTACAATTACGTATCCAACAGTTCAAACGGGAAATGTTTTTGTGAATACTAAAACTACAACTTCCTTTAATATTAACTGGACTAATGGAGACGGAGCTAATCGGATCCTGATTGCCAGAGCAAATGAACCCGTAAATACAGAGCCACAAGACTTAGAGAGCTATAGTTCTAATAGTAGTGGTTATGGAAGTTCTTATTATGAAATAGGCACGGGAAATTATGTGCTCTATGCAGGAAGTGGAAATTCAGATAATGTCACTAATTTAGAACCAGGAACCAATTATCACTTTGCTCTTTTTGAATACAATGGGAATAGCGGAAAATCCTATTTAAGGCCAGCTTATACTTTTGAAGCTGAAACCTTTGGGGCAACACCAACGACACAAGTTTCTAATATTAACTTTGCAAATATTGGCGCTACCTCAATGCACGTTAATTTCACGCGTGGGAATGGTTCTTCTCGTTTAGTCATCGCGAAAAAAGGTGCAGCCGTAGATGTGCAGCCCTCAGATAATACCAACTATTCCGCTGATGCTATTTTTGGAGATGGTCAGGAAATCGGTTCAGATAATTTTGTGGTCTATAATGGAACAGACGAAGAGTTTCAACTCTCAAATTTAGATGAAACATCAGAATATCATTTTGCCTTTTTTGAATATGCTATTAATGATAACGACGAGTTATACCTTATCCCAGGAGCAACAGCTTCTCAGGCAACACCAGCCCCACCAACAGTTATCCCTAATGATTTTAGTTATACCCGACCATGCGATAGTGATCTTGTTTTAAGTTGGACTTCTGGAAATGGTCAAGGCCGCTTGGTTATTTTAAGTGAAGTCCCTTTAAATGCTACACCAACAAATTCAACCAATTATACCGCAAATTTTGGTTACGGTATGGGCGATGCAATTGGTAACGGTTATGTGGTTTACAATGCTGCTGGAAACTTGGTTCCGCCTAACTTATTACAAGCATCCACCGACTATTACGTTAATATATACGAATATAATGGAACAAAAATAGACCCTATTTTTAATATGATGCCTTTAGAAGGTTTTATAGGAGATATTACAGCTCCAAGTGCAGTTTGTCAAGATATACAAATCGTTTTAGATGCTGTTGGGAATGCTACTATAACCGCTGAAGATATTGGAACAATACCCACAGGTGATTGTGGTACAGTTACTGGGGAGATTGATATAGATAGCTTAGATTGTTCTAATTTAGGATCAAATACTGTTACGCTAACACTTACAGATAGCGATGGGAATACAAGTTCTTGTACAAGCAGTGTTACCGTTGTTGATGAGACTGCCCCAAATGTAATTACCAAAGATATTAGTGTTCAGCTTGACCTTGATGGTACTGTAACTATAGCTGAAGATGCAGTAAATGATGGTTCAACAGATGCTTGTGGTTCTTTAATCTTTGCTACAGATATGACTACTTTTAATAGTGGTGATTTGGGAGAGAATACAGTGACTCTAACCGTTACAGATGGTAGTGGTAATTTTGATTCCGCTACAGCTGTAGTTACTGTTCTGGATATTGCGGCGCCCGCCAATGATGACCTTTGCGATGCAATTTTTTTAAACGTGGGGACAATCTCCGCGGGTAACAATTTTACGAATGTTGGGGCAACTGCCCAAGCGAATGAAATCAATGGTTCTTGTTGGAGTGGTATTGGTAATCCACAAACAGTTTGGTTTAGTTTCGAATCTCCGTCAAGCGGAAATGTAACGTTAAGCACAGATATAGCGGGAGGAACCTTGAATGATACGCATATCACTATTTATGAAGCTCCAGCCGATTGCAGTGACCTGTCAAGTTTAGGCAATGAAATAGCTTGTAACGAAGATGAGGGTACAAGTGTAAAAGCTGTAGCATCAATGACTGGATTAACTGTGGGAAATATGTATTATGTTCAAATTGACGGAAACGGTGCTCAAACGGGAACCTTTGGTGTTCAAATAACAGATGAAGGCTGCTTAAATCCTAGTGGGGTAAGTGTTGATGTCGTTGCTGACACCTCCGCCAACATTTCTTGGATCGCTGGAGGTAGCGAGAACAATTGGATAGTGAAATATAGCGATATTGCTGGTTTTGATCCCGAAACGGAAGGCAGTTCAGAAGCTGTAGACAGTTCCCCCAACACCCAACTAAACGGATTGAATCCGAATACTGCTTACGAAATTTACGTCAAAGCAGATTGTGGGAGTGGAGCGGAAAGTGATCTTGTAGGTCCAGTGGAGTTTACCACCGGCTGCCTTGGCTCTCCAAGCCTTTCTTTCTTGGGAACTGGAGCATACCAAACCAGCATTATTTCTCCTGCCCAAGGAACTCCTGAAACTACTTATGAGTTTAAAATTGTATATACCAATGAGGCAGGAGTATTGCCGCCTTACGGATTTCCGCGTGTTTTGCTGGATTATGAAGGAAATGGTAGCTTTACCAATAACAACGATAGAGCTGTAATTTTATCTGCGGAAGATCCTAATGATACAAATACGATAGATGGGAAAATATATTATGGTTCTATAAGTCAGCTACCATCAGGTTCCAACTGGCAAGCTTGGGTTCAAGTACAAGCAAGTGGTTGTACGACAGAAATAGGACCCTTTGATGCCCCAGATGTATTAATTGCACCCGATTTAGAGATTTTTGCCAACGACATTGTCTTTGATAATCCCAATCCAGAGGTTTCCTCGGCCTTACAAATAACGGCAAGCATTCATAACAATTCCGATTTACCGGCAGAGAATTTTGTGGCACATCTTAAGAATCAATTTGATACCAATGCGGTTTATCCAGATATAACTATAGATTATTTAGGACCTCAAGAAAGTACGAATGTAGTGTGGAATATAACTACTCCTGCAATCGAATCGTGGAACCCTATGGAAGTATTTATAGATTATACTGATGTAATTGCTGAATCGAATGAGCTGAATAATCGAGCGCTACGACCATTTACTAACGGTGATTTTAATCTGCCAGGAGCAATTAATGTTCAGGCTACTGTAAGTCCTTCCGTAGTACAATTACCTTCAGGAACGGATAAAGTATTTATCTCTGGTCACGCATATTATACAGATACGGCTGTTGTACTTCAGGATTCTACGGTGGCGGGAGCTACGGTAAGCTTTGTAAATCCTATAACAGGAAATCAAGTTCAAACCCATACCAATGCCAACGGATATTTTTCATTTAAAACCTATCATGGTTCACAGCCGGGACCATACACCGCTATTGTAGAGGTTACAGATTATACTTTAACAGGGGAAACTCCAGTAAATTGGGAGTTAATTCAAGGTCCGTGCGTTACAAATTTGAGAGCAAAAATTACTCCTTCCTATAAAAGCATACTCGAGGGAGAATCGGTTTCCGCAGATATTGTAGTTAGCAATATAGGCTGTGAAGCGGTTACGGTAGAGACGCTGCTCGAAATAAACCAAACGGGAGGTCTTCCACTTATTGGAAATATGACAATTCCGCCGCTCGAGCCAGGGGAATCTTATATACATAATTTTACAGCTCAATTTGATACGGTGGGAACGTATTATATTACAGGACATGCAGATGCCAATAATGTTGTACAAGAATCTTCAGAAAATAATAATCTGGGAAATATGACAATCAAAGTAAATCCTCCTTTCCCAGACATAATTCCGGCAGGAAGCGGTTCATTGGGATCTCAGTATTTATGTAATGCCAGTGGCTCTCAAAGTTTTGGAATAAGAAATATAGGCCATGTTCCTACGGGAGAATTTAAGAACATCATTGAAGTATATTTTGAGGGCTCTTTAGAGGAAACGTATACTGAAACCGTTCAAAATATTAATCCTGGTCAAAGTGCGTATGTATCTATACCTTTCGAATATCAACAAACAGGAAATTACAGTTTTGTGCTGACTTGTGATGTGCCAGATTTGCCTGATTATCCTATTGATAGGGTAACGGAAATTTCTGAAACGAACAATATCGGTAACTATTCTATAAACATTTTTGAATGTAGACCCGATCTAAAAGTATCTTCTTGCGATCTTGTCGTGAATCCAGTAGATCTCCAAGTTCCAGGTACAGTTAACTATACCGCTCAAGTGCGAAATGGAGGAAATGGAATTGCGTTAGCTCCTGTAGAGTTTGAGTTCACGCTAAGTAATGGAGAAGTATATCCTTTGATTCATAATCAAGATATTCTTCCTGGTGAAATGGTCAGCTTTACGACTTCCGCAGCAGCGGTAAACTCAGGTATAGCTACTCTAACCGCTACGGTAGATCCTAACAACCTTATTGATGATAACAATTTAAATAACAATTCTTCTACGGAAGAGCTTTGTTGGGAGTTTGAACCAGTTTCTCGATGTGGTTATGATTTTTGGAACGGAACGTATCATGAAAATGAATCGGCACAATTGGCGGTTGGCGTGAGAGTAAAACATTTGTACCAAGCTTCTGAAGTGAAAGTGCGTTTTGAAGTGACTGGCCCCGGAATTACAGGATGGGCATTATTAGGAGATGCTGCTGTTCAAAATGTATCTAATTGTAACGGATGTCCATATAGCGCAGTTTTACCCACGCCTTTTGTATTTAATCAAACTGGAGTATATACATTTAGAATGACCTCAGATCCCGATAATGAATACCAAGAATGCAATGAAGGAAATAATGTATTAATCAAGGAAGTAACTGTGGCCAATAAACCAGATATGCGCATCGAGTCAGAATACATTAATCCTACGTTGCTCAATCCAGATCCTGGACAATCTATATTCTTCCACGTTTCTTATGAAAATATTGGATATTCTAATATTAACGACGAGATGGATCTTAAGTTAATCATCAATAATGATGAACATGCGATAGTAAACAACGTTACGGGGCTGATAAAAAACAGTACTACTACGATAGCAATTCCAATTCCGTATTCTTCAGAAATAGAAGGGCTTCACGTGGCTCGTGCCATTATAGATTCAAATCAAGAGGTAAACGACGCCAATAGGTCTAATAATGAAGCGACTCGATCCTTTGTTGTGGGGGCAGCTGCAAATCTGCATTTTGATGATTTCACAGCTTCCAATGAAACACCCGAAGTTGGAGAAACGATAAATATTGAAGCGCAAATCGTTAATAATGGGGAGCTAGATGTAGATGCAGATGTGTTGTTTTCTTACGTATCGGCGGTGGGAGATACCATTCCTATAGGAACAAAACCAGTGAGTGTGAATATAGAAAACAATCCACTAAACCCATTAACTTCTGGGATAACGCAAAATGCTCTTAATGGTAGTAATCAGACTATTTCTCTACCTTGGACCGTAGCAGAGAGTCCGGTTAAAATTGTTGGAGAGATTATTAATAGTTCAGAGTTGGAATTTGATTATACCGATAATTTTGCTTCTACTCAATTAAACAATTTCAAGGTAACTTTAGACGCAACTCTAGCGTGTGAAGGACTTAATTTGGGTACACTTACCGTCCTGGCAACAAATGGTACAGCTCCTTACACGTATAGTTGGAGCAATGGTTCTATGGGAGAAGTGCTAGAAGCACAATCTGGAACTTATGGTGTCATCGTGGTAGATGCCACGGGGAAAGAGGCCGTTGCCGTAGGAACCATAGAAGAAGATCCAGATTGTGCTGCGTCCCAGTGTAGCTTATCTGCGGTAGATTTTAATGTTCCTACTAATTGCGACCCCGTTACAAATATGTACTCAACAACTGTGGTGGTGGCTTACGAAAATGAGCCAACACAAGGATCTATTACGGTAAACGGAATAGATTATCCAATAACTGGAAGTCCGCAAAGTTTTGATGTAGATTTCGAATCTGGTGCTGTGACTTACAACGTTTCATTCACAGAAGATACAGCTTGTAGCTTAATGATAGCAACGGGAGTTACGCTGGTGGAATGTGGTCTTGAAGGCTATAATTATCTAAACGATACCGACACATGGACGCCAGGTAACCCTAACACCGATGTTAATTTCACCCCTTCAGATAATATTACCGTATTAGAAGGAACTGCTAGTTTTACCGAAGCTATCGAAGTAAATAACATTACAGTAAATAACGGAGCTACCTTAAATGTGGAAAATGTATTGACAATTAATGGAGACATTACCAATAATGGAGATATGGTTTTTAAAAGTACAGCGACCCAAAATGGAGAGCTGGCAGCAGTCCCTGTAACTTCAAGCATTTCTGGTGAGTTTACGGTAGAGCGTTATATGAGTTCCCATAGAGCTTATCGTTTTGTGAGTAGTCCAGTGACGACAAGCACTTCTATTCATGCCAACTGGCAAGAAGGAGCAACAAGTGCTACAGACAATCCTAATCCAGGTTATGGTACGCACATTACGGGAACTACCGCAGATCAGCAGGATGGTTTTGACGCAACTGCGACAGGAAATTCCTCTTTATATACATTAGATGCGACCAACCAAGTCTTTGTGGCTGCCACTAATACAAATGTGCAAACCATTACAGCGGGAGAAGGGCACTTAATTTTTGTTCGTGGAGATCGTTCTATTGATTTAAGCAGTAATACTTCCGTAGGAGAAACAAGGCTGCGTACACGTGGGGCATTACATACAGGAGATATGACGCAGACCAACAACTTAACCAATGTGGAGAATGAATTTAACTTAATTGCGAATCCATATCCTAGTGCTATCGATATCAATCAAGTGATTGCCAATTCTCAGAATTTAAATCCTAACTATTACTACGTTTATGATCCTACTTTAGGAGCTAATGGGGCTTATGTAACGGTAGATTTAAGTACAGGAGGAAATAGTTCTGGCTCAGAAGCGAATCAATATGTTCAATCGGGGCAAGCCGTGCAAATAGCTACAGATTCTAATGAAACTACTTCTGTTTCATTTTCAGAAGCAGATAAAGTGCCGGGGGAACATACCAGCACTTTTAGGGCAGAGAATTTAATGGTTAATAATGCCCATATTATAGGACAACTTTATACCACAGAGAATTACGTCGCAGGAAATAAGCTGCACGATAGTTTTGCTCTTCTCTTTTCTTCGGAATATGATAATGTGCAAAATAATAAGGATGCGATAAAAGCCTTCAACTTTACGGAAAACTTAGGTATAGGAATTCTAGACGAGGTATATAGTATAGAACGTAGAGAGATGCCAGTTGATGAAGAACAGATTGATTTATTTGCAAATAATTACCAGCATCAAGACTATATGTTGGTGATTGAAACGGCCAATTTGGGAGAAACTACGGCTTACTTTGTAGATTCTTTTACGGAAGAAGAAGTAGCTTTGGTAGAAGGAGAAAACCTAATCAACTTTAGTATAGATCAAGACGCTGAAGCGAGTAAAGCTACAGACAGATTTTATATAAGATTTAATGAGCAAGCTTTGATAACAGATTCTAGTAGTTTGGATCATAGCTTACAATTGTTTCCCAACCCAACGAATACAAAGAACGGATTCTTTTTAAGCTCTTCTTTATGGAAAGACCAACAGGTGAGCATTAATATACGTGATCTTTTAGGAAGAGAAGTGTACAGCACGCAAGAAGTTTTTACCAATGGGAAGATCCATGTAAAACCTGGAAATAGCTTAGGTAATGGAACTTACTTTGTAGAGGTGAAGCAAGGAGACCAACGTATTATTAAACGCTTTATAATTAAATAAACAGAACTTTTAATTAAAAAAAAGGCTGTCTAAGAAGTTTTGAAAACTTTCATTCTGAATCTGCCCGTACCATTCAGGCGGGTTTATTTCAGAATCTCATCATAGGGATTCACAAATTAGTATAAGAACCTGAATCAAGCCCGCCTGAATGAATTCACTTCGGGCAGGTTCAGGTTGACAGAAATCCTCTTTTTGGATAGCCTCTTTTTTTCGCTAAACTATTATGATAGAATTAAAAAATGCTGCTGGTGTTTAATTTTGTACTGATGCTCAGCATAGCTTGAGTCTTTAGTTTCTACCCGGTACTGAAAAGGTTAATTTTTAGAGGTGTAATGTATATGAAGTAGGTAAATTAACTTTTTTCATGTGAATATTTAAGCACTTTGTAATAAATGAAACTATGCCTATTGTATTTGTTAAAAAATAAATTTAAGGCAGATCTATAATCGACTAAGTGTGTCAAAAACACGATATATGACAATTTTTTTTTGTTTTTTAGATTGTCACTAAGTTTATGTATTTTATTTTGTATATATTTAACAATTAACTAGTAATTAAAACCAATTTATTAACATTTATAAAGAATTTATTTATGGAAAAAATTACGCTCCCTAATTTAAGCCTGCTTATAGGCGCTCCATGTGGAAAGGTTTCTGCGCAGTTTAACTACATGCTCAAAAACATAGAATTTTATGGGAAAGGCTAAGGCCATAAATCCCAGAGTTTTCTATTAATTGAAACTCCACGTTTAAACCTATTACTCTACCATAAAATAGGTATAGTAATGAGGTCGCTCCTTTATGTTTCTGAATGATGTATCTGCCTATTTTTATTTTCGAGAAAATTATTTGAGGTACACCACAAATCTTGAAACAAATTTTTAATAACCAAATACTTTTTAATGACTAATTAATCCATTTATTATGAAAAAAATTATTTTATTATGCTTTGCAACCCTCCTGGCCACGCTCATGTGGACTCCAGGGCATGCGCAATATTGTGCACCCGAAGCAACTAATTCCGATCGGTATGTTGACAGTTTCTCTACTACAGCAGGTAGCGAAAACATCTCTAATGCAAGTTCTGGTTTCTCCACAGCGGGATACGGAGATTTCACGTCATTAACAGTTGAGCAAGGACTTAATGGGGCCGTTAATTTTGAAGTGAATATCGAAGGTGGAAATGCGGGATTCAGAATCTGGGTAGACTGGAATCAGGACGACGTATTTGATTCGACGGATGAAGTGGCTTTTCAGTCGAGCGGGTACAGCATTGCACATTCAGGCACCTTTACGATACCTGCTAATGCATTAGAAGGGGAAACTCGTATGAGAATTGTTAGCCATTGGTTAAACAGTTCGGGTGAGGTCGACCCATGTGAAACGGGTTTTACTTATGGTGAATTTGAAGATTATACTTTCAATGTAACTAGTACGGTATCTTGGGATTGTCCGTTACTCGAAGCTAATATTGGTGATTCTTGTGATGATGGTGACCCGAATACAATGAACGATGTAGTAAATGAAAATTGTAATTGCGAGGGAATTATTCCTCCAGATGGAATGGTTTGCGATGCTCCTATAGAGATAACTTCTTTGCCTTATACTACTACTGACAATACTGAAAACTATGGAGATGATTATTCACCAGCTGACAAGCCTGCAAACGCTCCTGGCGTGATTGGGAATCCATCTTCTAACTATCTAGGAGGAGATGACGTGGTGTATTCTTATACAGCTGTTGCCAATGGGGTCGTTGATATTTCTGTTACTGGACATGGAACTTGGGCTGGTGTGTTTGTTTTTACCGGATGCACTCCTTTCGAAAGTACAGTTGGTGGGCAAACTAATTCGAGTGCTTCAGTAGATTTAGAAGTTATGGGTCTGCCTGTAAATGCAGGAACGACGTATTATATTGTAATTTCTACTTATGCATCTCCACAAAGTACAGATTACACTTTAAATGTTACAGCATCTGTATATGATTGCCCAGCGCTAGAAGTTAACTTTGGTAGTGCTTGTGATGATGGAAATTCCCAAACCTATGATGATACAGTCAATGAAAATTGCGAGTGTGAAGGGATACTTTATGAATGCCCAGCGCTTGAAGCTAATTTTGGTGATTCTTGCGACGATGGGGATTCGAATACAGTGAATGATACCATAAATGAGAATTGTGAATGTGAAGGAATTTCAATTACTACCAACGATGAAGCATGTACAGCAACAGATATTGCTTGTGGTGATACTATTACTCAGTCTCTTGTTGGAGCAACTGAATCAATGGAAGATGACTGCTTTGGAACTGGTTCCGCAGATGTTTGGTTCTCTTTCACTTCAGATGGTTCACAAATAGTAACCGTTGCAGAGACTTCACCTTTGGATGCAGTCGTTCAACTTTTTGCTGGAGATGAGTGTGGAAATATTACCGAAGCTGGAGCTTGTGATGACTTTCCTGAAGAATTTATTGTAACCGAAGCTGGTAATTATTATTTACGTGTACGTCCCTATTCTTCAAGTAATGATGAAGGTATAATTACAGTAAACTTGACTTGTGAAGATTTTGACTGTCCAAATGAGCAAGTGAATTTCGGTGATGTATGTGATGATGGAGACCCAAACACAATTAATGATACAGTAGATGAAAACTGTAATTGTTTAGGGGAACTTCCTGCCGAAGGAAGTGTATGCGAATCAGCGATTGCGCTAGATTGTAATGTAGATCCAGTAACATATTCGTCAGCTAATTCAAGTGGAACAAATACTACGAGTTGCTCTATGGGTGATTATGGTCTTTGGTTCACATTTATGGGTACGGGTGGTGATATCACGGTGAACTCATCAGCTACTTTTGATCACGAAATGTCTATCAATTCTGGTTCTTGTGGATCATTGGTAAACATTGGTTGTGATGATGGTTCCACTGGTGCTGAAGAATACACCATTTCAGCTTCTGTAGAAAATGAAACCTACTACGTATATGTGGCTCATTATAGCTCTTTTACTAGTGGTACTGGCGATATTACCATATCTATTGACTGTGCTACTCCTCCAGCGTGTTTAACTCCAGCACTAGCTCTTGAAGTACAAGACGCCAGTGGTGATCCTATTGAAGCTTGTATTGAGGCAGGTGGTGAATACTATGTTTTGGCTACGTTATCTGGTGGAGAAGGAAACACCACTTATAACGTTTCTGCCAATAGTGGCGTTGAGATTGCAGTGGCTGCTGAAGACTCTCAAGTTTTTGGACCATTCACAGTCGGAACTAACGTTAGTGTAACTGCCGTAGGTGCTCAAGATGGAGATTGTGATGTTTCTGCATCTATTAACTCTCCAGAGGTATGTCCTCCATCTAATGATAATTGTGACGAAGCAATACCTTTAGTTTGCGGAGAAACCATAACAGGTAGTACTGCAAGCGCAACAGCTTCTGGATTGTCTGCAACTTGTAGTGGTTTTACATCATCTTCTGCACTTGATGTATTCTATTCTTTTGAAGCAGATGGTACAAGCGACTATACAGTTTCATTAGATGCTGCTTCAGGAAACTTTTTTGATGGTATCCTTTTTGTGTATTCAGATGTTTGTGGAAACCTTACAAATCTAGGATGTTCAGATGGAGGTAACCCTGAAGAAATGACACTTATCGCTCCAGCAGCAGGTACTTATACCGTAAGATTATTTAGATATACGGGAACAGGAAATTATACACTTGGATTGGAATGTACTTCTGCTGTATCAGGTTATGTTTATGAATCTGGTGCTTGGACACCAAGTGATCCTAATGGAAACGCTACAGCTTCTGATGACATCACGGTAGTAGATGGCGAGGCTAGTTTTACCAGTGACATTGAAGTGAATAATATTACCGTAAATAGCGGCGCTACTTTAAATGTGGAGAGCGTATTGACCATCAATGGCGATATTACTAACGATGGAGATATGGTTTTCAAAAGTACCGCTACCAGCGATGGAGAATTAGCAGCAGTGCCTGCAAGTTCTAGTATTATAGGAGATATGACTGTAGAGCGTTATATGAGTGATAATCGTTCTTATAGAATGATAAGTAGCCCAGTAACAACTACCAGCAGCATTCAAGCCAATTGGCAAGAAGGAGCAACAAGTGCTACAGAAAATCCAAACCCTGGCTATGGAACGCATATTACAGGAAGTGAGAGCGGAGACAATGGTTTTGATGCTACTATAACTGGTAATCCTTCCCTATTTACTTTAAATGCTACTAGTCAAGCTTTCGATGCTGTAGATAATACTAATGTAAATATGTTGAATGCAGGAGAAGGTTATTTAATATTTGTAAGAGGTGATCGTGATATAGATTTAAGCAGTAACGATTCTCATTCTGCTACTACCTTGAGAACTACAGGAAGTATGTTAACCGGTACATTTACCGAGGATACGAATGTGAGTAATATTCAAGGAGAGTTCAACATGGTTGCGAACCCTTACCAAAGTGCGGTGAATATTAACCTTGTAATTGCAGATTCAGATAACTTGAACGCTAATTTTGCGTATGTATACGATCCAAATTTAGGAACTAATGGAGCTTATGTAACGGTAGATTTATCTGACGGAAGCAACAGTTCTGGTTCTGCAGCAAATCAATTTTTGCAGCCTGGGCAAGCAGCGCAAGTGGCAACAGCCAGTAATGCAACAACGTCTATTATATTCAATGAGAGCGCAAAATCACCAAACAACCATACGACAACGTTTAGAAGTACAAGTGTAACTAATGGAACATTCATTGTTGGTCAGCTATTTACTGCTGAAAACTATGCAGCCGGAAATACGTTACACGATAGCTTTAAACTTATGTTTGATGCTAGTTTTGATAACGCATTAACGAATGAAGATGCGATAAAGCCCTTCAACTTTACAGAAAACATGGGACTAGGAAGTCTAGGTGCTGTTTATAGTGTAGAACGTAGACAAATACCAGTTGAAAACGAGCAAATTGCTTTGTATACGGACAATTACGAGCATGAGGCATATAGCTTGGTTTTAAAAGTTGAGAATTTAGAAAGTGATGTAACAGCGTATTTCGTAGATTCCTTTACAGGAGAAGAGGTAGCATTAATTGAAGGAGATAACTTAATTAACTTTAATGTAAATCAAGATTCTGAAGCAAGTAGAGCTACAGATAGATTTTACATCAGCTTTGCAGCATCTTTAGCGGTAGAAAATGTGAGCTTAAATAGTAGCTTACAGCTCTATCCAAATCCAACTACGATTGAAGATGGATTCTACTTGAGCTCTTCTTTATGGAAAAATCAAATGGTAGACATTAGTGTGCGTGATTTACTTGGAAGAGTAGTTTACAGTACTCAACAAATGTTCACTAATGGAAGAATCCACGTAAGTCCTGGCAACAGCTTAGGAAATGGAACCTACTTTGTAGAAGTGAATCAAGGAGACCAAAGTATCGTTAAGCGATTTATAACCAAATAAAAAAAAGAATTATGAAGACAAGAAAAAAGGCAAATAACATGTTTAGAGTATTTCTTAGTTTGTTGTTTATTATAGCAATAGTATGCACTACGGAAGCACAAATTCCTCTTCCAGGAGATGATAGTGATGTCCCAGATGTACCTGGAGCCCCTATAGATGCTTTCATAGGCATGGCTATTGCTGTAGGTGCTTACTTTGGAGCTAAAAAACTTCGAGGAAGTAAAAAGGAAAATTAAGTATTAATCTTTTAAAATTGATAAAAGCCCGCACTATTGCGGGCTTTTCTTATGTTTAAATTTGGGAAGTGAAGAAAATCTTAAATTTTTTACGGCTGGAGGTAAGAAATATGTATGATTTTTGATTCAGATAGACTATGCTAAGCTATATTATTATTTTTCACTCATCAAAATCTATAGATTTTCTACGCGTAGACGGTGTTTTTTCATCGAATCAAAGGCCCTTAAAAGTAAAGTGTTGTAAAAAGTATATAAAAAAGGGCAAGCGTTGTAAACGTTGCCCTTGTAATGACTTACTATAAATTTTTCTTATTTAAAAGCAGAAATACCAGTCACATCCAATCCAGTGATTAAAAGATGAATATCGTGGGTTCCTTCGTAAGTAATCACACTTTCTAGGTTCATCATATGGCGCATAATACTGTATTCTCCTGTAATTCCCATACCGCCAAGCATTTGTCTAGCTTCACGTGCAATGTTAATGGCCATATCTACATTATTACGTTTTGCCATTGAGATTTGTGCACTCGTAGCTTTATCTTCATTTTTTAATTGTCCTAGGCGTAGCGCCATAAGTTGTGCTTTAGTGATTTCGGTAATCATTTCAGCTAACTTTTTTTGTTGTAACTGAAATCCAGCAATAGGCTGTCCAAATTGAATACGTTCTTTAGAATAACGTAAGGCCGTATCATAACAATCCATCGCGGCGCCAATGGCACCCCAAGAAATTCCAAAACGAGCAGAATCTAAGCAGCCTAATGGAGCTCCCAATCCGCTTTTGTTTGGTAATAAATTTTCTTTAGGAACTTTTACATCTTGAAAAATTAACTCTCCCGTCGATGAAGCTCTTAAAGACCATTTGTTATGCGTTTCTGGTGTAGAAAAGCCTTCCATGCCACGTTCTACAATAAGACCGTGTATTCTTCCTTCTTCATTCTTGGCCCAAACCACAGCAATGTCACAAAACGGAGAGTTAGAAATCCACATTTTGGCACCATTAAGCAAGTAGTGATCTCCCTTATCTTTAAAGTTGGTCGTCATTCCGCCAGGATTAGATCCGTGATCAGGTTCAGTTAATCCAAAGCTACCCATAAACTCTCCTGTAGCGAGTTTAGGCAAATATTTCTTACGTTGTTCTTCATTTCCGTATTTCCAGATAGGATACATTACTAGTGAAGATTGCACAGATGCGGTAGAACGCACGCCACTATCTCCGCGTTCAATTTCCTGCATAATCAAACCATAAGAGATTTGATCCAATCCTGCACCGCCATATTCTACTGGAATGTAAGGCCCAAATGCCCCAATTTCGGCAAGACCACCAAGAATGGATTTTGGGAATTCTGCTTTTTGTGCCGCTTCTTCGATAATGGGAGAAACATCTTTTTTTACCCAATCGCGGGCTGCGTTTCTCACCATAAGGTGTTCTTCGGTTAATAAATCATCTATATTATAATAGTCAGGGGCTTGAAATAAATCAGTTTTCATCGCTATAGTTTTCGTGTTGTTATAAATCTTAGCCGTAAAGTTAACGAATGATGACAAAGCAGCCAATGATTTGTATTTAAATTCTTATTTGTTGAACTATACAGCTTTCGCGGAACAAATCCATCCTGCATTAAAAATTTCTATTAATAAGTGTACCTTTGCAACTTACAACAACATATGACATTTCAAGAATTAGGCATTATTGAGCCGATATTAAAAGCATTGACCGAAAAAGGGTACACACATCCTACACCTATTCAAGCCCAAGCGATTCCCATTTTACTGAACGGAAAAGACTTATTAGGCTCCGCGCAAACCGGAACGGGGAAAACGGCAGCATTTACCATTCCTATTTTACAACATTTGGCAGAAGGAGCTCCGCCAAGAAAGAAAAGGAAAATACAAGCGCTTATCATTACGCCTACGCGAGAATTGGCGATTCAGATTGATGAAAATATCAAGGCATACGCTGAATATACCGATATTCGGAATACCGTAATTTTTGGAGGGGTAAAACAAGAATCTCAGGTTAGAATTTTAAACCGTGGCGTAGACATCCTCACGGCGACACCAGGACGATTACTGGATTTGATCAATCAAGGTTTTATTTCGTTAAAAGATGTGAATCATTTTGTACTGGATGAAGCCGACCAGATGTTGGACATGGGTTTTGTACACGACATCAAGAAAATTATAAAAAAATTACCTCAAGAAAGACAATCTTTGTTCTTTTCGGCGACGATGCCTAAGTCTATTATTGACCTTTCTAAACAGATTTTGGGAGATTTTGAAAGGGTGAGTATCGCACCAAAACAAACTACGGCAGAGCGTGTAGACCAAGCGGTATATTTTGTGCCTAAGAAAAACAAACCTAAATTACTTATTCATCTGTTAGAAACAGAGCCTTTTGAAACCGTATTGGTGTTTTCTCGTACCAAGCACGGTGCCAATAAAATTGTTAAAAAGCTCGGTCAAGCCGGAATTGATTCTGCTGCGATTCACGGAAACAAGTCACAAAACCAACGGCAAAAGGTGCTGAATCAATTTAAAGACGGAAAAATAAAGGTCTTGATAGCTACAGATATTGCTGCTCGCGGAATTGATGTATCTCAGCTTTCACTTGTAGTGCAATTTGATTTACCTAATGTACCTGAAACTTACGTGCATAGAATTGGAAGAACAGGTCGTGCAAAAGCTAGCGGAAGCGCGATTGCTTTTTGTGACAAAGATGAACGTCCCTACTTAAAGTCTATCGAAAAATTAATCGGTCAACGCGTTTCGGTGGTGAAAGATCATGATTTTAAAGAGGTGGCACCAGAAGACAAGTCTTCAGAAAAAACTCCGAAATCTCAAAATAAACCTAAGAAGACTAATTTCAGAAAAAACGCCAATTCTAGAAATAAAAAGAAACCAAATTAAAGTTTGAGGTAGAAATCTTTTACCAAGCCTATATATTCTTCCGTGTAAACGTGTCTATATTTTTCGATGATGAGTGTATTTTCTTGAAGCGGAAGTTCTTCAAAACCCAATTGAAGTAATACCCGTTTTACGGGAGCATTCTGGTTACCTTTAACCCAGGTGACACGTTGCAGATTAAGTTGAACCTTCTGAGCCAAGAAAATAAAGCGATCATATTCAGCAAAAGGAATAATCGTTTGGAAGGTTCCATCTTTAGCAAGAAGTTTTACTGCATTTGTTAGAAGATCTTCAAAAGGTAAAGCATCATAAAACCGAGCTTTTTTGCGTGCTTCAGATGTTTCTTTGGCTAAAGCAGGTGCAAAATACGGCGGATTGCTTACAATGAGGTCATAGTTCTCATTGGTTTCATCTTCTTCGGAAGAGAATTCTTCCGTAAACTCATCTAAATCTGCGTGATAGCAAAATAAACGATCTCCCCAAGGACTATTTTCAAAATTATCGACACATTGCTCGTAAGCATCTTCATCAATTTCTAAGGCATCGATAAGTCTAGCCTGGCTTCGCTGCGCAAGCATTAAAGCGATAACTCCAGTTCCTGCACCAATATCTAATATAGAGTAAGTTGTGTTAGGGATATGCGCCCAAGCCCCTAATAAGACTCCGTCTGTACCAATTTTCATGGCACAACGGTCTTGCTTTATGGTAAATTCTTTAAATCGGAAATCTTGAGACATGTGGGTTGGGGATTTTTTTAGTAAGATTAGATGTTAGATCTATATTCCTTATTCTAAGAGAAAGATTCCTCCTTCGTCGGAATGGCAGTTAATTAATATAGTATGTCTAGCTACTGCCGTCTTATGTCTAATTTCTAGATTCTAATATCTAATATCTAATATCTAATACCTATTCCAAATACATTTCAATTAATCCCTCAGGAACATCTAGATGAATGATTTTTTGTTCTTTATCTACTTGGGAGATAAAATCATCATTTAAGGGAATCAGCACTTGCTTTCCATTATGATCAATTTCAAATAAAGCTTGAGGACTGGTGGTGTTAACGCCTGTTAGTGTACCAATTTCTCCAAAATTTTTATCGGTGGCTTTGTAGCCAATAATTTCGTGAAAGTAAAATTGATCATGTTCTAAAACAGGTAACTCTTCTAAGGGAAGATAAACCTCTCGCTTAATGAGGTCTTCTGCATCTTCTTCGGTATCAATATCTTCAAATTTAACGCGGAGAAGTTCACTTTTTTGAAGGGAAGATTTTTTAATAAAAAATGGAATCAGTTTTTTGCGGTATTCCACAAGAACAGATTCCATTTTTAAATAATGTTGGGGGTCATCTGTATCTAATTTGATAAGCAACTCACCCTTAAAGCTAAATTTACTAACGATTTTACCTACATAGAAACAATCTTCTTTACGCACGTCGTCAATATTAGTTTTACTAAGCTTCTTTTTCTTCTTCTTTCTCTTCGGTTGCTTCTGCATTCGCTTCTGCTTCCTTGTTTTTTGCTTCTTCTTCCGCAGCAGCGGCAGCTTTAGCTTCATCTTCAGCAGCTTTAGCTTCTGCTTCACGCTTTTCATTAGTTTCTTTTTCTGCAGCTAATGCTTTATCGCGAGCTTCTTGATCTGCTTTAGAAAGGTTTTCTTTCTTCGCATCAATTTTTTTAGCTTTTTCTTCAACCCAAGCATTAAATTTCTCTTCTGCTTGTTCTTCTGTAATGGCCCCCTTACGAACACCTCCAGCTAAATGGTTTTTAAGTAACACTCCTTTGTATGAAAGAATGTTTTTTGCAGTATCTGTAGGCTGCGCTCCATTTTGAAGCCATTTTACAGAGCTATCCACATCTAATTCAATAGTTGCAGGATTTGTGTTTGGATTGTAAATTCCTAATTTCTCAAGATATTTACCATCTCTTTTCGAGCGAACATCGGCCGCTATAATCCAGTAAAAAGGTTTTCCTTTTTTACCGTGTCTTTGTAATCTTATTTTTACAGGCATAAAAATTAAATTTTGAGGTTCTCGACCTCCTTTATTAATAATCTTGCAAAGATACATGATATTTTTTTACAGTTAATAAAAAGATTAGTATTTTTTCTTTTACATTTGTAGTTACTAAAACCAAATTTTACCTACGATGAGAAATTACCTTTTACTTGTATTGCTTTCTCTTTTTGCAATGAGCTGTGGAGACGATATTGAAACGAATAGCCCATCTATACAAGGAGAAGTGGATGATATTTTTTTTAGATCTAATTCCTCTAGCGCAACGGTTAATGAAGATGGCTCTGTCACTCTTATAGGAGAATCTGCAAGTGAAATCGTTACTTTAAAAATTTCTGATTATGAAGTAGGAACCTATAATATTCAAGGAAATGCGGCGAATGAAGCTACCT
This sequence comes from Mesonia ostreae, assembly GCF_031845265.1. Taxonomy (NCBI): domain Bacteria; kingdom Pseudomonadati; phylum Bacteroidota; class Flavobacteriia; order Flavobacteriales; family Flavobacteriaceae; genus Mesonia; species Mesonia ostreae. The sequence continues at coordinate 146,865 of NZ_JAVRBG010000004.1, read as the reverse complement.
ACGAAGACTATAATGGAGTACTTTACTTAACCGGCGAAAACGGAGAAGGAAAAATTGAGGTTACAAGAATAAATAACGGTACACTTTCTGGGGAATTTTATTTTAATGCCTTAAAAAATGGGGTAGGAGATACGATTAACTTTAGCAAAGGTTCTTTTTTCTATGTACCGGTAGCAAATCCTAGTACGCCAACTACACCAGGAACAGATGTAGATTGTCCAGAAGCAACAGAGATACGATTAAATGCTAAACTAGCTTACGATAATGTAGATACTAGTAATCAAGAAGAAGTGCAAGCTGCTTGTAATGCTTACCGCACTGCGTTAAATCAAGAAATTGAAGTTTGCGGTGATGAAATAGGAGACTTACAAGCTATTTTAGATAGTTTGGGAGATTGCGAGAGTTAGTCTTTAAGTCTTCATCTAGTATACAAAAAACTTTAGGCAACTAAAGTTTTTTTTGGTTCCACCGATCTTATTGGTGACAAAAATGAAGCACAAAACGTTAAATGTGAAGGCGTTTATTCAGGATCTCATGAATAAGAAACAAGAGAAGTGAGACGAGAGAAAAATAGAACCTAGAGTCTAGAATCTAAACAAAGACGTTTAGATCCATGACGTTTAGACTTAGGATTTTTGAGAAATTCGGCTTCAATACATCCCGAAATTTCGGGACTTTTGAAAATCACTCAGCACCTCGATACAAATTCCTTGCAGGAATTCACTCAATGACCGTTTTTAGTAGTGAGAACAAGGATATTAGATTCCAGACTAATAGACCCACGACGCTTAGACTTTAGGGAATTTTCGATTTTGATTTCATTTTCAATTTCTCTTCCTTCCTTTCATCTTAAAAAATTCTACTACAAGGCCTGCCCGAACTATCAAGGCGGGCCTGCCCGAAGATTTATGAGCGAGCCTTCCCCAAACAGAAACGGGCTGTAAGCTTTTAATTAGAATCTCTTAGAAAAAAACAAAACCAATCAAATTAAGCTCATTTGGCCTATCAAAATAATCTTCCTCTTTTGTTGATAACTAAACTTTTTAAAACATAAATGAATTGCTAATTTTATAGGTTCAATTCTTCTAAAAATTTAGGCATTTATGTTTTTAATCTTCGATACCGAAACTACCGGATTACCAAAGCGTTGGAACGCTCCCATTACAGATTCTGATAACTGGCCAAGAGCGATACAAATCGCTTGGCAGTTGCATGATGAGATGGGGAATTTAGTAGAGAGCGAAGATTTTTTAATTCGTCCAGACGGATTTAATATTCCTTACGATGCAGAGAAAATTCACGGAATTTCTACAGAATTAGCCGAAAAAGATGGCATTTCTTTAAAAGAAGGTCTGGCGAGATTTAATTCCGCTTTAGCGAAAACCAAATTTGTAGTTGGGCAAAATGTAGGCTTTGACCTTAATATTATGGGTGCCGAATTTCACCGTGAAGGTGTAGAAAGCAGCTTAAATGAACTTCCTGTCTTAGATACCTGTACCGAAACCACGGCAAAACTTTGTCAAATTCCTGGAGGTCGAGGCGGAAAATTTAAACTGCCTACCTTAACCGAGTTACATGAACACCTATTTAATCAGCCTTTTGCTGAAGCACACAATGCCACAGCAGATGTAGAAGCCACCACACGTTGTTTTTTAGAATTAATTCGACTTAAAATTTTTACTGGGGAAGAATTAGATGCTGGGCCTGGTTATTTTGAAAACTTTTCAGAAGAGAATCCGCAGCCAATTTCTTTAATCGGTTTAAAGCACACCAATCTTAAAAAAGCTTCGGAAGCCATTCGTAAAAAGATGGCTAAAAAAGAGCCTCAACAAGACCTTTCTGCGGAAGAAATTCAGGAAAATATTGAAGTGCTTCAAGATGAAGATTTTGTGCATTTGCATAATCACAGTCAGTTTTCCATTTTGCAATCTACCATTAGCGTGCAGGATTTAGTTAAAGCTGCGGCTCAAAAGAATATGCCAGCGGTGGCCTTGACAGACCACGCTAATATGATGGGCGCTTTTCATTTTGTTTCCGCAGTAGCGAAACATAATTCAGAAATAAAAGAAAAAAGAGCAGCGGCTTTAGAAAGCGGAGAAGAATTTAAGGAACGAGAAATAAAAGCTATCGTAGGTTGTGAGTTTTTTGTGTGCGAAAATCACTTAGATAAGTCTAGAAAAGACAACGGCTACCAAGTAGTCTTACTCGCCAAAAATAAAAAAGGTTATCACAATCTAGCCAAAATGTCTTCCATTGCATATACCGAAGGCTTTTATTATGTGCCTCGAATCGATAAAGAAGTAATCAAAAAATACAAGGAAGATATTATCGTTCTTACAGGAAATCTTAACGGCGAAGTACCCAGCAAAGTGCTTAATATTGGTGAAAACCAAGCCGAAGAATCCTTATTATGGTGGAAAGAGGAGTTTGGAGACGATTTATATATAGAATTGATGCGTCACGGCCAAGAAGATGAAGACCGTGTAAACCCTGTTTTGATAAAGTTTGCAGAGCAGCATCAAATTAAAATGATCGCGACCAATAATACGTACTACTGCGAAAAAGAAAATGCGAACGCACACGACATTTTACTTTGTGTAAAGGATGGCGAAAAGCAAGCGACTCCCATAGGTAGAGGTCGTGGTTACCGTTATGGTTTGCCCAATCAAGAATATTACTTTAAGTCGGCAGCAGAGATGAAAGAACTCTTTAAAGATTTGCCGCAAGCCATTACCAATATTCAGGAGGTGGTAGATAAAGTAGAGCCTTTTGTTTTAGCTAGAGACGTTTTATTACCAGCTTTTACCATTCCAGAGAAATTTTTAAAAATTGAAGATGAAAAGGACGGTGGTAAAAGAGGAGAAAACGCCTATTTAAAATACCTTACTTTTAAGGGAGCCGAAGAGCGTTATGGTGAAGTTACTGATGAGATTGCTGAGCGTTTAAATTTTGAACTTTCTGTAATTGAAAACACAGGATATCCTGGATATTTCTTAATTGTAGAAGATTTTATTCGAGAGGCTAGAAAAATGGATGTTTCGGTGGGACCCGGAAGGGGTTCTGCGGCAGGAAGTGCGGTAGCTTTCTGTTTAAAAATTACCAATATTGATCCTATTAAGTACGATTTACTTTTTGAGCGTTTCTTAAATCCAGATCGTGTAAGCATGCCCGATATTGATATTGATTTTGATGATGAAGGCCGAAGTAGAGTCATGGATTATGTGATTCAGAAATATGGTTCCAACCAAGTAGCGCAAATTATTACTTACGGAACTATGGCTGCAAAATCTTCAATACGAGATACTGCAAGAGTATTGGATTTGCCTTTAGGTGACGCCGACCGCATTGCAAAATTAATTCCTGAAATGTCTAAGCTACACAAAATTTTTGCTTTAGATGAAAAGGGAATTAAAGCTAAATTTAGAAGTGAAGACGTAGATAAGATAAATGAATTGCTCAATATTTCTGAAGGGAGTGATTTGGAGGCGCAGACGGTGAATCAAGCTAGAATTTTAGAAGGTTCGGTTAGAAATACTGGCATTCATGCTTGTGGGGTGATTATTACTCCTGGTGATATTACTAATTATGTACCGGTGTCTGTAGCCAAAGATTCAGATTTGTATGTAACTCAGTTTGACAACTCAGTTGTAGAAGACGCGGGCTTATTAAAGATGGACTTCTTGGGATTAAAAACCCTTACGCTCATTAAAGATACCGTAAAAATTGTGAAAGGGAGACATGGAATTGATTTGGATCCCGAAAACTTTCCGCTAGACGATGAAGAAACTTATGCATTGTTTCAACGTGGAGAAACCGTAGGAATATTTCAGTATGAATCACCCGGAATGCAAAAGCACATGCAGGCGTTAAAACCTACTGTTTTTGAGGATCTCATTGCGATGAATGCTTTGTATAGACCTGGTCCTATGGAATATATTCCTAGTTTTATTGCACGAAAACACGGCGACGAAGAGATTACGTATGATTTGGAGGATATGGAAGAATACCTGCAAGAAACTTACGGGATTACGGTTTACCAAGAGCAAGTGATGTTGCTTTCCCAGAAGCTCGCCAATTTTACAAAAGGTGAAGCCGATGTATTGCGTAAAGCGATGGGGAAAAAACAAAAAGCGGTACTTGATAAGATGAAACCTCAGTTTATTAATCAGGCGGCAGAGAAAGGTCACGATCCCGAAAAACTAGAGAAAATTTGGAAAGATTGGGAAGCTTTTGCGAGTTATGCGTTTAATAAATCGCACTCTACTTGCTATGCATGGATTGCTTACCAAACGGCTTATTTAAAAGCGCATTACCCAGCCGAATATATGGCGGCAGTACTTTCTAATAATATGAACAACATTAAGAACGTAACTTTCTTTATGGAAGAATGCAAACGGATGAAATTGGAGGTATTAGGTCCCGATGTAAATGAATCTTATTTTAAATTTTCAGTAAATAAAAACAATGCAGTTCGTTTTGGAATGGGAGCTATTAAAGGCGTAGGAAGCGGAGCTGTACAAACCATTGTTGAAAACAGAAAGGAAGGCGGAAATTACCGCTCTATTTTTGATATGGCAAAACGCATAGATTTACGAGCTGCCAATAAAAAAGCATTTGAAAGTTTAGCTTTGGCAGGAGGTTTTGACGGATTTAAGCCTACACATAGAGCGCAATATTTCCACGAAGAAGGCGATGGCATTACTTTTTTGGAAAAAGTGGTAAAGTATGCGGCCAAATATCAAGAAAATCAAAATTCTTCTCAGGTAAGTTTATTTGGCGAGGCGAGCGATGTCCAAATTCCGGAACCCGTGGTTCCGCCGTGCGAAGAATGGGGCACTATGGAAAAACTCCGTAAAGAAAGAGAAGTGGTGGGTATTTACATTTCTGGGCATCCGCTAGATGATTTTAGATTAGAAATGAAATATTTCTGTAATTCTTCTTTGGGGTATTTAAGTGATCTAAACACGCAGATAAATAAGGAACTTACCTTAGGCGTAGCGGTTAGCGATGTACAACATAGAGTTAGCAAAAACGGAAAGGGTTGGGCTCTATTTACGGTAGAAGATTACCATGAATCTTATGAATTTAGAATTTTTGGCGAGGAGTATTTAAAGTACCGTCATTTTTTAATGATCAATAACTTTGTGCAGATTCGGCTTTTTGTAAAAGAAGGCTGGGTAAATAAAGACACCGGAAAAAGAGGAGATGCTAGAATACAGTTTAGAGGTTTTAATTTGTTGCACGATGTGGTAGGAGAGAATGCGAAAAAACTTACCATTCAATTGGATGTAGATGATTTAACTGAACAACAAATTATTTCTCTTCAAGAATTGTTTCATATGTATAAAGGGGATCATTTGCTCAATTTTGTAGTGTATGAACTTCAAGAGAAAATTAAACTACATATGCCTAGCAAACGACAGAAAGTAAAAATTTGTGAAGAGTTAATCACAGAATTGGAATCACAAAATATTAAGTATAAATTGAATTAATTATCTCTGAATAAGATTCTAGAATATAGAACCAAGACATTAGATGTATGAGAATTATACTTAAAAAAGTTTTTGAATTCAATTTCAGCTTCAATTTCCCTCCTTTCCTGTCACTGTGATAATAGAAATCCTCAACCTGACAACAGCGTTTTAAATACTCAAAAAATTCCAAAATTAAAAGCTCCCCTCTTTAAAAAAGGAGGGGTGTTTCCACCTGTGGAAACGGGGTGGTTGAGAATAGAAATTTCAACAGGAATAATAAATTTAAAAAGTTAGTCTTCTATACAACTTTCTCTGGAAAATCACGCAGCCAACTTTTTGATAAATGAGGAATTAGACTTCTCTTCGCTATACTGTCATTCCGACGAGTGGAGGAATCTTATCAATAGAATTTTAAAACTAAAAAGTCTGGCTTCATACATGCCGAATTTTCGGGCTTAAGAAAGTCGTTCAGTTAGCGATTTCAGTAATTAGAAAATAGAATTAAAAAGACAGTAAAACAGCAAAATTTAAAAAGTGAGGCTTCGATACAATTTTCTCTGGAAAATCACCCAGCCACCGATTTTAGTATTTAGACATGAGAGGTGAGTAGGTGGAGACTAGAAAATAGAAAATAGAATGTAAACTTTAAACCTAAGATTATTAGACATATGACTTAGGAGACTTCTCTGTCATTTCGAAGGAGGAACGGTTGAGATATCTCAAGCTTTCATAACAAAAAGATGCTTCGTTTCGCTGCGCTTCTTTCTGCGAATGAGTTTTATTTCAATTTCGAGTTCAACTTTCCCAAAATTATATTGAAAAGAATTGATGAAATACAAAGTATAACTTAAATTGATGGACGAATAATAGAAACCCATTCCTAAGTGTAAGGTAGATGTAAAATTTTTGACTATTTTTGTAGTATAATAAAATTTTAAATTATGGCATTAGAGATAACAGACGCTAATTTTGAAGAAAAAGTATTAAACAGTGATAAGCCTGTATTGGTAGATTTTTGGGCTGCTTGGTGTGGACCTTGTAGAATGGTTGGACCAATCATTGACGAAATTAGCAAAGACTACGATGGAAAAGCAGTAGTAGGAAAAGTTGATGTAGATGCAAACCAAGAATTTGCTTCAAAATATGGTGTAAGAAACATCCCTACCGTTTTGGTTTTTAATAAAGGGGAATTAGTGGGGCGCCAAGTTGGGGTTTCTCCAAAGGATACCTATGCAAAAGCAATTGACGAATTATTATAATTGGTATTTTTAATACATTCACTTTCAAAAGAAAAGTGGTATTATATAAAAAAGGTTTAGCTTAACTGCTAAACCTTTTTTATTTTTAGATCGAACACTATTCAAAAGCAATTTAAATATGAAGCTGCAAGAGGAAATCAATAAAAGTGAAGGTTTTGGAAACCTAGACCATTTGGCGAATCAAATTGTGGAGGGCTTTATATCAGGGATGCATAAGAGTCCGTTTCACGGCTTCTCGGCAGAATTTGCAGAACATAAGATTTATAACAATGGCGAAAGTACCAAGCATATAGATTGGAAGCTATACGCAAAAACAGATAAACTATATACAAAACGTTATGAAGAAGAGACCAATTTACGTTGTCATGTGATTATAGATAATTCTTCATCTATGCATTATCCCAAGTTAAAGCAGCAGAGTCTAAAAGAATATAATAAAATTGGTTTTGCAGCCTTGGCTACCGCAAGTTTGATGAAGTTGCTAAAAAAGCAGCGAGATGCTATGGGTTTAAGTATTTATAGTGAAGAATACGAGTATTACTTGCCAGAAAAGGGAAGTGAACGTCATTTTCAATTGTTATTGCATCAATTGGAAGAAACTCTGAAAACAATTCCGCAGCAGCGAAAAACCGAAACATATACCTATTTACACCAAATTGCTGAAAAAGTAAAGCGACGTTCTTTGATTTTTTTGTTTACGGATATGTTTCAATCAAACGAAGACGAGCAGCGCTTATTTGAGGCTTTAAGGCATCTAAAGTATAATAAGCACGAGTTGGTGTTGTTTCATACCTTTGATCAAGAGAAAGAGGTTAATTTTAATTTTGATGAAGCTCCGAAGCGCTTTACGGATGTTGAAACAGGAGAGGTGATTCCGCTTTACGCCGAAAACGTAAAAGAAGCCTACCAAAAAGAGGTAAAAGATTATATGCTGCATTTGGCTCAAATGTGTCTTCAATACCGAATAAAATATGTTCCGGTAGATATCCATAAAAATTTAAATAATATTTTGACTACCTATCTTATTGAAAGACAAAAATTTAAATGATAGATTAAAAAGTAATTGAAAAAAATCTTAAAATAATTTTGGTGGATTGATAAAAGCATCTATATTTGCACTCGCAATTAAGCAACGGTCTGGTAGTTCAGTTGGTTAGAATACCTGCCTGTCACGCAGGGGGTCGCGAGTTCGAGTCTCGTCCAGACCGCAATCCCAAATCATTGGGAGTAAAAAGCTTCAATATTTTATTGAGGCTTTTTTTACGAAGTTGTGTTGTGTATGTCAAGTGAAGACTTGGCATCTAGGTTTAAGTAGTGTTAAACCAATGAAGAGCTTTTCCTGTTATAGGGAGAGGCTTTTTTTGTTTGGGGGAGGTTTTTCTCTTTTAAGGTATGCTTTTAGGTATACCCTAAATAAAATTAGGTATACCCTTTTACTAATCCTTATCCATCTATTTCTGTAGGTCTTACAAAATTATAATTATGTACGACTACAAGATTTCAATTTTATTTTATTTACAAAAATCAAAAAAGAACAAGAGAAATAAATGTTCAGTAATTTGTAGGTTAACCTATAATAAAAAGCGCAAACAGTTTTCTACAGGTATATCTTTAGAAGAAATTGACTGGGATGCTAAGAAGCAAGTTTCTAAGGATAACCAAATTAATGATCAGTTAGAGATTATTAGTTCAGAGATAAAATCAGTTTTTCTAAAGCTTAAGATTTCTCAAACTCCATTTACAGTGAATGACATTTATAAGGAGTTTAAAGGAGAAACTAAATCTAATGAATATGGTGTTATAGAATACTATAATCTAGAGTTAGCTAAAAAGAAAAAACTAATAGATATAGAGCTTAATCAGGCTACTTGGAACAAATTCTTATATATTTCTAATCATTTAAAGGAGTTTGTGAAATGGAAATATGACAAAAGTGATGTGCTTTTAAATAACCTTACAATGAACTTCTTAAGTGAATTTGAGTTCTTCTTAAAGACAGAAAAGAAGCATCAGCAGATTACTGTTAATAAGGCTACTCAAAGGTTTAAGAGTGTGATTAGGGCAGCTGTAGGGGAACAAATAATAGATAAGAATCCATTTTATGCACATAAACCTAAAAAGGTAAGAAAGAAGGTTATTTATCTTAATCAAGAAGAATTAGGGTTACTAGAACATAAAAAAATAACTCAAGTTAGACTAGATGCAGTTAGGGATTGCTTTGTTTTTTGTTGCTATACAGGCTTAGCTTATAAAGAAATGGCTAGTTTGAAAAAAGAACACCTAATAAAAGGTTTTGATAATTTGTTGTGGATTCAAATGACGAGAAAAAAGACAGATAAAACTATATCTGTTCCTGTTTTAGCTAAAGCTTTAAAAATTATTCAGAAATACTCAGATGTAGATGAAGAGTATGTGTTGCCAATAATTAGCAACCAAAGGTTTAATTCCTATTTGAAAGAAGTAGCTGCTATTGTTGGGGTAAATAAGAACTTAACACATCATATGGCCAGAAAAACCTTTGCATCAACTGTTCTTTTATACAATGATGTACCAATGGAGATTGTTTCTGAACTTTTAGGGCATAGTAGTATTAGAGTCACTGAGTCTCACTATGGAAAGATTGTTCAGAATAAGGTTAGTGAGCATATTCTAAAATTAAGTGAAAAGCTTAAAGAAAAGTAATGCTTTTAGACTGTGTTATATTATTTTTATGGCACAGTCTAAAATATACCTATGCTTATAAATAACTCTCCTTTTGAAAATTACCCAATTGAATTTAAAGAAATAAATCCTGATGATTTTACTGTCACTTCTAGATCAAATACAGAGAATGCGGAAAGTCAGCCCTTTACTGTAGAGAATGGTGGAGCTAAAGTTATTATTTCACCTGATTCTAGTGGTTTTATAAATAATGAGTTTCAAAGTAAAATAAATTTAGAACACAAAAATACAGTAGTTGTGAATGCTGCTGTAGGACAAGGCAAGTCTTATGCTATAATTCAAACTATTAAAAGATATTATACTCTAATGCAAGAGGAGGAACAGAAGTTCTTAATTTTTGTAGCCTCTCCTTTTGTAAGTTTGGTAAAACAATATTGTGATGACATTGAACAAGCAGGAATACCAGACTCTCAAATTTTTAATTATGCTAGACTAGGGAGAGAAGAATTTCCGGACTTCTTAAATAGATTTGTTCAAGTAGTAACTGCAAACACTTTACTGGGTAACCCAGGGGAAGAAGCATTTATTAACTCTTCTGCAAAAAGAAGATATATCAATTCATTGAGAGATTACTGTGTTGAGAATAAGATTAAAGTAATTTTTATATATGATGAAATACACGACTCATATCATAATTTTAAAATGGAGTATATTTTTAATTTATGGAAGTGGAGAGGAGTGATACATAAAAATTTTATTTTAAGTGCTACATATAATGAGGCTTCAAAGACAGTTATTAAGTATCTCGCTGAATTAACAAATAAGAATATAAGTATAATAGAGTCTGAAAGAGTTAGGTTTCCTGCAAAACAAAGTAAATTATATCTGCATTATTCTACGGACTATATGTTCAACAGTACTACTCTACAAATAAATCATTTAATAAAGGAGCTAGTATCTCAAAATAAAAATATTGATATACTTAGTTATTCTAAATCATTAGCTAAATCTTTAATTGATCCTAAAGAAGAAATAGGGGCACTCTTAAAGAGTAATTATGGCGAAATTAAAGACTGTACATCCCAATTGGTTCATAATGTAAGAATGCAAAACTTAGAACCAGCTAACCTGTTTGATAATACTAAATGTAATGTAGGGACTAATTTTAAAACAGGGGTAAGTATAAAAAAAGATAATCACGCATTTATAATTATAATGCCACCAAGAGCTACAAAGTTAGGTTTCAGAAATAAATATGGCATATTTTCAGGAGGAATAAATTCAGTAATACAGGCTATAGCGAGGCAAAGAACTAATGAGGACATACATATTGTTTTGCCAGAGCCAGAACAGTTTGATTATGCTTCTCTAAGCTATAGTCAAATGAATCAGGAGCAAAAAGAATTTTTTAAAAGTATTTTTGATGAGGTTGAATATTATAAAGAGCCTAGAAAGAAAGGTAAATATTTTAAGCTAGATAGTCAGGACACTCTTATGAGACTGTATTATGAAAGAGACTTGTTTGGTAACTTAGAGAGTGAAATAAATCATATAGAGTCTATAGAAAGAGAGCACTTACCTATTCTTAAATACCCAACTTATGATCAATTTAAAATTGAAAAGGGAGAGGATTACTTAGCTTCAAAATATTTATATTTTGGAGAGGATATTAGCACTTATGTTACCTATGCAGCATTGACTAATCAATTTGTAAATTGCAAGCTAGTTGAATTGAAAATAAAACCTGTTTTGTATTTTTCAAAAGAGGATTTCCAAGAAAAATTAAAAGATTATTGCTATAAGTACTATAGCGTTGATACCACCTCAATTTATTTTACTTTTCAATTTTTTTATGATGAATTACGAGAGTTTTTGTTCAAGAAATTTACTCTAGTTTATTTGGATGAAAATAAAGAAAAAAAGATAAGACCATTTAAAAATAAAACATTTGAATCTAATCTATTAAGTTTTGCTATTAAAGAATATTACCGTCATAAATTTAATGTTGATAGTGATTTTAAGATTACTAGAAGTGTATACTTTTTAAACCAAATATCTCTATTTAAAGATTTGGATGAAACACAAATTGAAGATGATGAAACACTAAAGAATAGGATTAAATTCTATAAATTACTAAACTTCTTTAGAGATAAGCTAATTCATTATATAGGTGAATATGATACAAGAGGGGAGCATTATTTTTATTTACCTAACAATATACAAGATGACTTTTTAGATGAAATTGATGTATTGAAATTCAGGGAGTTAGAGAGGTTAATTCCAAATGATACATTATTAGCAAATAATATTTTCAATTTTATAAAACGAATAGAATTGAAAACTACAATTGAGAGTAAACTTAAAGCCTTTTATAAAATATTACTTGAAGACTTCGTTAATATTAATCACATCGAATCTATGAGTAAAATTGTATTAGAGAATAACAATAGAGCCTTTGTAGTAAGTGTTTCTTCTCTTAAAATATTACCTTCTCATAGCAGTAAAATTGAGTTCAATTCAAAAGAAAAATATATTGAACAAGCCATTTTGAATCTAAAAGAACATTTGAGAGATTCTAATATTGATTATGATGAGTTAAATGATGAAATTAACAGCATATTAGAAGATTAAGGATGGAAAATCGTCCACTATTGAATTCCCTATACTATACGTATATCAATTGTGGACGATTTTTTTAATCTCAGTATCTAGTCTTTAAAAGGAGGTGTTTTATAGATTAGCAAAATTACGCCTTCAAAGCTAGCACAACCTTATCTTATATAGATGAGTAGAATGATTTTCTTATAGTCTTCTACAATGATGCAAGGGGTTCTTTTAAAATCTCCCCAACCTTATAAATATAGAATTTAATAACGCAGGAACTCTGGACGAGGACTACTTCAGTAGTAGTTTTTGTATCATTTGTTTGATGCACAAAGCTACTAAATTTTTCGCACAATATCAAGTACTTAGCTCAAGTATTAGCTAATAGCTAAAACTTGAATCTACCCTAAACTTTAACATTTTAACCAATTTTTAAAAACCAATACATTATGAAACTAAGACAATCAGAAAGAAAAAAAGCTAAGATTAAACTGGCTTTACAAGGAGCTGCTGGATCAGGGAAAACCTACAGCAGTTTATTATTAGCACAAGGATTAAGCAATGAGGATTTATCTAAAGTAGCCATTATAGATACAGAAAATGGTTCAGCAGATTTATATGCTCATTTAGGAAACTACAATGTACTTACATTAGAGTCTCCTTTTACTCCAGAAAAATACATCAAAGCTATAGATGTTTGCCTACAAGCAGAAATGGATGTTATAATTATAGACAGTATTTCACATTGTTGGGATTACCTTATAGACTACCACTCAAGCTTAGCAGGAAATAGCTTTGCTAATTGGGCTAAAGTAATGCCATTGCATAAAGCTTTTATAAATAAAATACTTCAAGCAGATGCTCACATTGTAGCTACTATGCGTACTAAACAAGAATATGTCTTAAATAAAAAAGATGGTAAATATATTCCTGAAAAAGTAGGACTTAAAGCAGTACAAAAAGATGGAGTAGACTATGAGTTTACTATTCTATTTAATATTGATAGTAAGCACTTTGCTATTTCAAGTAAGGATAGAACAGGTTTGTATATAAATAAACCAGAGTTTACTATTAACCCTGCTACAGGAAAGAAGATACTTGAATGGTGCAATAGTGGTACTAATCTAGAAGAAGCTAGAGCTAAAATCAAAGACTGTAAAGATATAGAGTTGCTAAGGCAATTATACATTCATTATAAGCCTTGGAGAGAGCTCCTTGAATATGACTTTAAAAATCAAAAAGATAATTTACAAACTAATGAAATATTGTTAAACCCTAAAAACTTTAATCAAAATGGAACTACTACCAGTAATCAAAAATAGACCTATTATAGAATCTAGTGTACCTAGACTTAATCATCCAACTATACCATCCTTTGAGAATAAACCTTTTATAGAAGCTAATACTATAGAGGTTAATATGAACCATTTAAAAAATGATTGTATTATACCTGTATTTAGTAAAGACAATGAAAAAACCATTGCACATCAAGAGTTTGTTGAGGTTGTTCAGGAGTGTATAGGTAAAACCTTTAAAAGAGAGACTATTGAGAACCCTGAAATAAGGGTTTCTCATCAAATTAAAGGTAGAGTGCCTTCTGCCATTTATAAGCCAGCAAAAGAGCTGCTTGATGAGGAAAGGACTGTGTATTATGAAAGAATGGCTTTTATTATACGCATACCTTCAGTAACATCTGTAATAGATGGAAATAGAATTGCTTTAACTCTAGGAGGGGTTAGAGCCTACAACCAAGAGAATTTATACAATAAGAAAACCTATGAGAAATTTAAATTCTTTATAGGATTTCAAAATTTGGTTTGCTGCAATTTATGTGTGTCTAGTGATGGATATGTAGAAGAGCTTAAAGCTGATAGTTTAGACAGTATGAAATCTAAAATCACTAAAGTTATTAGTGACTACAAGGCTATAGATCATATGCGTACTTTAAAAGATTTAGCAAATTACAATCTTACTGAACATCAATTCGCCCAGCTCATAGGAAGAGCTAGATTGTATAACTATTTACCTAAACAAGAGAGAATACTAATTCCTGATTTATTAATGAATGATGGACAAATCTCTACTGTAGCTAAAGATTATTATACAGATGAATCTTTTTGTAGAAATGCAAAAGGAGATATTAATCTTTGGAAGGTATATAACCTCTTCACACAGGCTAATAAGAGTAGTTATATTGACACTTTTTTAAATAGGAATATCAATGCTTTTGATTTTTCTAATGGACTCATTAAGGCTATCAATGGTGATGAGAATTATCATTGGTTTTTGAGTTGAGTGATGCCCAATTTCTTTAATTAGAGGTTGGGCTATTTTTTTTATCTAAGTATTCCTCTTCACTAATACAAATCTAGCTATTCTCAATTATCTCAATTTTATTTAGATATATTTCGAGCACTTTTTATGGCATAGCTTTAGTTATTCTATATTTATTTGATAGCTCCCTTAGGAGAGTAAGTTCTTTCAACATTTGTTATTGCAGCTTTTAAAGCTTCAATAGACACACCATATGTGGAACCTTCAATTTCTAGATAAACTAAATCATATCTTGAATATACTTTATTAGTTACATTAATAAATTTTGTTTGGTAATCTTTATTTGCATTCTTAAATTTACTTAAAGTTATATCTTGACCATTGTCACAGATTACTTTAACATTATTATCAGTTGTGAATAGTTTTGGCATAGTATTATTTAATTATTGAGTTTTCTTAAATTCATTTATATTCATAATCTAGCTATTCTCAATTATTTCAATTTCCTCTTCATTTAAATCATAAAGCTCATATACCATTTGGTCTATTGCTTTATCTGTATGGTTTATTTGATTTAGTAATGCTTGAGCTTTTTGCTGTTCTACTAAGAAGTAATCTTCCCAATCTGCTTCTTCCCCCAAAGAGAGTTTTATTTTTTTCTTTTTTAGCTCTTTTATGAATTCTGTAAAATCCAGTTCATACCAGTTATCTAGTTTTTTAGATGTTTTTTCTAATTGTTCTGGAAACTTCCTTTTTAGAGTTCTTATAAATCTAGTAGATGCATCTTGTAAGTCTTTGTTTAAAGAAAGCATTAATTCTGCTTGTCTTATATAAGGTTCTTGAGTTTCTTTAGTTGCTATTTTGATAGGTAACTTTTTTAATTGGAACCCTTTAACTTTTGGAAATAATTGCTTTCCATCAGAATATTTTGATAGAAAATAAGACTTAATTAAAGCCGAGTTCAGAAGAGCTAAAAGATAAAAGTAATTATAATTGATATTAATCAAAACTATACTATACATAGTATTTAAAGTAGCAATGCCATAATTATCAAATGCAAAAATAGGTTCAGGGTTACCTACTTGTCTTACAACAATCTTTTTAGAGTGATGAAAATCCATATTCCAAGACCCTCCTGCTTTTACTTCATTTGGAAGATTTAGAAAAAATAAAGAAGCTTTAGGTAAAAAATATTTATTAACATCTTTACCTGTATAACAGGCTTCCCAGTCTTCACCATTATTCACAGCAGAGACATATGTTTTTTTATCTTTAGTCTGTAGTCCAAAAGTAACTGAAGCAATATCCCCTAATAAAACTGAGTTTTTTAAATTTATATTAATCTCCTTATTAAGGTTAAAAATACTTTCTTGATCTTTTTCCCAGTTATTTTGTTTCTTATGACCTAGAAATTTTAATTTTAGGTCTTGAACTTCGAATGTTTCGATACTATCATTTTTACTATTCCTTTTCGTTAAAATAATAGTTGCTACATCTACACCAGCATCTATGAAAATCTGATCCTTATAGTTAATAATACTATTAATAAAAGTATTATCTAAAATATAATTACGTAATGGCTTAATGTATTTATTGTTTAAATATGTATTAGGTGTTATGAAGCCTAATTTCCCATTTTTGTTTAAAATAGATATAGATTTTTCAAAAAATAAATGGAATAAATCTATTTTATAACTTGCAACCTCGAATTTCTTAAGATAGTTTAGAATTTTATCTTCTGTATTTGAAGGTTGACAAAGCACATAAGGAGGATTACCTATAATCACATCAAATCCATCTTTTTCAAAAATATGAGGAAACTCCTTTTCCCAATTAAAAGCTTTATCTCCTGCTACTTCTGGGTCATCAATTAAAGAATTGCCACATTTAATATTATGGTTGAGGTCATTTAATTTTCTATTGGCTTGCGCTGTTCTCAACCATAAAGAAAGTTTAGCTATTTCTACACTTTCTTCATTTAGATCTACTCCAAAAAGATTGTTCTCTAAAATACCTTTTTCTACATCACTAAGCATTAAAGCATCCTTATTGTATTTAGCAGAGAGTTCATCTATATACCTATGTTCTGCTATTAAATAATTTAAAGCTTCATTTAAGAAAGCCCCAGAACCACAGGCAGGGTCACAAATAGTAAGTTGTAACAGCCAGTCTCTATAGGTTGTTATATTATCTAACTTTTTTCTACTTCTTTTAGTAGCAGGTTGGTAAGCTTCATCTGTAATATCTAGTAATGCTCTTTTCTCTTCACAAAGTTTTCCTACTGTGTTTTCAACTATATATTTGGTAATGTATTTGGGAGTATAGAAAACTCCATCTTTTTTTCTTTTACTTTTAGATTTGTCAACAGCCTGTCCTTCTAATTCAGCCTGCATCTCTTCAATCTCATTTAAAGAGTTTTCAAAAATATGTCCTAGAATATTTACATCTACTTCACTTTGAAAGTCATATTCAGAAAGTTTCTTAGTATGCTTATACAGTAAGTCATTGTCTATCTTTATGTCATCTAGTACCTCATCAGGTTTAAATAAACCTCCATTGTATGCAAATACATCATAGCGCTTCCCTTTAAAGCCTGTATTTAAATAACCAAAATACTTTTTAAATCTAGAGTAAAGAGGTATATCTACATCTCTATCTACCAAATCTTTCCAGTCACTTAAAACTAGTCTAACAGAGTTAGGAGGTAAGAGCATTCTATCTTCTGCAAAGAATAAGAACAAGAACCTATCTAAAAGTTTTTGTGATTTTTTAAACAGTAGTAAGGCGTCATAGTTAGGATTTAATTCTGCTAAATTGTGATGCAGTTCTTTCTTAAATAAAGAATAGTCCTTATAAAGCTCCTTGGTAATTTTGTCTTCTTGGCTAAGTGATTCATCCTTTATTTTCTTGGCTAGATTCTTACTTATATGTTCATAGCCTAGAATTAAATACAAAATTTTAAATTCTTCTTTTGTAAGAGTAAATAAATTAAACTCTATATGCTCAATAGCATTTTCTATGTAGAACCTTATTTTTTCAAAGTTTGAAGTGATTACATAGAGACATTTTGGTTGGTTGTTCTTATAACCAAAAGCTTGTGCTTCTATTTTTGCTAAGTCTGTAGTTTCTGTACCCTTAAGTTCAATGACTCCTTTAACTTGGTTGTTTACTAAAATAGCTCCATCAGCTTTTTTAGAATCCTTTACATTTTTATACTCTGTGTTGAGGTTAAAATCTGGATTGGGATTTAGAGTATAGCCTAAAACCTTAACAAAGAGCTCTCTTAAAAACCCTTCCTGAAATTGCTCTTCTTTGCTATTTCTTATATTGGTTTGTATCTCTGGATTTTTAAAATAGGCATTAAACTGTTCCCATTTTGCTTCTATAGTTGCTTGGTCTAGGGCTTGTAAATATTTTTTTACAACAGTATCTTGAAATAATGACATTCTGAGTAGTTAGTTAGAATTTTAAATATACAAAGCTTAAGACTTTAAAAATTAATTTATAAAAAAATTTTTCAGAAAGCTTTTAAGAGTGCAAGAATACCTCATAAACAACCCCCACTTATTTTTGCAGGGAAACTCCCCCGCGTCCTTTTTATATAGAATTTTATTGTTGAGGTGTATTTAAAACTTAGGTGATAGCAAGTTTTAACTTCAAAGTGTTTCTAGGAAAGGAATTTTATTCAACTCAAAAATTATAAACCAATGGTACGTATCACTAACTACAAAGAATTAAAGAGAGATGATGACACATCTTTTTATTTATTAGAGCTTCAAGGAAGTATAGAAATGATTAAGAGCAAATCTACTAATCAGTTTTATGCTACAGTAAAAAAAGCTTGGGTGTCTTCTACCTTTGAAGAAGAAACCTGTAAGTCTCTAATTGGAACAGAAATGCCTGGAGAAATAGAGAAGCAAGAGGTAGAACCTTATGCTTATTTAATTAAGGAAACAGGAGAGGAAATCTTATTACATCATAGATGGGTATATGTTCCTTCTAAAGAAACCTCTCAACTAGAAGAAGAGCTTTCAATCAATCAAAACTTAGAAGTAGATGAGAATGTTTTTTCCAGTAATGGAGAGTATGCAGATGTGTAAACTTTAAATATTTTTCTTCTAACTAGACTAGTTTTTAAAGCTAGTATTATTATTAATCTAAGTGTCCAATTCTCGCAACTGTATTATATATGCATTCGGGTTTTGGACACTTTTTAATTTATGATGAATTATGAAAATATCAGAGATTAAAGTTTCTTATATAAATGAACATAGTGCTCACCTAAAAGCTTCTAGTAGTGCAGATGCCTATACAATAGCTTTAAATAATTGGGATAAGGATATAATTGAGCTTCAAGAAGAAGTAAAAGTAATCTTATTGAATAGAGCAAATGGAGTAGTAGGCATTTATAGTCTATCTAAAGGAGGTGTTTCTTCTTCTATAGTAGATATTAAATTAATACTTAGTGTAGCTCTTAAAGCTATAGCAACCAGTATTATTTTAGTGCATAATCACCCAAGTGGCAATTTAAAACCAAGTCAAGCAGATTTAAAACTTACCTCTAGACTTATTAAAGCTACTGATACAGTAGATATAAAATTACTAGATCATTTAATCATTACAAAAGAGTCTTATTATAGTCTAGCTGATGAGGGTAGGTTGCAATAACTGCAAAATTTGCAATTCCTGCAATTCCTGCAATTCCTGCAATTTGTGTATGTGTATGTTTGTGTAGATTAGCCTCATTAGAAGCTTATGTGTTGAGGTTATAAATATCATAGATATTATACTATAGCTAAAACTTTAAAAAATTGAGTATATTGATGAGGTTTTAAATGATTTAGTAACCTAAAAGGTAAATAGAAGTAAAAAATGGAGCTTTAAAGCATAGAACTATCTAATAGCTATTTTTAATCTTTAACCTCATTAATTACTAAATCAGCTAAGGAAACTTCTAAAGCTTCAGCTATTCTGTAAAGAGTATATATGGTAGGGTTAGTTCTTCCAGATTCAATTCTAGAAACATTGGTAGTATCAAAATCACCTTGTATTCTAGCTGCTAGATCTAATTGCGTAAACCCTTTTTGCTCTCTTATTTTTAGAATCTTTTTACCAGTTAGTCTTAGTACTTCTGACTTTTCCATACTTGTCTTATTTGTCAAGGAAAAGTTTATATTTGTCAACCTTAATGCCGTATATGGCAACATTTAATCTTAATTAATAACAAACAATATGGAAGAAATTACCCAATATTCAGTTACATTACTTTTGCCTTATATCATTGCAATAATTATTTTCACCTTAATTTTTTTAGCTATTTCAGGAGCTGAGAAAATAGATAAAATTACCAAAGTTATTGAGCCAATAAATAAGGATTTAATTAAAATAGCTCTAATTAGTATTCCCATTATAGTCATAGCTTGGTATTCTTTAATTATTTTTTCTATTCCTAGGTGGGCTTTTTTTGCAACCATTATTTTCATAAAAGGATTATTAGCCTACTATGTTTCAATTGAGGCTGTAAAAATGAACAGAAATGGCTTTTTATGGTTTGTTTTAGGTTTTATTGAATTTCATTCAGCACTTATTGTATTAGGACTTGGTAAAACATTATATAAGGTGCCAAGAGTTAAAAGAGCAGAAATTAAATTACTAAATGATAAAACAAGAGAAAAATTATCTTCCTTAAAAGAAATAACTACTGGAATAACTAATGAAAGTGTAAAGAGTACTGAATATTATCTTCCTTTAAGAAAAATACAAACTGACTATTCTAAAGAGTTTAATGAGCTTGTAGATAATGTTAAGAAAGCGCACCATAAAGACAGTATGTCTGCTAAATATGAAAGAGCTTATAAAGCTGGTGTTCTAAGTAAGGAAGAGTACGAGATAAAACTTAAAAATCTAAGTAAATCAAAAAGAAACCTATAACAAGAATTACCTTTAATATTTAAAATAAAGTTCTAGTATTTATGAATCTCTTAGACTCTCTCCCTTATAAAATAGGCACTCCTTTTCATCAAATAAATATTGATTTAGAGTTAAAGAAAAAGTATACTGACAATTTGTTTTTTTACAGAAGTTATAGATATTCGGAAATCTTTTTGTTTGAAAGAATTTTAGAGTCTACCTGTTACTTATGGTTTAATAAAAATGCATTGGAAACAGTGAGTTACAGATTTCATAGCAGTTTGTTTAATCATTTTGAAGAGTCTATTAATGCAGAATTACCAGAAGATGAAAATTTATTTCAAGACCCAAATATAAAAGAGGCACGGCCATATATTTATATTAATAGGATGGCAATTAGTTTAATCAAATTAAATAATGACTATTTCTTACTAGTACTATCCTGTTACCCCAGTTTACCTATTATAAAAATCAGAAAGAATCACTAATTCACTTATTCAGATGAATATTAAAAATAATAAATACTAACCTTTAAAAATTTAAACAATGAAAAAACTAAACTATTTAATTTTACTGCTAAGCATAGGGCTAACTCTAAGCTGTTCAAGTGAAGATGATGAAGTAGCTAACCTAGATGGCAATAATACAAACTCCGCAATAATTGGAATTTGGGATGAATCTCCAAACTTAGATGGCAATACATATACTTATAAATCTGATGGCACTGCTATATATGTAAATACTAGAGATGATGAAAATGGAAGTCAGACTTGGACTTATGAAGGAGCTTGGAAAGTAATAGATGATAATGTTCTAATTGAATATTACCCTGATTCAGATGAAGAGTGGGATAATAATTGGGAGAATAATCCAACTTTAAAGCATTATTTTAAACTACTTAATGATTGTACTCTTGAATTAACAAGATTTTATTCCAATAATTCAAACAACAATGTAATAAGACATTATAAACACAATGAAGAGAATTGTTATGATGATATGCAGGAGGCTAGAGAATTTGAAATTTCCATTGGTGGGTATAGTACGCCCGCGGAAGCATTTCCTTTGAAAATCACTTATTATTCAAGTGATGTTAATGGTGATATTTCTACAACAGTTGTTAATACACAAACTAATACAGATGTTGTTCAAGTACAGGTATTAGAGTGCTATGATAAGATAGGTTTTAAGTATGAGGTAATAGACAATGGAGAAACCCATATTGGTGGTGTTCGTATTAAAGATGTGGCTTTAGATTTACAGGTACTTTCAACTGAATTAGAAATTTCTAATAATCAAGTATTTATGTACAGTATTCATCAAGATACTTATACTATAGAATAAGAGTTATTATAAATTGATCACTAAAAAGAGAAAAATGAAAAAACTAAATTATTTAATTTTAATGTATTAGTTCTAAGAAGATTTTCTTGAGCTAGTTATTAATAATGTTTAACTAAAGATTTATAGAATTAGTTGAGGTACTAAAAGGTATGCAAAAAGGTAGAAACAATTTTATTAAATTGTAACTTACTTTAGATTAGTGATAAGAGAGGTTAAGTTCGAGTCTCGTCCAGACCGCAATCCCAAATCATTGGGAGTAAAAAGCTTCAATATTTTATTGAGGCTTTTTTTACGAAGTTGTGTTGTGTATGTCAAGTGAAGACTTGGCATCTAGGTTTAAGTAGTGTTAAACCAATGAAGAGCTTTTCCTGTTATAGGGAGAGGCTTTTTTTGTTTGGGGGAGGTTTTGCTTTTTTAAAGTATGCTTTTAGGTATACCGGATCAAGTCAGAAAGTTGTGGGATTTTAGTTTTATGCAAAAATTATAGTTAATCAATAGAGGAAGAATTCTACATTTTTGACTCCTCTAAACTGCGCTCTAAAAGCTTTTATTTGAAGTATTTTTATTCAAATTAGCAGAGGACAGCCTTTTTCGTTTGAAGTTTTGTTTACTATTTTTTGGGACAATGGTATAATTCCGTTAATATTAGAATACCACTTAGGAATAAAACGGTTATGACTTCTCGGAAATTTTTTGGTATGCTTCCGTATAGGGTGTTCTTTTTTGACTACTAGGATTGCTTCTAGAAAACTTAAAATCTACCAAATCGATAGGTTGATATTCTGGAACTAATCGTTTTAACAGTTTTAGCGCGTCAGAAATGTTATTTTGTTTTACATATTTTAAAAGTTCGGATAACTGAGAATCCTGAGAAATATCATACATATGTGTTGCTTGAGCAATCATAATCTTTTCATGGTGCGTAGGCAGTGTCGTTTCTTTATCGGCTAAAAGCTCTTCAAACAATTTCTCTCCAGGTCTTAGGCCGGTAAATTGGATGGCGATATCCTTATTAGGAATAAGGCCAGTAAGCCTTATCATATGATGAGCTAAATTGATGATTTTAATAGGAGATCCCATATCAAACACATAAATTTCTCCTCCATTTCCCATTCCTCCTGCCTCTAAAACCAATTGGCAAGCTTCATCTATAGTCATAAAGTAACGAGTGATGTCGGGATGAGTTACCGTTACTGGTCCGCCTTCTTGAATTTGTTTCTTAAAGTGAGGAATTACCGATCCATTAGATCCCAAAACATTTCCGAATCGGGTCGTAATAAAAGTGGTTTCGGGGTTCAGTTTCGCTAAAGACTGTATAAAAATTTCGGCAGCTCTCTTGGAGGCTCCCATAATATTGGTTGGGTTAACGGCTTTATCTGTACTTACAAAAACAAAACGTTCAATTTGGAATTCGGTAGAAAGTTCAGCTAAGTTGCGAGTTCCATGAAAATTAACACTCAAAGATTCTATAGGATTTGCTTCCATCATAGGTACGTGCTTATACGCAGCTCCATGAAAAACAATCTGGGGATGATGGGTAGCATAGACATCTCTAAGTCTCTTCTTACTTCTTACGTTAGCGATTACTTTTTCATAATTTAATTGTGGGCAATTTTTATCCAAATACAAAGCGATGCTGTGCAGTGGAGTTTCAGCTTGATCCAATAGAATAATTTTTTTAGGGGCGAATGGCGCTAGTTGTTTTACAATTTCACTCCCAATAGAACCTGCAGCACCCGTGACTAAAATAATTTTATCTTTATATAAAGCTGATAACTTTAAATTATTCAATTTAATAGGAGAACGTTGTAAAAGATCTTCAATTTTAATTTCCTTTAAAGAATTAAAAGAAGTTTTACTATCATAATTCTCAATTTTTGGAAACTTATATATTTTTAATTTTAGATCTAGCAATTCGGCTAAAATAGAATTGTTTCTGCTTTTAATTTGTTGAAGTGTTTCGTCGCTAACAATAATAGATTTAGCAGCGATATCATTTGCGTCTTTAAGTTGTGAAATACTGTAAATGGGTAGGTTGTGAATGCGATTAAGCATTTTTTTATCATTCAGGTTGATAAAACCAAGAATATTAAAAGGCCCAGAATGTTCTGAGATAATTCCTTCCCCTATCGCTATGTCTGCTCTATCTGTTCCCAAAATATATGCGTTGGAAGAATTTTTACGAGCATTAAGACTTTGGTAAGTTCTTTTGACTAGTAGTCTAAAAAAGAAGAGTAAAGAAAATGTTATAAAGCCAAAGATAATTACCCCAGAATCTAAAATTAATTTTTCATTAAGTGTTAGATAATAGATGCGATTAATGACAAGAATTGTGACTACACTAAGAGCCGTTACCTTTAATTGCGTTATTACGTCCTTAAAACTAGAATAACGGACTACGCCAAAATACGACTTTAGAATAATAAAATATAGCGCTTGTATTCCCACAATAGCAAAAAGCGGCCATGTAAAAGTAAGGATTGGAGTTTGTCCTCCCGTAGCAGAGTTGATGAGAAAAAAAGCACTTTGAGCTGCAATAAATGCGATGCAAACATCAATAAAAAAAATGTACCTTCTTGGAACATAGTTTTTTACTAAGGGTTTAGCAATATTTAAAAACTGTAATTTTAGGGAGTTTTCAACTGTCATTCAGCTAAATCTTTTGGAATACGAAGGTATCTTAAATAAGGCTAGTAGATTTATAAAGTTATAAAAAATTTTAACAAATTACAAAATGCTAGGTCAATTTTTCCGAAGTTTTTTACTTTTTCGCTATTCTAGAATATAAATGGATAGAACTATATAGAGAGAATAGTTGCTAAAATGAAAAGTTGATTATATTTGCAACTATGAAAAAATTATTACTTCTCGTTATTTTTTGCGCACTTCTCTTTAGTTGTGCTACAAAAAAAGAAATTTTATACTTTCAAGATATAAATGACATCTCTCTCTTAAAAGTAGATGAAATCTATAAACATCCCAGCATAAGTGTAAATGATATTTTAAAAATAGACATCACGGCTTTAAGTCCAAAAGCGGTGTTGCCTTACCAGTTCGATAAGAATATGGTTCAAACCCAACAAAGACAGGGTGATATTTTAAAGCTAGAAGGCTATTTGGTAGATCAAGGAGGGAATATCAACTATCCAGGGCTTGGTTCCGTAAAGGTAGAAGGCTTTACTACACAAGAATTGCAAAAAGAACTAGAAAATAAGCTTTCTAAATTCATTAAAGATCCTACGGTAAGAGTGCGGTTGGTGAATTTTAAGATTTCAATTATTGGAGAAGTTAAAGCTCCAGGAACCTATACCGTAGCAGAAGAGACCTTGAGTTTGCCACAAGCTTTAGGTTTGGCAGGTGATCTCACTATAAATGGAAATAGAGATGATGTGCTGTTGATTAGACAAGCCGAGGAAGGAAGAGAGTACGTTCGAATAGATTTAACTTCTAGTGAGTGGATGAATAGTGAATATTACTTCTTACAACAAAATGATATCGTGTATGTAGAACCCAATAATGCCAAAGTAAAATCGGCAGGGATTATAGGGAATTTAGGAACCTTATTATCGGTGTTTTCTGTATTATTAAGTACCGCAATTTTGATATTTAGATAGAGATGACAGAGCAACAACAGTGGGAAAAGGAAGAGTTAGATAATGGAGAAGATTTAAAAAATCTACTTTATAAATATTTTCAATATTGGCCTTGGTTTGTTTTGGGCGTAGTGCTTTCAGTAGCTGCTGCATTTTTGTACTTAAGATACAGTACAGAGGTGTATAGTACTCAAGCTAAGATTAAAGTCTTGGACGAATCTAATGATGGTGGATTAGACCTATCTGGTTTAAGTGGAGCGACAAGTATGTTTAATCTGAGCAAGGTGAATCTAGAAAACGAAATTCAAATTGTAAAATCTCGTAGAATGTTCGGGAAGGTCGTAGAGGTGTTAGATTTAAACACAGTCTATTATAGCAATGCAACCTTCAAATCATCGCTTTACTTTAATCCAGATATGCCAATTAAAATCTCATGGATGGAAAGTGATGTGAGCTCTAGTGAGCCGCCTCCGTTGATAGAGTTTACTTCAGTAAATCAAAACACATTTAAACTAAGAGAAGAAGTTCTAGGGGAATTAAAAGCTAAGTACGGAGACACATTGGCGTATGGAGCATATAAGTTGGTAGTAGAAAAGAATCCATTATACGTTCCATCTAAAAAAGAATCGGAAGTTACTGATTTTCTTTTTAAGTATGTAAGTACAGATAATGCCATCAGAAGCTTATCTGAAAGCATATTAGTAGAACCTGTAGGTGATAAAAGTCATGTGCTAACTACTTCTATTAATGGTTCTAATATCAATAGAAATGAAGCGATTTTGAATGAGTTGATCAAGCAATTCAATCAAGATGGAATTGAAGATAAGCGTCTAATTTCTAAACGAACCCAAGAGTTTGTTGAAGATCGACTAGTATTCTTGGTGCAGGATCTGGATACGGTAGAGAAGGAAATGGTTACCTATAAGAACGATAAAGATCTGATTGACGTAGAAGCCAATGCAAAACAATTGTTTGGAAAGGAAGCTGAAGCGGAAAAGAAACGTTTTGAGATGCAAACGCAATTAGCCGTGACTCAGGACTTTCAGAGCGTTTTGAAAGATCAAGATGACTTAGAACTGCTTCCTGCCAATATAGGGATTAAAGACGCCTCTGTGAATCAGTTAACAGGGGAGTACAACCAGTTGATTTTAGAAAGAGATCGCTTATTGGTGTCTGCAACAGCAGAAAACCCAGCAGTATTGGGCTTAAATCAAGAGTTAAGCCGTTTACAAAACAATATTAATGCGAGTGTAAAAGCCTATTTGCAAAGCCTTCAAATCACCTTAAGCAGTTTAGAGCAACAAGAAAGCTTTTCTAGTGGTAAACTAGGCGGACTCCCGCAAATAGAGAAAGAAGTACGATCTATTACAAGACAACGAGAAATCAAAGAGCGTTTGTATTTATTTCTATTGCAAAAAAGAGAAGAAGCGGCGTTGAGTTACGCAATTACGGCCCCTACCATAAAAGTAGTGGATTTTGCTTACACTTCTCCTTTTCCTGTTTCTCCCAAAAAGAAAATCGTGTTATTGGCGGCATTAATTTTAGGCTTGTTGATTCCCTTTGGAATTTTATATGTGATCTTTTTGTTGGATACCAAAGTAAATTCCAAATCACAAATTCAAAAGAAAATCACCAATATTTCTGTGGTGGGAGAAATTCCTCAATTGCCTAAAAGTTCAAAATCTGTCATAGAAACAAATGATAGGAGTGTGTTGGCAGAAGCTTTTAGAATCTTACGTACTAACTTGAATTACTTTAAATCTCCAAGTAGTACAAGTGATAAAGCGCAGGTGGTTTTTGTTACTTCTACTACCAAAGGGGAAGGAAAGACTTTTGTTGCAGTGAATCTGGCTAATACCTTAGCGTCTGCCAAAAAGAAGACCTTATTGGTAGGTTGCGATTTAAGAAATCCACAAATCCATAATTATATCAATAAAGATAAAAATGAGAAGGGAATGTCTTCTTTTTTAAACAATGCATCCGTAGAGTTTGAAGGCTTACTGATTAAAAGTAAATTTAGTTTTGAAAATTTAGATGTAATGCTTTCTGGACCTATTCCACCAAACCCAGCAGAATTATTATTGAATGGTAGATTTGAGGAATTTATTGAAGAAGCAAAAAGCAAATATGATTACGTGATTATAGATACTGCACCAACGGTTTTAGTAACCGACACTTTATTGATTTCTCAATATGCCGATGCTACCATGTATATGATAAGAGCAGGTTATACCGATGTGAAGTTATTAAATCATATTGAAGAGCTTCAAAAACAGAAGAAACTTAAAAATATGGGAATCGTGCTTAACGGAGTTAAAGAAGATGGAGCTTACGGCTATAATTACGGTTATGGTTATGGATATTCTGAAGATATAAAGAAAACTCCCCGCTGGAAGTTTTGGGCGAAGTAGATTCGTTAGTTAATGTGTAATTAATAGTTGGTTCTTAATCGCACCCTTGTCATTTCGACGAAAGCAGAAATCTCTTGTTTTTGAAACGAAAAGATGCTTCGTATTGCAGTAATTCTCTCTATATATAGTTAGAACTGAAATTTTGATGGAGGACATGACAGAGAAGTTTTTTACTTTCAAAACAGAAAGATTTTTCATTTCGCTTTCCTTCCTTCTGAATGACAGTAAGCAATTGTATTGCTGTGAAAAATGAAATTAATGAAACTATACTTTACGCTTTTTTAACATTGTTATGTGCTTTTAATGTATATTTTTGTGAAATGATATTATCCCAACATATAAAAAAGAGCCTCTCGATAGTTTTTCTTTTGGCTTTTATCAGCATAAAAGCTGGGATGATACATAATCTTGTACATTCAGATAACGATGCGAGCGAATGTGTTTGGTGCCACTTGTCGGCAAGTGATAAAAATACACCCATACTCGCTGCGGAAGATTCTTTTGAAATCAATCCAGTAATCGTACACGAAATAACTAAATCAATTCAACTTAGTTATTGTTCTATAGCTTCCTCCAAGACACCTGTTTGTCTTATTTTCAATAAGCCGCCACCCTTCTTCACCGTTTAAGACTTTTTCTTAAGACTGCTTTTTCAAAAAATCTTATTTACATTTTAAGAAAATGGAATTTTGGATACCTTCTGATCTTTCAGAACATTTAAAATAGTACCCATTTCTGAATTCGAACTAGAAATCGAAAGCAATCTGCATACTGCTATAAATACCTTCAGAAGCAAATCTGTAATTATAAAAGAAAAGTCTCAATAGAAAATAGATTCTAATTTAATCAAGTGACGTTTTTCAAGTCTTTTCCTTAAATGGGGTGTAAGATAAGAAGAGAAATAAAAGAATTTCTCATCAGCCTTAACCTATTGTAGGAAATTTAGACAATAGCATTTAAACGTTTCATTTGGATTATCAGTATCATTTTCAAAATATGAAACCAATGCTACAAAGCAACATATAAATCTAACGGTTAAAAATTATAAATTATGAAAACTATTTGGACGTGCGCAGCCTTCCTACTTCTTAGTTTTTCCTTTTACGCACAAAATTGCTCTCATACATTAACTGGTAAAGTAATCGATTTCCATACAGGAGACCCACTTATATATGCAATCATCAAGATTGCAAATAAAGATATTCAAGTCTATTCAGATTTTGAAGGTAACTTTTCCATCGAGAATTTATGTGAAGAAAAAATAGAATTAAAAATTACACATCCCAGTTGTCAAGATCTTATTTATCCTGTTCTAATAGAAGGAGATACCTACAAAAAAATTAAACTCGAACACCATTTAGAACAATTGGGGGAAGTGAGTATAACGGGTCAAGCTGTGTTAGAAAAAGTAAAAACGGGTCAGGAGCAAAAAATTGATATAGAAACTTTAGAAAGATACAGTTCGGCTAGCTTGGGTGATGCCTTAAAAGAAGTGAGTGGAGTTTCTACTTTAAGTACGGGAAA
The DNA here is from genome assembly GCF_031845265.1 of Mesonia ostreae. Taxonomy (NCBI): domain Bacteria; kingdom Pseudomonadati; phylum Bacteroidota; class Flavobacteriia; order Flavobacteriales; family Flavobacteriaceae; genus Mesonia; species Mesonia ostreae. The sequence continues at coordinate 117,811 of NZ_JAVRBG010000004.1, read as the reverse complement.
TAACGTTGTAAAACCTATGATTCAAGGTTTACATAGCAGCCGCGTACTTATAATGAATCAAGGAGTAAGAATGGCAGATCAAGAATGGGGAGCAGAGCATGCCCCAAATATCGATTTAAATTCCGCAGGAAATATTACTGTTGTCAAAGGAGCATCTGCGCTTCAATATGGCGGAGATGCAATTGGCGGCGCTGTCATTGTAGAACCCGAAAGAATTCCGGTAAAAGATACGCTTTACGGAAAAACGATTCTTAGCGGCGCTACCAACGGTCGTGGAGGAGCGGTGACGACAAGTCTAACCAAAAGTTTTGAGAATGCTTTCTACGGAAAAATACAAGGTACTTTTAAGAAATTTGGAGATTATAAAGCGCCAGATTACGTGCTTTCGAATACGGGAAATGAAGAAAAAGACTTTTCCATAGGTTTTGGACGGAATACATTTTCTTCAGGTTTTGATGTATTTTACAGCTACTATAATACAGAAATTGGGATTCTTCGCTCCTCACATATTGGAAATGTTAACGATTTGATAAGGGCGATCAACAGCAGAGAGCCTTCCGAAGTTAATGATTTTACTTATCAAATAAATCCGCCTAAGCAAGAAGTAGAACATCATTTAGCGCGTCTTAAATACTATAAGCGTTTGGAAGGTTTAGGAAAATGGAATATTCAGTACGATTACCAGCTCAATAACCGCTTAGAATATGATTTAAGAACCGGAGAAGATAAAGGAAAACCTTCTGTAGATTTAGAATTGCAAACCCATACGCTGAGTACCAATTTTAAATTTGATGCTCAAAATGAGTATTCATGGAATGTTGGTTTAAACGGAAGCTACCAAATGAATTATCCCAATCCGTTGACGGGGGTAAGAAGGCTTATTCCAGATTACGAGCAGTTTTCCGCAGGCGCTTTTGCTTTGGGAGAGTATAAACTGAGTAGTGATTGGTTGGTAGAGGCAGGATTACGTTATGATTATACACATTTGGATGCGCAAAAATATTATCTAAAATCACGATGGAACGAGCGCAATTACAACACAGATTTCAGTAATATTATTACGGCAGAAGTAGGCAATCAATATTTAGCAAATCCTGTTTTTGACTTTCATAATCTTTCGGCAACTGTGGGAGTGAGGCATTCATTTGATTCGTTTCAGTTAAGTGCCAACTATGCCTTAGCCAATAGAGCCCCTAATCCTTCGGAATTGTTTGCAGATGGCTTGCATCATTCCGCGGCGGTTATCGAATTAGGAAATTTGCGTTTTAAGGCGGAAACTTCTCAGAAGATAGGTTTGGATTTCCGCAAAGATCTAGGGGATTTTAGATTTGGAATCGCTCCGTTTTGCAATCGTATTGGAAACTTTTTGTTGATAAAACCTACTGGAGTTGAAACTACCATTCGCGGTGCTTTTCCTGTTTGGGAATATGAGCAAGTCGATGCTCGAATGTTCGGGGTGGATATAGATTGGAAGTATCAAATTTCAAAGCAGTTCGCCTACCGCGGAAGCTTTGCTTATGTGAATGGCAGAGATATCAAAAACGAGGAAGATTTAATACAAATGCCACCTGTTAATTTCTCAAATACAATTCGATTTCAGCATGAAAAATGGCATCAGCTGCAACTGAATCTAACCGGAGATTATGTCGCGCGTCAACATCAATATCCCGACCACAATTTTAAGTATGACGTCCTAGAAAATGGGAGTTATGTAAGTACTTTGGTGGATGTAAGTACACCGCCAAAAGATTATTTTTTATTAGGATTTGAGGCAAGTGCTACTTTTAATCCATTTGAAAAAGGAAGTATGCAAGTAGGTTTGCATTTCAATAATCTTCTAAATACTTCCTATAGAGATTACTTAAATCGGCTGAGGTACTATGCAGATAATTTAGGAAGAAATGCGATGTTACAGGTGAAGTTGGAGTATTAAATTTCTCGCGCTTTCTGTCATCCTGGAAAAATCCGACTGTAGGAAGAATTTTATTCAGGATCTCATGATTACGAAACGAGAGAGGTAGACGGGAGAAAATAGAACCAAGAACTTAGATTCTTGGCTTAAGACGAGTGTATGTTTGACTTCCCCTCTAAAAAGAGGGGTGAATTTTAGAGGATTTATCCGAAAAAAGAAGTGGTGTGTTATAGGATCAAGCTATAGAAAGAACATTTTAATTTTTGTATGTTTTTTCTCACACCCCTTGTCCCCTGTTTTTAGAGGGGAGTTGACAAAAGAAAATAATAAAATCAAAACCCTTAAAAAGAAACAATTATGAGAAATTTAAAATTTATTGCTTTAAGTATTGTAACATCGGCGTTTATCGCTTCTTGCTCTAGTGACGACAGTGCGCCACAAATAATCAACCAAGAAGAAGTAATTACTGATGTGAGCTTAAGTTTCATCAACGAATCAGGAGGAGTTTCTATTTATAGTTATACAGATCCGCAATACCGCGCTGAAGATTATGTTGCGCCAGTGATAAGTCTAGAAAGCGGAAAAACCTATCAGGTAGAAGCTAATTTTTATAATATTTCAAATCCTGAAGAACCAGAATTACTAACGGAAGAAATTCAGGAAGAAAGAGACGATCACTTTTTAACCTATGCCTTTACGGAAATAAATGTAGATTTATCTAGAACTGACGGTCCGCTTTCTACTGATACTAATGGGATACAAATTGGGCTTTCTACGCAATGGCAAGTGGGAGAGCCAGGAGATGGAACGCTTACATTAAGACTTATTCATCAAGCTACAGAAAAAATAACTACTCCCGCCGAAGGATCCTTCACTGGAGGAGAAACAGATGCTCAAGTAAGCTTTGAAGTGGAAGTGATTGAATAGATGTGAGAAACCAGAGATTAGATTCAAGAGCTTAGAATCTAGAAACTAGACTTTTAGATGCAAGACTTTTTGATTCATGACTTTAAGACTAATCGAATACACGAAAAACGAATAGCAGGGCTTCGATACAATTTTCTCTCGAAAATCACTCAGCCACCGTGACTGAGAAACTAGAAGCAAGACTTTTTCAGAATTTCGTGATTATGAATGCTGAAAAAAAATAAAATCAAAGAACACCCCTCCTTAAAAAAGGAGGGGTGTTTTCACTTGTGGTTCCGAAGTCATCGGGAGGGGTGGTTGTAAGGAGCAATTTGAAAAGTAATAACAACCCACGACTCTTTGACCCACGACTACACCAATACACGACTACACGATTTCACAAACGACTAAAAACTAACAACCTTCAACGAACAACACGACCCACGACCCACGACTCTTTGACCCGCGACTAAACCAATACACGATTAAACGATTCTACGAATAACGAAAAACGGTAAACCAACAACGAAAAACGATCAACTAAAAATGAACAACCAGCAACAAAAAACTAATTTCCCCAACTCCCATAGATTAATTATCTTTGGTTTCTATTCAAATTCTGTACTATGAAAAAGATCATCTTACCTATTCTAGGTCTGGCTTTTATCACAAGTCAAGGTCAAGAAATCAATAAAGAAAAAAATCACACTCAAAAAGAAATCACTTTGAATTATCCTAAAACCAATAAAGTAGATACGATAGATACTTACTTCGGTGAGGAAGTAAAAGATCCATACCGCTGGTTAGAAGACGACCGCAGTGTAGAGACAGAAGCTTGGGTACAAGCAGAAAATAAGATTACCTTCAATTATTTAAAGCAAATTCCTTATCGAGACGCCTTAAAAAAACGTCTTTCTAAATTATGGAATTACGAAAAAGTAGGAGCGCCCTATAAAGAAGGAGATTATACTTATTTCAGCAAAAATGACGGACTCCAAAATCAGTACGTGATTTATCGGTATAAAACTGGGGAGGAGCCTTCTACAGCAGAAGTCTTTCTAGATCCCAATAAATTCAGTGAAGATGGGACGACTTCTTTAGGCGGAATGAGTTTTTCTGATGACGGCAAAATCTTGTCTTATGCTATTTCTGAAGGGGGAAGCGATTGGAGAAAGATTTTGGTAATGAATACTGAAACCAAAGAAATAGTAGAAGATACCTTGATTGATGTGAAATTCAGCGGAATGTCTTGGAAAGCCAATGAAGGTTTCTATTATTCTAGTTATGACAAACCAAAAGGAAGTGAACTTTCAGCAAAAACAGATCAGCATAAATTATATTATCACAAATTGGGAACTTCACAAAAAGAAGATAAGCTTATTTTTGGAGGAACTCAAGCACAGAAACACCGCTACGTAGGCGGTAGCGTTACCGAAGACAATAAATATCTTATCATTAGAGCGAGTACCTCTACATCAGGAAACAAATTATTTTTAAAAGATTTATCGAAGCCTAATAGCGAATTAAAAACCATCATCGGGAATACAAATACAGATACCTATGTGATTGAAAATAAAGGAAGCAAACTCTTTCTAGTCACCAATAAAGATGCACCCAATAAAAAGATTGTTACCGTAGACGCTGCAAATCCGAAGCCAGAAAATTGGAAAGATTTTATTTCAGAAACGAAAAACGTCTTAAGTCCGTCTACGGGAGGAGGCTATTTCTTTGCAGAATATATGGTAGATGCCGTTTCTGAAGTAAAGCAATATGATGACCAAGGAAAAATGATTAGAAAAGTAGAGCTGCCAGGATTAGGAAGCGTTGCTGGTTTTGGTACCAAAAAGGAGGAGAAAGAACTCTATTATTCTTTCACCAACTACACCACTCCGGGCAGTATTTATAAGTATGATATCAAAGAGGGAACTTCAGAAGTGTATAGAAAACCAGAGATCGACTTTAAGTCAGAAGATTATGAAAGCAAGCAAGTTTTTTATACTTCCAAAGACGGGACGAAGATTCCTATGATCATTACTCACAAAAAAGGAGTGAAACTTAATGGTAAGAATCCCACGATTCTTTACGGTTACGGCGGTTTCAACATCAGTTTAACACCTTCCTTTAGCATCAGCAATGCGGTTTGGATGGAGCAAGGCGGGATTTATGCTGTGGCTAACTTACGTGGAGGTGGGGAATATGGAAAAGAATGGCACAATGCAGGGATCAAGATGAAGAAGCAAAATGTGTTTGATGATTTTATCGCTGCCGCGGAATTTTTAATAAATAAAAAGTATACTTCTAGTGATTATTTAGCCATTCGTGGAGGTTCCAACGGTGGTTTGTTAGTAGGAGCGACGATGACGCAACGTCCTAAGCTAATGAAAGTAGCCTTGCCTGCTGTTGGGGTTCTAGATATGCTACGTTACCACACGTTTACTGCAGGTGCAGGGTGGGCTTATGATTATGGTACTGCTGAAGATTCTAAAGAAATGTTTAAATATTTAAAAGGGTATTCACCTCTTCACAATCTAAAAAAAGGAGTAGAATATCCAGCAACTATGGTTACTACAGGAGATCATGATGATCGTGTAGTGCCCGCACATAGTTTTAAGTTCGCAGCCGAGCTACAAGCCAAGCAAAGTGGTGAAAACCCAGCACTAATTAGAATAGAAACCAATGCAGGTCACGGCGCTGGAACCCCCGTTAGCAAAACCATAGAGCAATACGCCGACATTTACGGGTTTACGTTATGGAATATGGGGTTTGAGGAGCTTCCGGAGAGTAGTGAGTAATTAGAATTGAGTAGTTAGTATTGAGAGGTGGGAAAATAGAGCCTAGAATCAAGAAACACGATTCAAGACTTTTTGACCCACGACTACACCAATACTTGAATAAACGAAAAACGAAAAACGAACAACACGATCCAAGCCTCACGACTTTTAGACTTAGCAGAGTTTCAATTTCGGTTTCATTTTCAACTTCAATATTGTTCCGTTCCTGTCATACTGAAAAAACCCGACTTTAAGGAGGGTTTTGTTCAGGGTCTCATAGTTAAGAAAAGAAAAGCTACTTCGCTTTTCACGGTTTAAAAAGTTCCCCCTCCTTAAAAAAGGAGTGGGGGTTTCCACTTGTGGAAATGGCATGATTGGGAAAAGGAATTTCAACTGGAATAATAGCTATAGAAAGTGAGTAATTAGATTTGATAAGTTAGTATTGAGAGGTAAGAAAATAGAACCTAGACTCAAGAAACACGACCCAAGACTTTTTGATCCAAGACTACACGACTATACCAATACAGGAAAAACGACCAACAAGCCCCATTGAGTCACCACTCACCACTCATCGACTCTTTGACCCATGACTACACAAAAAAAACTAAAAACCAACAACGACCAACTAAAAACGGAGAACGAAAAAATGATTAACTAAAAAATCCATCCTCTTCTAACACAAAAGTTCTTAACTTTGCAAATTAATTAAAATCAAATCAGTCTTTTGAAACCAGCAGTAACAACAATCGGTCTAGGATATATAGGCTTGCCCACGTCGGCTTTAATAGCTTCTAATAAGGTGCAAGTTTGGGGAGTAGATATCAATCCAAAAGTAGTAGAAACCCTTAATCAAGGAAAAATACATATTGTAGAACCCGATTTAGAAGATGTATTAGCTGCTGCGGTAAAAGAAGGATATTTTAAAGCCGGTACTAAACCTAAAGAAGCAAACACTTATTTAATTGTGGTTCCAACGCCTTTTAAAGGTGATCACGAGCCAGACATTTCTTATGTGGAAGCTGCAACAAAAGCAGTGCTACCTTTATTAAAAAAAGGAGATTTATACATCATAGAATCCACTTCTCCCGTGGGAACAACTGAAAAAATGATGAAGCTAATTTATAGCGAACGTCCAGAGTTGAAAGGAGAAATTCATATCGCTTATTGTCCTGAGCGCGTATTGCCAGGAAATGTAATGCATGAGTTGGTGCATAATGATCGCGTGATTGGCGGTGTGGATGAGGCAAGTACTCAAAAAGCTATCGAATTTTATAAAGCATTTGTAACAGGCGAGTTGCACGCCACCAATGCACGAACGGCAGAAATGTGTAAACTCACTGAAAATTCTAGCAGAGATGTTCAAATTGCTTTTGCCAACGAATTGTCTCTTATTTGTGATAAGGCAGATATTAATGTGTGGGAGCTCATACACTTAGCCAATAAGCATCCTAGAGTAAATATTTTGCAACCTGGTTGTGGCGTGGGCGGTCACTGTATTGCGGTAGATCCTTATTTTATTACATCTGAATTTCCTATGGAATCTCAGATTATTGGAAAAGCTCGAGAAATCAATAATTATAAAAGTTTTTGGTGTGCAGAGCAGATCAAAAAAGCAAAACACGATTTTCAAATTAAGCATGGACGTCAACCCGCCATCGCCTTAATGGGATTAGCTTTTAAGCCCAATATAGATGACTTAAGAGAATCTCCTGCAAAATACATCGTGCAAAAAGTACTGCAAGATGCGCAAGATGAAGACTATTTTATTGTAGAACCTAATATAGATTCTCATCAGGTGTTTAAAATCACTAATTATAAAGAAGCGGCAAAAAAGGCAGATATCATTGCTTTTCTAGTGGCGCATAATGAGTTTAAGGATCTAAGCTTCGGTAAAGATCAATTGGTGATAGATTTTTGCGGAGTGAGGAATAAGTAGGGTAAATAAGACATATGGATATTTTATCACTTATAGGAAGAAGTAGAGAATTGTTTGATACTGATATAAATAATTCAGCAGAAGAATTATCTCAGCGAGTATCTAGTTCCTCTTTTTTGGTTTTGGGTGGCGCGGGATCTATAGGGCAAGCTGTGGTTAAAGAAATTTTTAAGCGCAAGCCGCAGAAACTGCACGTGGTAGATATTAGCGAGAATAATTTAGTAGAACTGGTACGAGATATTAGGAGTTCTTTTGGATATATTTCAGGAGACTTTAAAACCTATGCTTTAGATATAGGTTCTATAGAATACGATACTTTTATTCAGCAGGATGGAAACTATGATTATGTGCTTAATCTTTCGGCCTTAAAACATGTCCGTAGTGAAAAAGATCCTTTTACGCTCATGAGGATGATTGACGTAAACATTACGAATACAGATAAAACCATTCAGCAATCGATAGCCAAAGGAACAAAGAAATATTTTTGTGTTTCTACAGACAAAGCAGCCAATCCCGTAAATATGATGGGAGCCTCTAAGCGTATTATGGAGATGTTTTTGATGCGTAGAAGTCAGGAGATTTGTATTTCTACAGCTCGTTTCGCTAATGTAGCTTTTTCTGATGGTTCTTTATTGCATGGGTTTAATCAACGAATACAAAAAAAGCAACCTATTGTTGCGCCTCATGATATTAAGCGTTATTTCGTAATTCCAAAAGAAGCTGGTCAACTTTGTCTAATGTCCTGCATATTTGGAGAGAATAGAGACATTTTTTTTCCGAAACTGGAGGAAGGCTTGCATCTTATTTCATTTGCAGATATTGCTGTAAAGTATCTGAAGCATTTAGGGTACCAGCCACACTTATGCAAGGATGAAGAGGAAGCTAGAACGCTTATGAACACGGTGCCGCAAGAAGGAAAATGGCCGTGTTTATTTACTAAAAGTGATACTACAGGAGAAAAGGATTTTGAAGAGTTTTATACCGATGATGAAACATTGGATACGACCCGCTTTAATAAGTTGGGGATTATTAAAAATGAATTAAATATAGAGCAAGAGAAATTACAAAATTTTGAAAAAGAGATTAAAAATTGGAGAGAAGCTAAACTTTGGGATAAAACTTCTATTGTGAGTTTATTTCAAAAGATGATTCCTAATTTTATGCATAAAGAAACTGGTAAATACTTAGATAGTAAGATGTAATGAAAGATGTGAATTGTCTCATACATAACGTACGTAAGCTTTTTAACGAAGAGGAAGCTTTTATTCCTTTACATGTTCCCACTTTTCTAGGAAATGAAAAAGAGTATTTAAATGAATGTATAGATTCTACTTTTGTTTCGAGCGTAGGTAAATTTGTAGATGATTTCGAGCAGGCTCTTGCTGCATATACGAGATCGGCTTATGCCGTAGTGTGTGTAAATGGTACGAATGCTATTCATTTGTGCTTGGAGCTTGCAGGTGTGCAAACAGGAGATGAAGTGCTTACTCAACCGCTTACTTTTATCGCTACCACCAATGCTATTGCATATGCAGGAGGGATTCCTATTTTTATAGATGTAGATAAGGACACTTTGGGCTTATCTCCAGATTCTTTAGAAGAATTTTTAAGGGAGAATGCTCATCTTAAAAAAGGAGTATGTTATAACAAAATTACGGGTCGTAGGATCAAAGCTTGTTTGCCCATGCATACCTTTGGACATGCTTGTCGTATAGAAGAAATTTTGGCTATTTGTAAAGCCTATGAAATTGAGGTGATTGAAGACGCTGCAGAAGCTATGGGGTCTCGTCTTAACGGAAAGCATTTGGGGACTTTTGGAAGATTGGCTGCCATTAGTTTTAATGGAAATAAAATCATGACCACTGGTGGTGGTGGAGTCATCTTAACACAAGACGCAAACTTGGCCAAGAAAGCGAAACACTTGAGTACACAAGCTAAAATACCTCACGCATGGGAGTATGAACACGACCAGATAGGCTATAACTATAGAATGCCTAACTTAAATGCAGCTTTAGGATTAGCACAATTGGAACAATTGGATAATTTCTTAGAAAAGAAAAGACAATTGGCTCAAAATTATGCTGTTAAATTTCAAGAATTAGGAATAGATTTTTTTATGGAGCGTCCTGATGAAAAATGTAATTTTTGGCTTAATGCGATCATTACAAAAAATAAAGAAGAACGGGATATTATTTTAAAGACAACCAACGAGGCGGGTGTTATGACCCGACCTATTTGGAAGTTAATGAATACTTTGCCCATGTTTAAAGATTGCCCAAAAACCGATTTAAAAAATGCCGAATATTTGGCAGAACGTGTTATAAATATACCGAGTAGTGTTGTCTAAAGAACTTTATATTTTAGGATATTCAGGACATTCCAAAGTCGTTGTCGATGTGGCCATGGAAAGCGGATATGCTGTTAAAGGATATTTTGATAAACAAAAAGCTCAAAGCAATGAATATAATCTAAGTTACTTGGGATTTGAGCAGGAGGAAGATTTAAGTCATTTAAAAGAAACAGGATTTTTATTTCCAACTGTGGGAGATAATGGGTTAAGAGAAAAGTTATTTACACAATTTATTAAAAATCTTTTTCCAAAAATTAATCTCATAGCAGATACCGCTTATGTAAGTCCAAAAATTCAATTAGGAACTTGCAATTTTATTTCACAGCATGCGGTAATTAATAGTGGCACATATATCGGAGATGCTTGTATAATTAATACAGGCGCGATAGTTGAGCACGATAATAAACTTCAAGATTTCGTGCATATTGCCCCTGGAGCTGTTCTTGCGGGTAATGTAAGTGTAGGTGAAAGTACCTTCATTGGTGCAAGAGCAGTAGTAAAAGAAGGTGTGTCTATCGCGGCTCACGTAGTTATAGGTGCTGGAGCAGTGGTAATTAAAGATATTAAAGAAGAAAATAGTATATGGGTGGGTAATCCCGCAAAAAGAATTAAGTAATGGCAGAAAAAGTAATTATTATAGCAGAAGCTGGAGTGAATCATAATGGAGATCTAGCAAGAGCTAAAGAGTTAATAGATGCTGCTGCGGAAGCTCAGGTAGATTATGTGAAGTTTCAAACCTTTATTGCAGACAAAATAGTTACTAAAACTGCCAAACGCGCTAAATATCAAGATCAAAATACTGGTGATGGAGATTCTCAATATGAGATGTTGAAAAAGTTAGAATTGAGCCATGAAAATCATCAAGAACTAAAGAGCTATGCCACTAAAAGAGGAGTAAAGTTTCTTTCTACTGCATTTGATTTAGAGAGTTTAGATTATTTAAAAGAAATAGGAATTGATCTAGCGAAAATACCTTCTGGTGAGATTACCAATTATCCTTATTTAAAAAAATTAGCAGGTTTGTTTCCTAAGATTGTAATGTCTACAGGAATGGCTAACATGCAAGAGATTAAAGATGCTTTTAGAGTATTAATAAACAATGGCGCAAAACAAGAAAACATCAGCATACTTCATTGCAATACAGAGTATCCTACTCCCATGATAGATGTAAATCTAAAAGCAATGAAACATATCCAAGATGAGTTGGGAGTTTCTGTAGGCTATTCAGACCATACTTTGGGTATTGAAGTGCCTATAGCGGCTGTGGCTTTGGGAGCTGTGCTAATTGAAAAGCATTTTACTTTAGATAGGAATTTGCCAGGACCAGATCATAAAGCATCTTTAGAGCCACTAGAATTAAAAGCGATGGTAACCGCTATTCGGAATATAGAGAAAGCGATAGGCGGAAGCGGTAAAAAAGAACCTTCTGCTTCTGAATTAAAGAACAAGGAAATCGTAAGAAAGAGTATTGTGGCATCTAGAGCTATCGTAAAGGGAGAAGTCTTTAGAGAAGAGAATATAACTATAAAAAGACCAGGAACTGGTTTATCTCCTATGCTCTATGAGAAAGTAATAGGTACGCCTGCAATTAGGAATTTTGATGTTGATCAATTAATAAGCCTTAAATGAGAAAAATTTGTGTAATTACGGGAACGCGAGCAGAATATGGTCTTTTAAACTGTACGATGAAAGCTATAGAAGATGCTATAGATTTAGAATTACAAATCATAGTGACAGGGATGCATTTGTCTCCTGAATTTGGATACACGTACAAAGAAATTGAGAAAGACGGTTTTGTTATTGATAAGAAAGTAGAAATGCTCTTATCTTCCGATTCGACCATTGGGATTTCTAAGAGTATGGGCTTAGCGATGATTTCTTTTTCAGAAGTTTTTGAAGACTTAAAGCCAGATATTGTACTTGTTTTAGGAGATAGATTTGAAATATTTTCGGCTATAAGTGCGGCTATGATTGCACGAATACCTGTTGCGCACTGTCATGGTGGAGAAACGACTCAGGGTCTCATTGATGAGCCTATTAGACATTCTATAACAAAGATGTCACATATACATTTCGCTTCTACTGAAACTTATAAAAATAGAATAATTCAATTGGGCGAAAATCCTTCAAGTGTTTTCAATGTAGGAGCTTTAGGAATTGAGAATATTAGAAAATTGACACTTCTTAACAAAGAAGAGTTTGAAGAATCTATAAAAATGAAACTTGATGCTAAATTTACTTTTTTAGTTACGTTTCATCCCGTAACCCTTGAGAATTCATCTGCTAAGATGCAAATTCAGCAGTTATTAAAAGCATTGGAAGAAAGAGATGATATTAAAGTAATATTCACCAAAGCGAATTCAGATACAGACGGAAGAATAATAAATAGCAAAATAGACGAGTTCGTAAAAAAGAACCCTAAGAAATCTATAGTTTTTACCTCTTTAGGTCAACTCAGATACTTATCTGCACTTCAATTTGTAGACGCAGTAATAGGGAATTCTTCTAGCGGCTTAATAGAAGTACCTTCCTTTAATACGGCAACCGTAAACATAGGGGATAGACAAATGGGAAGAATGAAAGCTAAAAGTGTCATTGATTGTCTTCCTGAAAAGGAGAGTATAAATAGCGCTATAGAAAAAGCGGTTTCTTTAGATTTTCAAGAATCTCTTAAGGAAGTTAAAAATCCATATGCGCAAGAAAACTCCTCTGAATGTATAGTTGAAGTATTGCGAAACGTAGAATTGGATAATTTGATTAAAAAGAGGTTTTATGACCTTAAATAAAATGAAAATCCTATTTATTGGTACGGTAGATTTTTCTTACTCTTGCTTGGAGCACTTAATAAAACATAACTTTAAATTATGTGGAGTAATCACAAAAAAGCAATCAAAGTTTAATTCAGATTTTAAAGATTTAACTCCGCTTTGCGAGAAAAACAACATTCCATATTTTTTTGACGAAAAGGCGAATAAACAAACCAAAGAAGAATTTATTGCCAATAATAGTCCAGATATAATTTATTGTTTCGGTTGGTCTTACTTACTTCCCCAAAGTGTTCTTAAAGGTGCAAAATACGGCGTAATTGGATTTCATCCTGCACTTTTACCAAATAATAGAGGCAGACATCCTATTATATGGGCTATATTTCTAGGTTTAGAGAATACGGGTTCTACATTTTTTGAAATGGATGAAGGGGCTGATACAGGTGATATTATCTCTCAACGAGAGATAAAAATAACCACACAAGATGACGCTTCTAGTTTATATGCTAAAATAAAAACTACAGCTCTAGAGCAAATAATAGAGTTTTCTATGCGCTACGAAAAAGAGGGAAAGATAGCTCAAAAAAGGAGTCAAGATAAGAATACGGGAAACAGTTGGAGAAAAAGAGGCTTGATTGATGGTAGGATAGATTTTAGAATGTGCACAATAGCAATTTATAATTTGGTGAGAGCTTTAACTCATCCTTATGTGGGTGCTCATATAGAAACAGAACAGGGTGATATAAAGGTTTGGGAAGTCTCTACTGCAGAGATGGAATATCCTATAAATTTTGAACCTGGAAAAGTTTTAGATATATTAGATAAAAATAAAATTGTTGTAAAGACTTACGATGGGGCAATAATTTTAACAAATCACGAATTTTTAGAGATCCCTGAGATAAATACATACTTATGAGTAAAAATGTAATAGTTATATCTGCTCATCCTGATGATGAAATATTGGGGGTTGGAGGAACTTTATTAAAGCATGCAAAAAACGGTGATACCATCTTTTGGTTAATCACAACAAATATATATGAAAAAGACGGCTTTAGTAAAGAACGTGTAGAATCACGAGAAGAAGAAATTAATAACGTGGCAAAAGAATTAGAGATAGAGAAAGTATTTAGGCTTAATTATTCTACAATGGTATTATCGACTTCCTCTTTGCAAACTATGGTGCCAGAAATATCTTCTATTTTTAATGAAGTTAAACCTGAAATTATATATTGTCTAAATAGATCTGATGCCCACTCAGATCATCGCATTACCTTTGATGCCGTTATGGCTTGTACTAAGTCATTTCGTTATCCTTTCATAAAAAAGGTACTAATGTATGAATGTATCTCAGAAACAGAATTTGCACCAGTATTAGCAGAGAAAGCATTTTTACCAAATTATTACGTAGATATCTCCAATTTTTTAAATAAAAAAATAGAGATAATGAGAATTTATGAATCGGAATTGGGGGAACATCCTTTCCCCAGGTCCGAACGCAATATAGAAGCATTAGCTACCTTTCGTGGCGCAAGTGTAGGTGTAGAGTATGCAGAAGCATTTCAACTAATTAAATGGATAGATAAATAAATGGACAGATTAGATAAACATACCATTTTAAAAGACGTAAGAGTTCGTGAAGCCTTGAAGAAATTGGATGTTTTGGCTGCAGACGCTATTTTATTTGTGGTAGACCATAAGAATGGCTTGAAAGGGTCTTTGACTGATGGTGATCTGCGAAGAGGGTTTATTAAAGGTCTTGGATTTGAAGATAAAATAGAAGATTTTATTCAGAAGAATCCCTCTTATGTGAGAAGAGGAGAGGAGTTTACGATGGAAAAGCTAGAAGATTTTAAAGCTAAAAATTTTAAAATCATTCCCATTTTAGATGACGAACATCGCATAGTAGAGATTCTAAATTTCAAAGAACAAACCACCATTATTCCGGTAGATGCGGTAATTATGGCGGGAGGAGAAGGAAAACGTTTACGCCCGCTCACGGCTAACACCCCTAAGCCCTTACTAAAAGTGGGTGGTAAACCTATTATAGAATACAACATTGATCGTTTAAAACAGGTGGGTGTTAAGAATATTAATCTTAGCATTAGGTATTTAGGAGAGCAATTGGAAGATTATTTTGGTGACGGAAGCGCTAAAAAACTCCATATAAAATACATAAAAGAAGACCAGCCTTTGGGAACCATTGGAGCGATATTACTTTGTGAAGAGTTTGAACACGAAGATATTGTGGTAATGAATAGTGATTTATTGACAAATATTGATTTTAAGGATTTTTATGAGTCTTACAAAAAATCTGGAGCAGATATGGCTGTAGCTGCAACTTCTTATCAGGTAGATATACCCTATGCAGTCTTAGAAACCAATCAAGACTATCAGGTTACCTCTCTAAAGGAAAAACCAAAATATACTTATTATTCTAACGCTGGCATCTATATTTTAAATAGAAGACTTTTAAAAATGATCCCTAGGAACCAATTTTATGATATCACTGATTTGATGGATAAAGTTCTAGCGATGAAGCTAAAGTTAATAACTTACCCCATTAACGGCTATTGGTTAGACATAGGAAAGCATGAAGATTTTATAAAAGCACAGGAAGATATTAAACACGTAAAGCTTTAGTATGAAGCCCTTAATTATTATAACTGCAAGAGGAGGATCTAAAGGGGTGCCTGGTAAAAATATTAAGTTGCTTGGAGGTAAGCCTCTTATACAATATAGCATTGAGGCTGCTCTCGCTATAACTAAAAAAGAAAATATTATTGTAAGTACAGATAGTAAAGAAATAAAAGATGTAGTAGAAAGTTTGGGTATATCAGTGCCAGAACTGAGACCTACAGAATTGGCTACTGATACGGCAGGAACCTACGAGGTGCTTTCGTATGAAATTGAAAAAGTGGAGAGACAAAATAGATCTTTTGAATATTTCATTTTATTACAACCTACGTCTCCTTTGCGTAAAGTACATCACATCCAAGAAGCCTTGCAGGAGTATAATGATACGTTAGATATGGTAGTTTCGGTAAAAGAGACAAAGGCAAATCCTTATTATGTTTTAAGAGAAGAAGATAAAAATGGTTTTTTAATTCCTAGCAAAACATCCTCTGTAACTAGAAGACAAGATGTGCCAAAAGTTTGGGAGTTGAATGGAGCTATTTATATTATAAATACTAAATCTCTTAAAGCTAAGCCAATGAGCCAGTTTAAATACGTGAAAAAATATGAGATGGATGAAATATCATCGCATGATATAGATTCAATTTTAGATTGGCAAATCGCTGAGGTTTTAATAAAGAATTTGAAATGAGATGACTAAAAAGCCAAGAGTTAGTTCTGCCTCCAGCTTTGGCTGGTCTTTTATGATTCAAGGAGGTACTCAGGCAATAAACTTTATAGTAACTATATTACTCGCTCGGCTCTTATTGCCTGAAGAGTTTGGATTAATAGGAATGATTGCCATTTTTATTGCTATTGCTAGAGCATTGGTAGATGGAGGATTTGTGTCCAGTTTAATCAGGACTAAAGAAGTAGATAATATAGATTACTCTACGGTATTTTTCACCAATATGGTGAGTGCAATTATACTTTACGGAGTTTTATTTTTCACAGCTCCATATATCGCAAATTTTTATAATCAAGAGATTTTAATCTCTATTCTTAGAATCCTTGGGCTAATCTTAATTATTAATGCCTTTTCTTTAGTGCAATCAACCAAATTGAACAAAGCACTGTTATTTAAAACTCAATTTAAACTACAACTACCTTCCTTAATCATAAGTGCGGTTATATCTATTTGGATGGCCTACAATAATTACGGAGTTTGGAGTTTGGTAGCTAAAGATTTAATTTATGCGCTATTAACTACTTTACAATTGTGGTTATACAGTAAATGGACGCCCTCGATGGTTTTTGATAAAGAAAAATTTAAGTACCATTTTAATTTCGGTTATAAATTATCCCTTACACAAATTGTTAATACTACTTTTGACAATTTGTATAAAGTAGTGATTGGAAAATTCTTTTCCGCAGCACAGCTTGGTTACTATACTAGAGCAAGATCTTTAGAGCAATTACCTTCTAGTTTTTTTTACAATGCTTTTAATCGAGTAGCCTATCCATTATTAGCAAAAATAGAGAACGAAAAACAGTTAAAAGAAACTTATGCCAAATTGATGAGGCTTGTGGTATTCTTGGTGACACCCATCCTTGTTTATTTAGGTGTAGTGGCAGAACCTTTTTTTAGATGGCTTTTGACTGAAAAGTGGCTGCCAGCTGTACCATATTTTCAAATTTTAATTCTGTCTGGTGTTTTTTACCCTATTTATAAATATAATTTGAATATTTGTCAATTAAAAGGAAGAAGTGATTTGGTATTAAAACTATCCATTTTTCAAAATGGATTATTGGTTATAGGAGCCTTGTCTGCAATCTGGTTTGGAATCTATGGATTGTTATACAGCTTGCTAGTAATAAACATAATAGTAACGGGCACGAATGCTTCTATTTCGGGTAATTTAATAAACTATGGTATTGGTCAGCAAGTAAAAGACTTAATTCCTATTTTTGCCGTCAATATAATTGTGGCGTTTTTTACATTTATATTTTACAAAAACGTGTTGTATGATATGAGCGATATGCTTATTTTACTAATAATAGGAGCAAGTGCCTTCATCTTATATGGTGCTATCTCCTATGTTGCAAAGTTAAGAACATTAAGTGATATGATTGAGTTAATAAAACAACGAGGATGAAAATAAGTAGAAATGTATTTCTCGCTCACACAGAATATCATTTAATGCAAAGTTTAAATATAGCATTCAACAATTATTCTTCTCAGGAGAATCAAAATACAGTGTATTTTGTTAAAAATAATACGCGGTTGTCAAATTTTTCCGTAGATGATACTAGGACTTATGGCAACGTAGATTTGATTATTCTAGAAGATAGTACTTCCAAAGAATATGTAGAAAAAATCCTTTCTTTGAACGTACACCGGTTTATATTTTTCCAAGCCATCTCGATTTTTAATATTTACCTCTGTCATCTATTAAAAAAACGAGGCGCTGAAATATCTTTGGGACCAGATGGCTATGTATCGTATGTGATCTATAAAAAAAAGCATGAGTTTTTAAGTATGCTAAAAGATTCATTTTCAAACTATAAGAAACTTTTTAGAGAAGGTCTTTTTCTAAGAAAGTTTTATAAGATACGTTATTATAGGTATGGAAGTTATTCTTTTATAGATAATCTATGGCTTTCCCATCCCGAACAATACACACACACTACTTCTAATAAAGTTAACTTACTTAAGTTGCCAACTTTTACGAAGGAAACCATAAAAACATTAGAGAAAATCTTTCATTTTCAATTTGATATGGAGACTCAAAATGTAATTTATTACTTTAATCAACCGTTTTGGACAGAGAAATTAATTGACAGAGAGATGAGGTTTTTAAAAGATACTCTAGAGGCTTTTAAAGACAATATGATGTTTATTAAATTGCATCCTTTGACGCCGCAAACCACCATAGACTTATATAAAGAATTTCCTAGGGTGAGTATCATATCTTCAAAAGCGCCAGCAGAACTTATATTAGTTAAATTAAAGAACTGTATTGTTTTTTCTGGTTGGTCTACCGTTTTATTAACAGAGAATAAAAAATGTAACTATTATTTTAATTACCCTATTTATAAAAACTGTGATGCAAAAGCCATAGATCAATCCAATTTTATAGATTTAGATCATATTAATATTATTACCTCGCCTGGACAAATGCAATTTCCTAATGAATAATCAAAGTAAAGCATATGCGATCATTTTATACCTCATTTGGCCGTTTTCAGCCTTATGGTTAGGGATAAAATATTTTGATTTTAAATTCGGAAAAAACTTACTAATCGCACTGTTTGGGTTTTTAGGCTTTACAGCTTTAAGTCATGGTGATCTAGAACGTTATGAAGCGTCATTTTACGATCTTACGGGTAAAGATTTTTCATTAATTGTAGCAGACCTCTTTTCCTTGCAAACAGGAAAATTTTATAATGACTTTTTATCTGTAGTTGTTGGGATCTTTTCTAATTCACATCATGTGTATTTTATGCTTCTTTTTTTGATATATGGATATTTTTTAGTGGGCAGTATTAGCTCTTTTAAAAGTCTGAAAATCAAGCAACATAGCAGATATGGACTTTTATTGTTTATAGCTTTTGCTCTCTATTACTCCGTTTTTAATATTCTTAATTTGGCTTTCTATACAGGAGGAATCTTTGTAATTTACAGTTTAATTAAGTATTACAATACGCAACAAAAAAAATATTTATATTTCATTTTTTTAGCTCCATTATTTCATTTAGGCTTGAGTCTTTTTGTTGTGGTGCCCTTATTTGTGCTTGTGTTTAAAAATAAACTTCTCTACTACGTGATTTTTTTACTATTTACGTTTGGTTTGGGACAATCAAATTTTGTGGAAGTCATAGAAAACATAGCCTCTAGTAATTCAGGAACCATTATCGAGTCTAAGTATAAAGTCTACGCTTCTGAAAAAGGACGAGAAAGAATGGAAAAGCGTTATGAACTAGGAGAGCAAAATGCCAATATCAAGTTAAAGACGTTATTTTTTTTTAAAGATGGCATTCATTATGTTTTAGTGCCACTGGGTTTAGTTCTTTTATACTTTAAACGAAAAACAATTCTATACAAATATGATCTTATAAGACTTTTTAATCTGGTTTTATTAACTTGGGGGATTTCTAATTTGATGCTTAACATTTCTCAAGGGGAACGGTTTTTAAATATCTACTGTTTTTTGGCCATAGGATTGTTTTATAATGTTTACGTAAAAACAAGAGGAGAAATAACAAACACTTGGCTTAATAAATATTTGCACGTCTTGATGCCCACGGTTTTGCTCACTGGATTTATGACATTATTAGCTTCGCACTTCATGGTGTCTTTTATTTTTTTTACGAGTAATTTTTTTATAGAAATTTATAAAATGGCCTTCGCATTGAATTAATTTGTTTGCGGTATATGAAGCAATTAATAAAAAAAATAACTTCCAAGTTTGGTTATCAAACCCATAAGAAACAAATCCTTATCCTTTCTGATGACTGGGGTTCTGTGCGACTAAAATCTTTAGCGGCAAGACAAGCTATAAGAAATAAGGGTATTGATGTAGATGCAAATCGATTTGATCAATTTGATTGCTTGGAGTCTAATAAAGATGTAGAAGACTTATTTGAAGTATTGACTAAGTATAAGGATCACTTAGGGAATCATCCCTGTATTACGGCAGTAACCAATGTAGCGAATCCTAACTTTGAGGCTATTAAAAATAGCGGTTTTAAACAGTATCATTTTGAGAAGAATATAAATACTTATAAAAGATATCCTAATTCAAATCGCGTATTTAGTTTAGTTAAGGATGGAATAGCTGCTAAGATATTTATGCCGCAGTCTCATGCGAGAGAACACCTGCAAGTAAATTGGTGGATGGCAGAACTACAAAAAGAGAATTCTATGGCTCGAAAGGTTTTTAAGGAAGAATTCTTCTTTTTGCGGAATAATCATTTGGTAAATAAAGAACTAAGCGGTTTGGGAGGTAGTTTGCAAGCAAAATATTCTGAAGATTTTACTTCTGCAGCAAAAATAACCAATTCGGCCTTAGAGACTTTTAAAGAAATTTATGGATATAAATCCGATTATTTTTGTCCGCCTGCACAGTTTTACCCAGAAAGTATTTTACCAATCTTATCCAGTCGTGATATAAAATGGTTGGATGTGGCGCGCACTCAAAAAGTAGCACGTTTACATAAAAAGCCAAAACAATCCTTCCGTATTTTAGGGCAGAAATCATCTTATGGGTTTAGGTATTTGGTGCGGAATGCAGTTTTTGAGAGTAATCTTTCAAACGATAGCGATGGAGTTGACTCTTGTTTAAAAAATATTCAAGATGCTTTTGATTGTAAACAACCAGCAATAATATCTAATCATCGCGTGTCTTTTGTTGGTGGTATAGAGGAACAAAATAGAATTAAAGGATTAAAAGCCTTAGATACTTTATTAACTCAAATTCTGAAAAAATGGCCAGAGGTGGAGTTTATCAATCTGCAAGATTTAGCAAAAGAAGAAAAGTAAAATCATGTGGAATAAACTAAAATTTTTAAACTCTCAAATTAGAGGATATAAAACATCACGAAAGATTGTGGTTATAGAATCAGATGACTGGGGAGCCGAAAGAATTCCTTCAAAAAGAGTTCAGCAGGAGTTAGAGAATAAGGGTATTGATATAAAACAAAATCCGCATAGTCGTTATGATATCTTAGAACGAGAAGATGACTTTAACGCATTATATGAGGTTTTACACAAGATTAATCAAGAGTTTATAGATAAAAAACCAGTATTAACAGCAAATTTTATCATGGCAAACCCCGACTTTGATCGGATTAAAGAAGCTCGTTTTCAAGAATATCATTATGAACAGTTTAGTGATACTTATGCTAAGAAAGACCGAAACAATTCAACGGAAAAAATGCTTTATGATGGTATTAAAAATGGTTTTATTAAACCTCAATTTCACGGGAGAGAGCATATAAATGTCTTAACTTGGTTAGATTTATTAAAAAAAAACAATCTCGATTTTAGAAATGCATTCGATTTAAATTGTTACGCAATCGATTCAAAAACTTTAGATGAAAATAAAAGTAACTTAATGGCATCTTATGACTACACTATGCAAGAAGGTAAAGCTTTTGTGGATAAGAGTATTGTAGAGGGATTAAGTCTTTTTAAAAATTTTTTTGGATATGACTCAGACACTACTGTGGCCCCTAGATATGTTTGGAATAATGATATTGAAGATATTTTTAAAAAAAATGGAGTAAACTTGATGCAAACGGCAGTAGTGCAAAAGAAATCTACTTTAGGTAACTATACTGATATATGGCATCATACAGGTGAAAAGAAAAATAAAATGTATTTTTCAGTAAGAAATGCACATTTCGAGCCAGCATATAATTCTAAAACTGACTGGATAAAACAAGTTATGGGAAAGGCTAAGATTGCATTCTTGCTTAGAACCCCACTCATAATTTCTACGCATAGGTTAAATTTTGTTGGAGGCTTATGCGAAAAAAATAGGTCAAGTAATCTTAAACAATTTCATCTTTTACTATCTTCATTGATTAAAGAGTATCCAAACATTGAATTTATGACTTCAGAGGGTATAACTAAAATAATGAAAAATGAATTTACAGTACGGTAAGTTTTTTAAGTATCCTAGGAAGGCTTTTAAGCATTTTTTAAGTGTAAGCTATCCTTTAGTGATTAAAATATATCCCTTGCCAAAAGTAAAATCTATTCCTGAAACTATAGATAAAATTTTGGATGACGATTGTTCTATTTGCAGGTTTGGAGATGGAGAATTGCTATATATTGCCGAGAAAAGATCTTTACCATTTCAAAGGCAAGATGATAGATTGAGAGATTATTTTATTAAAATTTTAAATTCAGAAAATCCTAAGATTCTAGTTGGCTTACCTATAGGATACTATTCTTTAGAGAATTTAAAACCCAACTCTAAAAGAACTTGGCGCGCAATTATCTCGTGGACTTATCCTCGAGTTAGAGGTTTTTTAAGAAAAGACAAGGAGTATTATAATGCATCGATGACAAGGTTATATATGGATTATGACGACACCTCTCATAGTGAAGCTTGGTTTAGAAAAGTAAGATCTATTTGGGAAGAAAAAGATATACTCTTAATTGAGGGAGAGAAGAGTAGATTGGGAGTTGGTAATGATCTTTTTAAAAATTCTAGAAGTGTAAAAAGAGTTTTAGGTCCGGCTCATAATGCTTTTGATCAATTTGATGATTTATTAAATTTTGCAAAAGAACAATACAAAAAGCATCTCGTTTTAATAGCAATGGGACCTACAGCTAAGCCTCTGGCATATGAATTAGCTCTTCTTGGGTTTCAAGCTATAGATATAGGGAATCTTGATGTGGAATATGAATGGTTTTTACAGAAGGCGAAATCAAAAGTGAAAATTGAAGGCAAATATACCAGTGAAGCAAAAGGAGGCAGAATAGTAGAAGATATTATTAATGAAGAATATGAAAATCAAATAATAAAGAAGTTTCTTAACATATCAACGAATTAAAAAACCAAATTGGACTCAAAAAACAAAATATTAATTGTAGCTCCTTGTTTGGCAATGGGAGGTATGGAGCGGGCTTCTGTGAACACAGCCCAAGCTTTTAATGAAAAGGGAGTAGAGGTTATATTTATATCCTTGTTTAAAAAAACACATTTTTTTAAATTAGATAATGGAATTCAATTAGAAGAGCCTGTTGGTTTTAATAGTAATAAGTTGTCATTGCTTAAAAGCATACGGTGGATCAAGAGATTGCTTAGTGATCATAAGCCTTGTAGGGTTTTGGTATTTAGTAAGTTTTATGGAGCAATAACGGCTCTAGCGATGATTGGCAATAAAACACCTTTGTATATATCAGAAAGATCTAGTCCTTTATTTGTTTGGAGACAGCCCATGAATTTGATAAATAGTACAGCATTTAAGTTGAGACCGCCCAAAGGGATTATAGCTCAAACTTCTATAGCTGCTCAATATCAAAAGAAATATTTTAAGAAATCACAAGTTCAAGTAATTCCTAACATATTACGCGAAGTTAGTATTTATCCAGAAATTGAGAGAAAGAAGGTTATTCTCGCTGTAGGACGACTGGGAGATTACCTAAAAGGATTTGATTTATTAATTGAAAGCTTTGCGCTGTTAAAAGATAAAAATTGGGAATTGCATATAGCAGGAGGTGACGAGAACGGTCAAGAAGTAAAAACCTTGGCATCTAAACTGGGAGTTATACATAGAATTAAATTTTTGGGAAAAGTAAAAGATATAGATAAAATATATGCTTATGCCAGTATATTTGTTATCCCCTCGCGAAGTGAAGGTTTTCCAAATGCTTTAGCAGAGGCGATGGCGGCCGGCTGCCTTTGTATTGCGTTTGATTTTATCGCAGGTCCGCGGGATATGATTAATTCTGGAGAAAATGGAATCATTGTTGAAGATAGAAATGTTAAAGCTTTAGCAGAAGCAATTGATTTGCTAATTTTGCAGCCTGAAAAGAGACAAATTTTGAGTAATAATGCCAAGGAAATTAGAAAACATTTAAATAGAAATATTATCGCAGATAAAATTTTAAGTTTTTTAAACATGGATTTATGAAACATACGCCATTAATATCAATTGTTATTCCTGTATATAATGAGGAAGATAAAATTGAACATCTTCTACAGCTTTTAAAAAAGCAAGATCATCCTAGATTGGAAATAGTTGTTGTGAACGATGGCTCTACAGATAAAACGATTGAAAAATTACATTCTTACTTAGAAAAATTCAACAATTATAAATTTTTCACAACAGAAAATGCGGGGCCTGGTAGCGCAAGAAATTACGGTATTTCAAATGCTTCTGGTACCTATATTTATTTTCTGGATGCAGATGATTCGTTTAGTGATGATTTAATTAAGGTCTTTTTTAAATATCTCAAAACCGAGAAGGAAAAACAATTGGACTTATTGGTTTTTGGATATACAAAAAAAATTATTAAAAATGGGGAGAAGACAGGAAGCTATACTTCTAAACTTTTGGATTATCAGCAAAATAATAAAGTAAGCATTTTAAATGATTTTCATCGTTTAATGGCGATGGAAGCGAGATTGTCAGTCTGGAATAAGGTTTTTAGAAGGGAATTATTACAAGATAACACTATAAAATTTCCTCAAAAAAAAAGAACCGAGGATATGTTTTTTTTGTTGGATTATATAAAACGTGCTAACAACATTGTTGTTATTTCAGATGTTTTATATTACCACTCTTCTCATTATAGTAATAGTAAATTTGATGGTAGTTTAATTAATAATCACATAGATTTATATGAAAAATTAAAAGAGCTTCTTAGAGAAAATCCTAATAAAGAAAATAGCATCTATTTACTAAATATGTTTATCTCATGGTTTGCTTTCGTTATACCCTTAAATATTTATAGAAATAACAATTTGAGTCCTATAGAAAAAAGAGACCTATTGAAAAAATTATTTAATGATAGTAAATTTTCAGAGAATTTATTTTTATTGAATCGTATGAAAAATGTTCCCAAAAAGACTAAATTCGTTTTGCTTTTGTTAAAACTAAAATCTCCTACTCTGTTATTAAATTTGGTAAGATTAGGCGAAAAAGTACCTAGAGAAAGAATTAAAAAACTAATGAAAACTTAAATGATCTTTTAGCAGAAGAATTTGAAGGTGTATTTTGCCGATTTACTTTCAAAATAAAACTACACTATTTCTAATGTTAGTTATATTGAGATTGTTCTTGCTGAGTATTGAAAGATTAAAGAAAATCATTTTTTCAAGAATGTGAATATATTTCATTGCTGAAAAATGAATTCTAAAAAGTTTCAATACTTAAAAACTCCTATTAAATGATATTCAATTCATTAGATTTTGCGATATTTCTACCCATAGTCTTTGCCATATATTGGTTTTTTCTAAAAGGAAAAACGAAATCACAAAACATCTTATTACTTTTCGCTAGTTATATATTTTATGGGTGGTGGGATTATAGGTTTTTAACCTTGATAGTTTTTAGTACGTTGGTAGATTATACCATTGGTATTAGTCTTTCAAAAACTAGCGTTCAATCTAAAAGAAAGGTCTTACTGTGGATTAGTATTCTTGTTAATCTCGGGTTTCTAGGATTTTTTAAATACTACAATTTTTTTCTTGAAAACTTTGTCGATGCTTTTACATTCTTAGGTTATCCTATTAATTCAAATTCTCTAAATATTATTTTACCAGTAGGAATAAGCTTTTACACTTTTCAAACCTTGAGTTACACGATAGATGTGTATAAGAATCGATTAGCGCCATGCAAAAGATTTATAGAATTTGCTGCTTTTGTTTCGTTCTTTCCGCAATTGGTTGCTGGTCCCATTGAACGAGCTACCAATTTACTGCCGCAATTTTATAAAAAGCGAGTTTTTAACTCCTTGGCGGCAAGAGAAGGCTTAAGACAAATTTTGTGGGGACTCTTTAAGAAAGTAGTTATTGCAGATAATTGCGCCGAATATGCAAATATTATTTTTAATAATTCAGCAGAATATTCAGGAGTAACATTATTCGTAGGCGCATTAATGTTTACTTTTCAAATCTATTGCGATTTTTCTGGCTATTCTGATATAGCTATTGGAACCTCAAAACTTTTTGGCTTTAAATTAATGCGAAATTTCGCATATCCCTATTTTTCAAGAGATATCGCAGAGTTTTGGCGTCGATGGCATATTTCGTTATCCACTTGGTTTCGAGATTACCTCTATATTCCTTTAGGAGGAAGTCGAGGTGGAATTTGGATAAAAATAAGAAACACCTTTATTATATTCATTGTCAGTGGCTTTTGGCACGGGGCGAATTGGACTTTTATTGTCTGGGGTGCGTTAAACGCCATATATTTCTTACCACTATTATTAACCAACAATAACCGTAAGAATTTGGATTCTATTGCGCAAGGCAAAATTCTTCCTAGTCTTAATGAATTCACATCTATTTTAATAACCTTTGGTTTTACTGTTTTGGCTTGGGTATTCTTTAGAGCTAAGGATATGAGTAGTGCGATTAGTTATTTGACCAATATGTTTACAGGAGATTTTAGTAATGTTACTATTGATATTCCAATTCAGTTGACTTTGTTTATCCTATTTTTGTTTTTTATTGAATGGATAAATAGAGAAAGAAACTTTGGGATTAGTAAACTTGAAAAGATCATACCATTTACATCTGGAAGATGGGTGCTCTACACATTTTTAGTTCTTAGTATTCTATTTTTTGCGGGAGAAGAACAAGAGTTTATATATTTTCAATTTTAAACCTTATGAAAAATTTTATTCTAAGACTATTTATTTTTTTAATAATTGCTTTAGTAAGTGTTGAAATTTATATTAGAATGAACCATCTTACGATTGATATTCCTCAACGTACCATTAATGATCAAGGTATTCAGGCTTATAAATCAAACCAAACAGGTTATTGGTCTAAAGGAGCACATACGTGGCAAATAAATGCGGAAGGCTGGCCGGGTAAGTTACCACAAAGTATGAATCATTTAATTACTTTGATTGGAGATTCTCACATAGAGAACTTCATGAATCCTAATGAATGTAATTTGGGAACGATACTGAATAACGAAGAAATGAGATATAATTTTTTAGAAGTAGGAAGATCTGGAGCAACCTTTATAGAATATCTTGAAATTTCTAAATACTTATATTCCAAGTATAATCCTGAATTGCAATTTGTTTTTGTAAAAGAATCCGATTTTTCTGAAAGTTTACTGCAAAGAGGGCGCAGACAAGATGTAACACAAGTTAATTTAAAAGAAAGAAAGATTATAGATGGTGAATTAAAAAATCCAGCATTAAAAAAGTTTTTATATAGTATAAAAACCCTTTATTTTTTTCGTTCTGCTTTAGATATTGATATTTTGAAGCTTCCCTTCAGAAAAGGCAATCAAACTAAAAGTATCAAAGAGGATAAAGTTAGAGAAGATGCCCAAAAATTATTAGAATATGTAGCATCAAGTTACGATACAAAGAATATTTTATTTTTCCTACATCCTGAAACGCGTGAAGAAATTGTTGATGTATTTGATCAGTTTAACTTGCAGCATTACAAATTCAATGCAAAAAATAATTTGAAATGGAGAAATTCTAAAAATGATGTAGCGCATTGGAATTGTTTTGGTTTTCAAGAAGCTGCAAAACAAATCATTAATCTGATCAATTGAAAAAAAAGAAAATTATACGAATTACAACGGTGCCTATATCTATGAACAAGATCTTGGAAGGGCAAATGGCCTATATCAATAATTATTATGATTTGGTAGGAGTATCTCAATATGTTGAAAAAGACTTTACGGAAATAAAAGAACGAGAAGGCATAAAGATGATTGCCGTTCCTTTTAGAAGAACGATTAGTCCATTTCAGGATATCATTTCTTTACTGAAGCTAATTTGGTTATTTAAAAAAGAAAAACCAGATATTGTTCATACACATACACCCAAAGCGGGGCTTTTGGGGATGATTGCTGCAAAAATAACAAAGGTTCCAGTAAGGCTACATACCGTAGGAGGTATGCCATTAATGGGAGTAAAAGGGACAAAATTAAAAATTTTAGAAAATACAGAGAAACTAACCTATAGATATGCACATAGAATTTTTCCAAATTCTTTTGGTCTAAAAGACTTTATAGTACAAAGTAAATTTACAAACGAGAAGAAAATCAAGGTTTTGGGAAATGGAAGCTCTAATGGAGTGGATACTAATTTTTTCAAA
Organism: Mesonia ostreae; assembly: GCF_031845265.1. Taxonomy (NCBI): domain Bacteria; kingdom Pseudomonadati; phylum Bacteroidota; class Flavobacteriia; order Flavobacteriales; family Flavobacteriaceae; genus Mesonia; species Mesonia ostreae. The sequence continues at coordinate 89,746 of NZ_JAVRBG010000004.1, read as the reverse complement.
AATGATTATGCTGGAGCCGAAGAAGAAACTCGTATATTAAAGCAACAATTGGGTATTAGAACGTCTGATTTTGTGTTTGTATTCTTGGGTAGATTAGCCAAAGATAAAGGATTAATAGAGCTTGTTTCGGCTTTTAATAGGCTGAGTAAAAAAGATTCGAATCTAAAACTTCTTTTGGTGGGACCTTTAGAGCAAGAAAATAGTTCTTTACCTGAAGATACTCTGAGTGTTATAAAAAATACCGAAGCTATTATATATCCAGGAAGAACGGATAATGTAAGAGGCTTTTTAAGATTGGCAGATGTTTTTGTTTTTCCATCTTATCGTGAAGGATTCCCCAATGCATTACTACAAGCAGGAGCAATGAGTTTACCGCTGATTGCAACAAATATAAATGGATGCAATGAGATTATTGAAAATAATAAAACAGGATTTTTAATACCTTCAAAAGATGAAGAATCTTTGTGTGAAAAAATGAGATTTCTCTATGAAAACTCAGAAACCAGAATTAGGTTTGGGATTGAGATAAGAAATAACATAGAAAAAAAATTTAAACAATCGATTATATGGGATGCACTTCTAAAGGAGTATAATTTTTTGCTGAAAAACAAATTAGTTCGATGATGTTAAAAAGAACCGCATATTTAGGATATTATTTAAAAAAGATGAAATGGTCTTTATTAAAAGAATTCCTCGCCTACGCTTCAAAAGATACAGGGAAATCTAAAGCTTTTTTGATGAAAGAAAGTATTCAATCTGTATATCAATATAATATTTCTATTCTTGAGTATTTTCAATTTGGTTTTTATAATAAAACTAAAGAAGAAAAAAATAAGTGGGCAGGAACGGGTACCATGTATGAGTTTCAAAAAATCGCTAATCCCATAAAAGAACGTAATATTTTAGATGATAAACGCTTGTTTTATATAAAGTATAAGGAGTTTTTTGTTCATAAAATGTACACTTTAGAAGAGTTGAAAAAGAGGCCAGAACTTATCGATTCGCTCCTGGTTGAAGAGAACAAAGTAGTTTTAAAAGAAGCCAGTGGAAAATGTGGTGTAGGAGTTAAAATATGTAGTACAATAGATTTAACTCATCAACGCCTCATAGAAATGATGGAGCAAGAAAAATTCGATATTTTAGAAACCTATATAAAACAGCATTCTGCAATTCAAGAACTATCTCCATCTGCAGTCAATACTATAAGAATTTTTACTCAAATACGTAAAAACGGAGATTATGAAGTTTTGGGTTGCCGTATGCGTATTTCGGTAAACTGTGAGGTAGATAATTTGGCAGCAGGAAATTTGGCCGCTCCTATTAATGAGAAGACAGGAAAGATTAATGGTCCTGGTATTTACTCTAATGTTACTAAAGCTTCAGAAGTAATTCATCCCATTACCAAAACCCCTATAGTAGGTTTTCAAATTCCTTATTGGGAAGAGATTTTAGCAATGGTAAAAAAGGCTTCTTTAAAACATTCACAAAATCGATCTATTGGTTGGGATGTAGTACTTACAGATCAAGGACCGGGTTTGATAGAAGGAAATCATGATTGGTGTAAATTGGTTTGGCAATTACCCATTAATAAGGGTTTGAAAAATAGATTGGATGTATAAGCATTTTTTTAAAACTATTATAGACCTTTTAGTAGCTTTAGTAGGAGTTTTGTGTTTAAGTCCCTTGCTTATTTTTATAGCTGTAGCTATAGCTTTTCAGAATAAAGGAACACCTTTTTTTTATCAAACTCGTCCTGGAAAAAACGAAAAAGCATTTAAAATCATTAAATTTAAAACCATGACTAACGAGAAGGATGCGAGGGGCAATTTGTTGCCTGATGTAGACAGGTTAACCAAGTTAGGAAAGACAGTAAGAAAATTATCTTTAGATGAATTACCGCAGCTTTTTAATGTGATAAAGGGAGATATGAGTTTGGTAGGGCCTAGGCCGCTATTATTTAAATATATTTCTTTATTCTCAAAAGAACAACGCAGGCGGCACGAAGTTAAACCTGGTATTACAGGCTGGGCGCAAGTTAACGGCAGAAACTCGATTTCTTGGACGAAAAAGTTTGAGTTAGATATAGAGTATGTAAACAATGTCAATTTTCTACTAGATTTGAAAATTGTTTATTTAACTTTTATAAAAGTTTTCAAAAAAGAAGGGGTAAATCAAAGCGATTCAAGACCCATGCAGCCTTTTAATGGAAGGAATTAAAAAAAGCTGAATAGTGAATAGTGAATAGTGAAGATGAAAAATAAAAATAAAAATAAACTTTTAATTATAGGAGCCGGAAGTGTGGGGGGGCATTTGGCCGTTAATTTAAAAAATTATAATGATCGCTTTGAAGTATTAGGGTTTTTAGATGATGATAAAGAAAAGATTGGAAATGAGTTTGTAGGATTTCCGGTGCTGGGAGACTTAAATTCAATTACTAATTATGATTCAACAGTTCAAATTGCCGTAGGGATCGCTTTTCCATTCATTAAATCGGAAATCATCAAAAACTTGAAATTAAAAGGCTATTATAATTTTCCGAATTTTATTTCAAAAAATGCTTGGATATCTAATTTAGTGCGTATTGGAGAAGGGTGTATAATTTACCCTGGCACTTCTGTAAACTATAATTCAATCATAGAAAATTTTGTGGTTATGAATATGAACTGTGCTGTAGGCCACGATTGTGTATTAAAAGATTATGTGAGTCTCGCTCCCAATGTTTCTTTAGGAGGTAACACAACGATAAATGAGCTAACTGAATTGGGAATAGGTTCAAATAGTCTGCAATGTATCGCCATAGGAAAAAGGGTGGTAGTAGGTGCTGGAGCGGTGATAACTAGGAATTTTAAAGATAATGTGATCGTAATAGGGAATCCTGCTAAGATTATTCGAAATAATAATTAGCTTTAAGTAGTTTCACTTATAAGTATAAATTTGATTAAAATAGTACTGGTGATAGAAGCTCTTAATATTAGCTGGACTAGATCGAGAAAGAATTTTAGGTTATCTCATAAAAACGTTTGAATTCAGTTTTCCGAAATTAATTTTTATATTTGACTATGAAAATTAATTAAAAACACTCAACTATAATTGGACAAATTTAGATTAAATATAGGATTTAAAAAACCTCTTCTATGATTTCCAAAAAGGGCTTGCCATCTTAATAAATAAGCAGGATTGACAAATACTACCTTTCCCTCTTCATCCTCAATTTGATTTTCATTCTGTCGTTTCAAGCTGTTTTGAACCCTATAAAACAAGAGAAATTTTTAACTCCATTTCTAACTTCCAGCTTCCACTTTTTTTCCATAAGTTCTAGCTGAAACCGTTGTCGGTCTAATTTTTTCATTATAAAAAGATCTTTCATTTCTTTAAGTACAGTTTATTCGAAACTTGATTTAAAATCTTATCTTGAGTAGGACGCTTTCGTTGGCATCGTATCCCGAAAGCAGTTTTAAAACTCAATTTTGAGAAATTACAGACCAAAGAAGCAATCGAATACGATTTGAAAGAAATTTGGGAAAGGGGAAAGACGACGTTGAAATAATAAATTAAACGAGACTCTTTATTCTTTTCAAAATAGTACCGTTTTCTTTTAAGATTTTTGCATATCAAAATATTCTAGACAAATATGTTACTCTGGATTCAAAGAGGAACTATGGGCAATACGTCTTTATTCTAAAAAATTAAATGAATTTTAAAAAAGAAAAGAAGGCAACTATTGTAAGTTAAAAGTTGCAAAGGCATTTTTTTGTGTAACTTTGCAATTTAAAGCAATAGTAAGCATTCATGAGCTGGTTTGTATTGTATGTAAAGAGCAGAGCAGAAAAAAAAGTAGCCGCTCGATTAAACGAGCAGGGTTTTATGGTTTTTTGTCCCATAAAAATAGAGAAACGCAAGTGGTCAGATCGAATTAGAAAAGTAGAAGTCCCTTATTTCAAATCCTATATTTTTATTCGATGTGAGGAGAAACAAGCCTCAACAGTTTTAGCTACCGCAGGTGTCGTTCGCAGGCTGTTTTGGCTGTCTAAACCAGCAGTGATCTATGAAAAAGAAATGCAGGAGGTGATACAGTTTTTTAGTACAAACAAGAGTGCTAACATAGAGTACGAAACATTTGCAGTAGGAGAAGAAGTATATATTGAAAAAGGAAAACTGCAACACCGGAAAGCAGTGGTACTTAAAAATGATAAAACCAAAGTCATCTTAAGCTTGCCTGTATTGGGTTGTTGTTTTAAAGTGACTTTGGCCAAAAATAAAATAGGAAGAACAACTTAGTTTTCTTCTGTTTAGCAACCTGATTTTAATTTGGTCTCTGGGACTGAAAAGGCGAAGCCATGTTAAATTTGCTCCACTAGCGTTTCACAAAACCACATCATCATCAGTTCGATTAGAAACATAAAGTTCTGAGGTTTTAAGTTTTGTATCGAGAACGAGAACTAGAACACCAGAAACCTGAAACCTGAAACTATCATTCGTATATATTTTAAAATGTTCTGATGATACTTATTATACAGGTGTGACTTCTAACCTTGAGAAGCGTTTGGAAAAACATCATTCTGGATTTTATAAAGACAGTTACACTTATAAAAGAAGGCCTCTGGAATTGGTTTTTTATGCTGAATTCACCGATATAAATATTGCTTTTTTGAAAGAGAAACAAATTAAGAAATGGGGCAAAGCCAAAAAAGAGGCCTTAATAGAAGGTCGTTACGAAGATTTACCCAATTTGGCTAAAAAGAAATTCTAGGTCTCGATACAATCCCGATGAAAAATCGGGATCACTCGACCTGACGTCTGAACAGAACATCAACAGCGTCAGTTCGAGTGATTCTAAAATTTCCCAAGAAATTTTAGAATTGTATCGAGAACGAGAACACAAAACACAACAAATGAATTATACCAGTCTAAAAAACAAAAAAGTCCTAGTAACAGGAGGTGCAGGCTTCATAGGTTCCAACTTATGTGAAGAACTTTTAAACCAACATGCCAAAGTTACCTGTCTCGATAATTTTGCTACAGGACATAAACACAACCTAGATGCGATTATCGACAACGCCGACTTTACCTTAATTGAAGGTGATATTCGCGATTTGGACACTTGTCACAAGGCTTGTAAAGACCAGGATTATGTGTTGCACGAAGCCGCTTTAGGCTCGGTGCCACGTTCTATAAATGATCCTATTACCAGTAACGAGGTGAATGTTAATGGCTTTCTAAATATGTTGGTAGCTGCCCGCGATGCGGAAGTGAAGCGCTTTGTTTATGCCGCAAGCTCCTCTACTTATGGCGATTCAGAAAACCTGCCCAAGGTAGAGCACGTAATAGGAAAACCCTTGTCGCCCTATGCCATTACCAAATATGTAAATGAGCTCTACGCCGACATTTTTAATAATGCGTATGGCTTAAATACTATTGGCTTGCGCTATTTTAATGTATTTGGCCGCAAGCAAGATCCAAATGGGGCCTATGCCGCAGTGATCCCAAAATTTGTGATCCAACTTATGAACCATGAAAGCCCAGTGATTAATGGTGACGGTACCTACTCGCGTGATTTTACGTATATCGATAACGTGATTCAGATGAACCTTTTGGCGCTGACTGCCGAAAACAAGGAAGCCGTAAACCAGGTCTATAACACGGCAGTTGGCGATCGAACTACTATAGTAGAACTTACCCAATTGCTCAAAAAGAACCTGGCTAAATACGACGCCAAAATTGCCGAGGTTGAAATTAAACACGGCCCCAACCGCGCCGGCGATATCCCGCATTCGTTGGCTTCTATAGAAAAAGCAAAAGAAAAATTAGGCTATGACCCGCAGTTTAAAATAGAGGCGGGAATTGGTGAAGCTGTAGATTGGTATTGGGAGAATTTGTAATTGTAAATAAGAAAGATTTTATTATGAATAAGAAGATATTAATAACCGGCGGAGCCGGGTTTATAGGTTCGCATGTCGTTAGATTATTTGCGAATAATTATCCTGATTGCCATATTTACAATTTAGATTCTCTTACCTATGCGGGGAATATGGAGAATTTAAAGGATGTAGAAAATAGAAAAAATTATAGCTTTCTAAAAGAAGATATCACAGATGAAGATAGAATTTTTGAGCTATTTCAAAAACATAAGTTTGATACCGTAATTCACTTGGCAGCTGAATCGCATGTAGATCGTTCTATAACAGATCCCCTCGCTTTTGTTCGAACCAATGTGATGGGGACTATGAACTTGTTGAATGCAGCATTGGAAATATGGAAAGAAGATTTCTCTGATAAATTATTCTACCATATCAGTACCGATGAAGTTTATGGAACCTTGGGTGAAACAGGCTTGTTTACCGAAACAACTTCCTACGATCCAAATTCCCCATATTCTGCCTCCAAGGCAAGTAGCGATCATTTTGTGCGAGCTTATGGAGAAACTTACGGATTGCCGTATATTATTTCAAACTGCTCTAATAATTATGGCCCAAATCAATTTCTGGAAAAATTAATTCCACTTTTTATCAATAATATTCTTACAGAAGAAGCACTTCCAGTTTATGGTGACGGCAAATATACCAGAGACTGGTTATATGTTTTAGATCACGCCATCGCAATAGATTTAATCTTTCGTGAAGGAAAATTAAAGGAAACTTATAATATTGGCGGTTTTAATGAATGGCAAAATATTGAACTAATCCAACTTCTATGTGAGTTGATGGATGAAAAGTTAGGGAAGAAAAAGGGGAGTTCTGCCAAATTAATAACTTACGTTAAAGACAGGCCAGGCCATGATAAGCGGTATGCTATAGATGCTACAAAAATTAACGAACAACTCGGTTGGAAACCTTCTGTAACTTTTGAAGAAGGTTTATCAAAAACTATCGATTGGTACCTGGAAAATGAGAAATGGTTAAGCCATGTAATTTCTGGCGATTACCAGGATTATTATAAAAAACAATATTCAAAATGAAAGGAATTATTTTAGCCGGAGGATCTGGCACACGTTTATATCCCATAACAAAAGGAGTCTCTAAGCAACTTTTGAATATATACGATAAACCGATGATCTATTACCCTTTATCGGTTTTGATGTTAGCGGGAATCAAAGAAGTTCTTATTATTTCAACGCCTAATGATTTGCCAAACTTTGAGAAATTATTGGGTGATGGAAACGATCTAGGAATGAATTTTCAGTATAAGGAACAACCTAGTCCAGATGGCTTAGCACAGGCTTTTATCTTAGGGGAGGATTTTATAGGGGATGACGATGTGTGTTTAGTTTTAGGAGATAATATTTTTTATGGCCATGGGTTTAGCAATTTGTTAAAACAATCGGTAAAAAATGTTGAGGAGAATAACAAGGCAACTGTTTTTGGATATTACGTAAATGATCCTAATCGATATGGTGTTGCGGAGTTTGATGAAAAAGGAAATGTTATAAGTATAGAGGAAAAACCTGATGACCCAAAAAGCAATTACGCAGTGGTAGGGCTTTATTTTTATCCGAACGATGTGGTTGAGGTAGCAAAAAATGTAAAACCTAGTAACCGTGGGGAATTAGAGATTACTTCGGTTAACGAAGCTTATCTAAAACAAGAAAATTTAAAAGTAGAGTTGATGGGTCGCGGATATGCCTGGTTAGATACCGGTACGCACGAGTCTATGCTTGAAGCCTCAAATTTCATACACACTATAGAAAAAAGACAAGGATTGAAGGTTAGTTGTCTTGAAGAAATTGCTTTTGAGAAAGGATATATTTCAAGGGAACAATTATTGAAATTGGCCGAACCATTAAAGAAAAATGGTTACGGTCAATATTTGTTAAAGCGTGCTGATAAAAGATAATAGAATGGAATTTATAAGAACTGAAATCCCGGACGTGGTTATTTGTAAACCACAAATTTTTGGAGATCATCGAGGTTATTTTACAGAAACTTATCGGAAGGATAAATTGGAAGAATTTTTAGGTTATAAAGTTAACTTTTGTCAGGACAATGAATCCAAGTCATCTTATGGTGTTTTGAGGGGGATGCATTATCAAAAACCTCCGTTTACCCAGTCAAAATTAGTGAGGGTTATAGAAGGACGCGTTCTAGATGTTGCTGTAGATATGAGAAAAGGATCTCCCCATTTTGGCAAAAGTGTGGCGATAGAACTCAATGCTAAAGATGGAAACCAATTATTTGTTCCTAGAGGTTTTGCTCATGGTTTTATAGTGCTTTCTGCTACGGCTACTTTTGCCTATAAATGCGATAACTATTATGCTCCTAATTATGATACCGGTTTTCTATATAATGATGAGAGTCTGAATATAGATTGGCAGGTGCCTGAAAACGATTTGCTATTATCCGAAAAAGATAAAAAACAACCACCGTTTTCTCAAGCGGAAGTATTCGATATAAATAAAAATCTATATGATTAAGAACATACTGGTTACAGGAGCAAACGGACAACTAGGCTCTGAAATAAAGCAACTTTCTGAGAGTTTATCGAACTATCACTTCACGTTTACCGATGTAGATGAACTTGATATTACTAATAAACAAGATATAGAAAGTTTTATAATTGCTAATAAAATACATATTATTATTAACTGTGCAGCTTATACAGCAGTAGACAAAGCGGAGTCTGAAAAGCAGTTAGCCGATGAAATAAATCATTTTGCAGTAAAATATCTTGCAGAGGTAGCCAAAGCAAAGCACGTACAATTAATACATATTTCAACAGATTATGTGTTTGACGGGAAGGGTTTTAAACCGTACACCGATGAAGACGATAAAAACCCATTAAATGTTTATGGTAAAACAAAATTGGAGGGTGAAAAAGCTTTACTGGAAATAAACCCGGAAGGAGCAGTAATTGTTCGCACATCATGGGTGTATTCTTCTTTTGGAAATAACTTTGTTAAAACTATGTTGCGTCTGGGGGAAGACAAAATGGAGTTAAATGTAATCTGCGATCAAGTTGGAGCACCAACTTATGCTCGTGATTTAGCATCTTGTATTCTTCAAAACTTATTGGATCCCACAAATAAAGAAGCAATGGTTTATCACTTTACCAATGAAGGGGTTTGTTCATGGTATGATTTTGCCTTGGAGATCATGAGTTTAGGAGAAAAGGAATGTAAGGTAAAGCCTATTCCTACTTCTGCTTATCCCACCCCTGCACAAAGACCTTTTTATTCGCTTTTAGATAAGAGCAAAATAAAAGAAGATTATAATATTGATATTCCTTATTGGAAAAGCAGTTTAAAAAAATGCATAGAAAAAATCCAAATTGATTCAAGTGAAAGTTTAAACTTCAAAGATGCTAAGCAAGAAAAATAAAACACTTATTATTTACGATTCTTTTCAATATTTTGCCCCGTTTTTTAGAGGCAAAGGTTACCCAACCTACAAAACACTTAGGGATATTGATACATTGCAAAAAGTAGCACGGAAAATTTCACTAAAACTTGGGGTATTTAAGAATTATTGGTTTGATGATTGGAGAAAAAATCTTACAGAAATTGATACTGTTATAATTTTTGCTTCTCAGCATCCTTCTCCAGTTAAATTTATTAATGAAACTAATCCAAACATTAGGATCATCTACTGGTACTGGAATCCAGTTGAAAAATGTGTGCATCCTAATACAATTCCAGATAAATTATGTGAAAAATGGTCTTTTGATCGTGAAGATTGCCTCAACTATTCCATGGAGCACAATACCACGTTTTACTTTGACACCATTGAAATTCCAGAATCTGAGATTCTTTTTGACCTATTTTTTGTAGGTGTAAACAAAGGAAGAAAAGCGGCCTTAGATAAAATAGGCGATAAAATGGAAGAGCGCGGTTTAAAGCCCCACTTTTATATTGTTGATGATAATTGGAATAGCCGAAACTACAGAGGTGATTATCCGCCAATTAATTATCCTGATTATTTAAAGCTCGTAGGACAAAGTAAAGCTATTTTAGATTATGTACAAGAAGGCCAAAATGGGTTAACACTTAGACCGATGGAGTCTATTTTCTTTAAAAAGAAATTAGTAACTAATGATGAAACAGTAAAACAAGAAGATTTTTATAACCCCTCAAACGTATTTATCCTGGGAGTTGATGACTTAAATAACCTAAAAGAATTTTTAAATTCCCCATATGTCTCTCTTGATGCGTCAATTACAAGAAGATACGATGTTGATTATTGGATAGAACGTTTTAACGAGAATTACAATAAATAAGGTTAATTTATATGAAGGAGTTTATTAAATCTTTCTTTTCTTTTGGTTTGGCGACCTCTATTCAAAAGATGATGGCCTTTTTATTATTACCGGTTTATACGCGGTATTTTACAACGGTAGAATTTGGAGTAATAGATCTCATTCAAGTAATTTTGGGTATCGCTTCCATATTTGCAATTTTACAGCTAGAAACGGCCATGCAGCGTTATTACTACGAATTAAAGGGAAAATTAAAGAAAATATTTATTTCGACTATTTTTATTGTAATAGTATCTTTTTCAATCTTTTTAACCCTTGTTCTCTTCTTTTTTTCGGCACAAATTTCATCACTTATTTTTAAAACGGTAGAATATTCAGGATTAATAGAGCTAGCTTCCTTTCAATTACCGTTCACCAATTTTTCTATGTTGGCTTTTATTCTTTTAAGGTATGAGAAAAAAAATAAGAGTTTTGTTTTTCTTATGTTAGCTAAGGTACTTTTAATGCTTGCTTTGGTATTGGTTTTGGTAGTTTGGTTAAAAATAGGCATAGAAGGTGTTTTTTATGCGCAATTGGTAAGTCTCGCTGTATCCTCAATACTTATATTTCTCGCTGTAAGAGATTATCTGGCATTAAAAATGTCAATTCCACTTTTTAAGAAAGCGTGGAAATATGCCATGCCTCAAATTCCGGCTCGTGTGGGAAGTGTATCCCTATCTTATGCAAACCGATTCTTTATGGTAAGCTTCTTAACCGTCGCTTCAATAGGTGTATATTCATTATCGTTAAAATTGGCTTCGGCTATCCAGTTAATTTATTCAGCCTTTATTATGGCCTGGGCTCCTTTTATGTTTGAACAGTTAAAAAAGCCAGACCATAAAACCACTTTCGCACATACCTTAGGGCTAGCTTCAGGACCACTTTTTCTCTTGGTGTCTTTAATATCTCTGTTCTCGAAAGAGCTAGTTGTTTTAGTGGCTTCTCAAGAATTTTATGAATCACACCATTTTGTAGGCGGCTTGTCACTATATTTTTCTTTATTTATTATTAAAGAAATTGTAGATATAGGACCCAAAGTTTTAGAAAAAACAAAATTTTTATCTTATACATTTTTTGTATCAGTAATTATTAATATTTCAACATTATATTTCTTAATACGCTCCTTTGGGTTATATGGAGTGGTCTATTCTATGTTGATTACCAATACGGTTTTAGTGGCTTTAAGCTGGTTTGTATCCAATAAATTATACTATATCCCTTTTAAGATACCAAAGTTTATAATGTTAGCCTTACCAGCGTTTTTTCTAGCCATCTATTCCATGTACCAATTGCCAAACATATGGTTTAAAATACTAATTTCCTTTGTGCTCATTGGATACTATGGGTTTGTTTTTTGGAAAGACTATAACATATTTAGGACTACCATAGCAAAGAATAGGGAGTTGGAGGTATTAGGAACTACAGTTTAAAATTTCATTTTACTTTCTAAAGGATTTATTAGAATTAACACTCGCGAAATAATAAACAGGAAAGTTCCAAATTGTATTTATAGTAATCAAATTAAAGTCGCAAATTCGCATATATGGTAGTGCTTCCTTTTATATACTTTACTCTCTTATTAATATTTATCTATAAAAGACGAGGGTTTAACATTGGTGCGTATGTTGTTTCTATTTATTCGCTTACGAGCTTTTTTGCCTTATTGATGGAGATTAGTAGTCTTCGTCCTTATGTTCTAAAAAATTACGAAATAGGTGTTGTTCCTACTGTATTATATTGTTTTTTGTTAACATTGACAATTTGGCCTTTTTACAATTTTAGAGGTGAAAGAATCTTAACAATAGGACTTAATAAACCTAAATCATTTAATAAAATTGTTTATTTTTATTTTGGTTGTTTTTTGTTAATAGTAGTTTCAGCGGCTGGCAATATTGTTCAAATTCTAAAAGGGGATTTGGGAGCACTTAGAATTGCAAAATCCCGTGGGGAGGCCATTTCTGAAGATGTTGCGACCGGTGGGCCATTTCATTCTGTAATGGTTTTAGCGAATTCTTTTGGAGGTTTCTCAATCATAATGCTGCTTTTCTACTTTTATAGTATTTGCTTTTTAAATAAATCTAAATTATTCAACACTATTATTTTATTATCATCTATGTCCATTATTATAATTGGAATTTTGGGAGTAGACCGATCAAAATCAATTTATTGGTTAATTTCTTATGGATTGATGCTGGTTATTTTTTGGTCACATATGACTAAAAGACAACATAGAAAGATTTTTAAAATTACGGGTATTATATTAGGTCTTATAGGTTCCTATTTTTTAATGGTTACATTTTCCCGATTTGGTGAAGGAGAAAATGGGAGTCAAGATTCTATTATTTCTTACGCTGGTCAATCGTATATTTATTTTTGTTACTTTTTTGACAATGTAGATTATGGACAATTTTCGTTGCAAAGAATTTTTCCTTGGTTTTATAATTTATTTATTGATAATGGGATAAACAGTACAGTAGAATTAAATTCTGCAATATTGGGCAAAACTGGCACATATGTTGGTGTTTTTTCTACTTTTATTGGAGATATTATGGTGGCTTCAGGTAAATTGGCAGCGATTATATACTGTTTTTGTTTATTTATCTTTTCAAAAAAAATATTACATTTTAAAAACAAAGTTTATTACCAATTTTACGAAATGTTATTTTTATTCTGTTTAATTAGTATTCCCATGTTAGGGCTTTTCACCCATTTCTATGCCTCTCACTCTAGAACCATACCATTCCTTTTCTTTATTTTTTATGCCTTTTATCTAAGGCTAAATCTTGTTGTGAGATAAAAGAGATCATATGAAAACACTTATTGTCGGTAACGGTTCCATAGGAATACCAATTTTTATATTAATAATCATACCGGTATTTTACAAAAACCGGATAAGGAGTTTGCGGCGAGTTTTACCCAAAATTCCAAGCAATACGATCAAAACAACAATCTCCAGAACTTTAATTTAGCAGTTTAAATTTCCTAAACTTTTGAAGATTAACTTTTAATTTAAAACAATGAAAACACTTATAGTCGGCAATGGTTCCATTGGAGTCTCCAATGAGAATAACACCGCTTACATAACTAAAAATACTGGTAAGTTTCTAAAAAGACTAAAAACAAAATTCGATATACACTTTTTAGACTTCCAAAGTAAATATGATAATAATAATAATATTTTAAATTTTGATTTAAATAGTAATGAAATTAGCCATGCTGTTTTCGGCAACAAAAGAAATCCACTTTCTTATTTCAAGCTTATCTATTTGATTTCAAGAGTTGATTATATTTATTTATTTTATCCGGCAACTTTAAGTAGAATGGTGGGGATGATGGCGGTTATTCTGAATAAACCTTTTGGTCTTTATATTCGTGGACAATATTATAATCAAAATAAAACAGATCGATATATTCTTAAAAGAACAAAATTCATACTGACTATTTCGCCGTCCTTTGCACAGGACATGTATAAGTTTTGTCGAAGGGTAGAGGTTATAAAACCCATGATAGATATAGATTTAAGAGATTTTAAACGGAACCGTGCTTATAGCCTTCCTGAAAAATGGAACCTTCTTTTTGTAGGCAGGGTAGAAGAGCGAAAAGGAATTTATGAACTGATAGAAATAGCAGAAGACCTAAAAGCAAATTCTATTGACTTTACCCTAAATATTGTTGGGGGAGGAGATTTATTTGTGGAAGTAAATAAAAAAATAATAAATTCAAATCTTCAGGAAGAAATTATTGTCCACGGTTTGATTTCAGATAAGAATCAATTAAAGGAGCTATATGACAAAGCTCATGCCTTTGTATTTACCTCGCATGATGAAGGTTTTCCCAGGGTGCTTTATGAAGCCATGGCCAGTGGGCTGCCAATATTCACCACCTTTGTTGGGGGCATTTCGGGTAGGATGAAACATCTTGAAAATTGTATAGAAATTCCTGTAAAGAATGCAAATGGGGCAGGAGCGATAATCAGCGATTATTTAACTGATGAAAAGATGTTGGAAGAAATTGGTAGGAATGGGCAAAAAACCCTAGAAAAAATTATTGATGGCTCCCTTTTAACTCATGAAGACTTGTTAGTAAGAAATATTAATACAGCAGAAGACATGAAACTCTAAATTTTTGTTAGGAATAGATTAAATGCAAATTTAATCGCAAAATAATTCCCTTAAATAAAAGGTATCATGAAATCAAGAGGTGACTTTTAGATTGCTTCAATAATTTGCAAATTCGAATTGGAGCTTTTCTTGTTCTATCGAAATTTTTAGTAAACTTTAATTCAAATTAAAAATGAATTCAACTTCAATTCTTATTACTGGCGATTTTGCTCCCCAAGGCAGAGTATTAGAATCAATACAGAAAGAAAAAGCCCAAGGAATTTTCAATGATTTCCAAGATTATCTTTGTTCATCCGATATAAATATTACAAACTTAGAGTGCCCATTAGTTTCGAAAGCTGAAAAAATACAAAAAACAGGACCATATTTAAAAGCTCCTGTTGAAAGCATAAATATTTTAAAGGAAGGTAAATTCGATATTGTAACTTTAGCTAATAATCACATTTTGGATTATGGTTTTGATGGTTTAAAAACAACTATAGAAACTTGTAAAAAAAATGGGATAAAAACCGTTGGTGGGGGATTAAGCAAGAATGAGGTTAGTAAGCCCTTGATTTTGATTAAAAACCAAAAAAAAATTGGTTTGATTAATATTGCTGAAGAGGAATTTTCTGTAGTATCCACTGGAGACTATGGAGCAAACCCTTTCGATATTTCGGTTGTATATAAAACTATTACAGATCTAAAAGGAAAAGTAGATGTTATTATAGTAATAGCTCATGGAGGACATGAGTTTTATAAATATCCGAGTCCCGAAATAGTAAAAAGATATCGGTTGCTTATTGAATTTGGCGTCGATGCCGTTGTAGGTCATCATCCGCATTGTCACAGTGGCTTTGAAAAATATAATAATGGATTAATTTTTTATAGTTTAGGTAACTTCAGTTTTGACTGGCCAGAGATGAAAAAAAGTGGCTGGAATGATGGGTACGCAGTAAAATTGAATATTGAACAGGACAATAGTATTAATTATGAGATTATTCCTTATAAACAAGGAGATACAGAGCCAGGGGTACGTTTATTAAAAGCTGAGGAAAAAAAGAGATTTTTAAAAGAATTAAATAAAATTAACGATGTAATCCAATCGGAGGAATTATTAATGAACGAATGGCAAAAGTTCGTTGATTTCAATATAGATCAATATCTAACCCTTATTCAACCAACATCTCGAATCGTGAAAGCTTTTCAGAATAGAAAAATTTTACCTAAAATTTTCTTTACCAAAGAAAGAAATAGGTTGCTCTTGCTTAACTTGATTCGTTGTGAATCGCATAGGGAAATGCTTACAAATGTTTTAAAAAATTATGGGGATAAATCAACAAAAAAAACTGGTTTATAATTATGAGCCACTTATCTAGCTTTTCATTTATTCTTAAAAATACTTTACTTCGGAATAAGGCAATTCAGAAATATAAAGTATTCAAAGAGAATGATCTAAAGTCTAAAAAAGATTTAGAATTATTAAACTGGGAAAAGCGAAAGAATATAGTTTATTATGCTTATGAAAATATCCCGTTTTATAAGGAATGGTATAATAAACACAATTTTCATCCAGACCAATTAAAAGTTCAAAATGATTGGGATTTGGTTCCAATCATAACTAAAGAAGATATTAGAGATAACTATAATAAAATTATAAACCCCAATTTTGATCAAAAGCGACATATCGTTTCGAGCACAGGAGGAACTTCTGGTGCTCCTTTAAAAGTGTTGCATGATAAAAATAATTACAATGATGTAAATGGATGGCGGGTAATGAAATGGTGGAATTTATCTATAAGTCCTAATATTGCCTTTGTATTTAGATTAACTCGAAGCTCGAAAATGAACATTTTGCTAAATAAATTAATGTGGTTCCCCACTAAAAGAATTTTTTTAGATGCCAGTAGCGTCAATGATAAAAAAATTGAAAAATTTATATCTCAACTAATCGAGAATAAAACTATTGTTTTACAAGGCTATACTGGAGCATTGAATGAAGTAGCTAATTATGTGTTAAAGAATAGGATTAAAGTCGGAGGGATTCAGGCTGTTTGGTGTACCTCCTCACCGTTAACAAAAAAAATTCGAAACAATTTAAAATCAGCATTTGATGCTGAAGTTTATGATCAATATGGGTCTGGGGAGGTTTATTGGATTGCAACAGAATGTGACCATCATGACGGATTACATGTTCATTCGGACATAAGACATGTTGACATAATAGACGATAAGGATAATAGCGTAAAAAATAGCACTTTGGGGAATTTAGCGATAACGGATCTGGATAACTATTTATTTCCAATTATTAAATATAAAAATGGTGACTTATCGCTAATAAAAAAAGAAAATTGTGGATGTGGAAAGCCATATCCACTTTTAGAAAAAATATATGGTAGGACTACAGATTTAGTGAAGTTACCTAATGGAGGATTTATTGCAGGAGATTATTTTACTACAATATTTGACGATTACCCTGATGAGGTTGATGGATTTCAAGTACATCAGAAAACTGATTATAGCATAGACATTAATATTAAATCAAAAGGTGAATTAAACAATAAAATAATTAAAAATATCAAATCTATTATAAATCAGAAGACCAATAATATTGTTTCATTGAGGGTTAATGAGGTGGAAGAGATTAACAATAATTCGGCAGGTAAAAATAGATTTGTGATCAGCGACATTCAATGAAAATTTTCCATCCTCTTTTATGTTATTATCCCTCGCAGGCTGGTGGCCCTGCTAATACCTTGTATTGGTTAAATACGGCTTTAGATAAAGCACAATTTGAAACCAAAGTAATAAGCAGCAATTTTGGCTTAGAGAATAAAGCTTCTTTAGAGGCCATTGGGCAAAACATTAGTACTGCCCACCATAAAGTGCAATTTTTAGATAGTGGCGGAACTGCTTTTGTAAAAAAAGGGTTGACCGCGGTAAAGCAAAGTGATATCATTCAATTTTCCAGCTTGTTTTTTCCGCCCACATTACCTTTGTTGGTTAAAGCAGTAATCCAGAAGAAAAAGGTAATCATTTCGCCCCGTGGAGAACTTTATTCTGCAGCACTTTCCATAAAATCTAAAAAGAAAAAAATATGGTTACAGCTTATAAAGGTTTTTCAGTCTAAAATTCATTTTCACGCCACCAATGAGTTTGAAAAAGGAATTATTCAGAAATATTTTCCAAAGGCCGCCGGGGTGGCATTAATTCCCAATTACATTAAAATGCCTAAGAAACAACCGCTGGATATTGTTGAGAATCAACTATTGTTTATAGGAAGGATTAATCCCATAAAGAATATAGATGTTTTAATAAAAGCTATTGACAAAGCACAGAAAACTTTAGGCAGGGAAGTTAAATTAGTTATAGCGGGTTCGGCGCGATTGCCGTATGAAATAGCATACGAAAATAAGTTAAAACACTTGGTTAAAGATCTGGAGCTTCAAAAGTCAGTCACTTTTTTAGGGCATGTCCAGGGAGAAGACAAAGACAAATTAATAGCGCGTTCGTATGCCCTCGTTCTACCATCAGAATCCGAAAATTTCGGCAATGTTGTTTTAGAAGCCCTAGCGCAAGGAACCCCTGTAATCGCTTCTAAAAACACTCCCTGGGAAAGTTTGGAAAAGACGAATTCTGGATTTTGGGTATTGCCTAGCGTAGATGAATTGTCTAAAACAATAGTAGGATTCTTGGATATGAGCGATGCTGAATATAAAGAAATCCGTAAAAATGCTTACAGACTTTGTAGTGAAAAATTTGATATAGGTTCAAATAGCAATGTTTGGGCAGATTTTTATAAAGAAATAAATTAAAAAGCCATGTTCAAAAACAAAACCCTTTTAATTACCGGAGGTACCGGTTCTTTTGGTAATGCCGTATTAGACCGCTTTCTGGATTCAGAAATTGGGGAAATCAGGATTTTTTCCAGAGATGAAAAAAAACAGGACGATATGCGTAACCTGTATAAAAATGATAAAATCAAGTTTTATATAGGCGATGTACGTAATAAAAGTAGTGTAGATAATGCGATGCGTGGTGTAGATTACGTATTTCACGCCGCCGCTTTAAAACAAGTCCCCTCTTGTGAGTTTTTTCCTTTAGAGGCTACCAAGACCAATGTAATAGGTTCAGAGAATGTGGTACAGGCAGCTATAGCACACAAAGTAAAAAAAGTAATTTGTTTAAGTACAGATAAAGCGGCCTATCCTATAAACGCCATGGGGATTACCAAGGCATTAATGGAAAAGGTTATTGTCGCGGCTTCACGAAATGTACCTAAAGAAGACACCACCATTTGCCTTACCCGGTATGGTAACGTTATGGCATCGCGAGGCTCTGTAATTCCGTTGTTTGCCAAACAAATTAAAGAAGGAAAAGATTTAACCGTTACCGATCCTGAGATGACGCGGTTTTTAATGTCTCTTGAAGAAGCGGTAGAATTGGTAATTTTCGCTTTCAAAAATGGCAATCAGGGCGATTTGTTTGTACATAAAGCCCCTGCCAGCACCATTGAAGATTTGGCCAAAGCGGTGCGCAATGTTTTTAAAGCCGATAATGAAGTACAAGTTATTGGTACACGGCACGGGGAAAAACTTTTTGAAACGCTCTGTACCCGTGAAGAAATGTTAAAGGCAGAGGATCTTGGGGGTTATTACCGTATCCCTGCAGATAATCGCGATTTGAACTACGGAAAGTATTTTGACAAAGGCCAAAAAGGAATTTCTGAATTCGAGGATTATAACTCGCATAACACCAAAAGATTAAATGTACAAGAGATTGAAGAATCTTTGCTGAATCTTGGTTATATTCAAGAGGAGTTGAAGAATTAAATCCTCGTCCGTCAGTTCGAGTGTTTTCTATGAGTGATAACGAAGAGAAAATGTATCGAGAACCGAGTGAAACACAAAACCAGAGGTCTCGATACAATTTTGTTTCACTATCGTTTCACAAAATCACTCGACCTGGCGACAATTCAAAACAAAAAATTAAAAATATGATAAAAGTAATGACCATTGTGGGCACGCGGCCCGAGATCATTAAGTTAAGTGAAGTAATAAAAGAGCTCGATGCCCACACCGAACATATTCTTGTGCATTCTGGACAAAACTATGATTATGAATTAAATGAGGTTTTCTTTAAAGATCTCGGTCTGCGAAAGCCGGACTTTTTTTTAGAAGCTGCGGGTGCTAATGCTGCAGAAACTATTGGAAATGTGATCACAAAGTCTGATGCTATCCTGGAGGAGCAAAAACCGGATGCCGTTTTGCTATATGGCGATACCAATTCTTGTTTATCGGTAATCTCTGCTAAACGCAGGAAAATTCCAATTTTCCATATGGAAGCGGGAAATCGTTGTTTTGACCAACGTGTGCCGGAAGAAATAAACCGTAAGATTGTAGATCATTTAAGTGATATTAATATGCCACTTTCAGAACACGCACGTAGATACCTGGTAGCTGAAGGCTTACCTGCAGAAACGGTTATTAAAACCGGCTCTCCAATGATGGAAGTCTTGCAAAAACAAATGAAGGCCATCAACGCGTCTGATGTTTTGAATAGAGAGCAATTAGAAAAAAGAGGGTATTTTATTGTTAGCATTCACCGCGAGGAAAATGTAGATTCCGAAGAGAATTTTAATGATTTAATGGAATCTCTAAATGCGATAAGCGAACACTTTAATAAAAAGGTGATTATCTCTACGCATCCCAGAACCCGGAAAAAGTTAGAAGAAATAGGTTTTGTAAGCAAGAACCCCAATTTAGTCTTTTCAAAGCCCTTCGGTTTTCACGACTATATCCATTTGCAAAAGAATGCGTTTTGTGTCATTTCAGACAGTGGTACCATAACCGAAGAGTCTTCGATCTTAAATTTACCGGCTATTACTATTCGCCAGGCACATGAACGCCCTGAAGGTATGGATGAAGGTACTTTAATCATGACGGGCTTAAAAAAGGAACGTATTCTTGAAAGTATTTCCGTAGTGATCTCACAATTTACCGAGGGAGAACGTAATATTAAACTGGTTGCAGATTACGATACCCAGAATGTTTCAAAAAAAGTTTTGCGAATCATCCTATCATATACCGATTATATTAACCGAACAGTTTGGAAAAAATAAATGTAATGAAGAAGAAAGTTTTAGTTTTAGGAGCAACCGGCATGTTGGGACACCAGGTAGTGTATCGTTTGGATAATAATCCAGATTTTGAAGTAGTAAATGTGTCTTATAGAAATAAACTAAACTCCAATACAATAATTCTGGATTTAAATAATAAATCTAAACTTGAAGATTTGCTAAAAGATGAGAAACCAACTTATGTAATAAATTGTGTTGGAGTATTAATAAAAGGAGCGAATTCTAATCCGGCCAATGCTATTTATTTAAATTCTTATCTGCCTCATTTCCTGGCTCAGGTTTGTGACGACATCAATGCGAAATTAATTCATATTTCTACAGATTGTGTGTTCTCGGGTGATAAAGGAGGCTATACAGAGAAAGATGAGAAAGACGGGAAAGATATTTACGCTAAAACAAAGGCGCTTGGTGAAGTGGAAAACACAAAACATCTTACCCTTAGAACGTCTATTATTGGCCCCGAATTGAAAGAGAATGGAGAAGGTCTTTTTCACTGGTTTATGGAACAGGAGGGAGAAACCAATGGTTTTACCCAAGCAATATGGAGTGGGGTAACGACTACAGAACTTGCTAAAGTAATAGAACAAAGTATAAAACAAGAGCTGCAAGGTTTATATCACGTTACTAATAGTAAGTCTATTAATAAATTTGAGCTTTTAAAACTGTTTAAAAAAGAAACCGGTAAAGCGGTTAAAATTAATGAAGTTGAAGGAAAAGCTGTAAATAAATCATTTGTAGATACCCAAAGAGATTTGAAAAGAATTATACCATCCTATGCAATTATGGTTCAGGAGATGGTGCAATTTATGAAAGAGAACCCAACTTTATATAAAAATTACAACTTAGGATAGCATGAAAGTCTTGCTTTTAGTTGACGATTATTTACCACATAGTACTAAAATTGGTGCAAAAATGATGCATGAATTAGCTATGGGATTGCTTGAACGTGGTCATGAAGTCGCCGTGGCTACTCCAGATTTTAGGATAAAATCTGGATACCAGGAAGAAAAGATAGATGGTGTTCGGGTTTATAGGTTTAGATCACCCAATGTTAAACATGAATCTAAGGTAAAACGTGCATTAAATGAAACTGCACTTTCCTTCAACGCATATAGGAATCTAAGACCGGTTTTTAATTCCATACAATTTGACAAAATAGTTGCATATTCCCCTTCCATATTTTTTGGGCCATTAATAAAAAAATTAAAGAAAAAATGGAACGCCAAAAGCTATCTTATTCTGCGGGATATTTTTCCGCAATGGGTTATTGATCAAGGAATTGTTAAGGAGAAGTCTCCTGTGGTAACTTATTTTCGGAAATTTGAAAAGATAAACTATGCAGCTGCGGATAGAATAGGATTGCAGTCTCCAAAAAATCTTGAGTGGTTCAATGCGAAGTTTGGGCTGCAAAAAAAGACGGAAGTTCTTTTTAATTGGAGTAGTGAAACTCCAATAAATATCCCGTCCGACTCTTTTAAAAGAAAAAACAATTTAGGGGATAAAGTAGTTTTCTTTTATGGAGGCAATATGGGCGAAGCACAGGATATGATGAATTTGGTGCGGCTTGCAAGAAACCTTAAAAATGAAGATAAAGCTCATTTTGTTTTTGCCGGTTCGGGAAATGAGTTTCATTTGGTAGAAGAAGCCATAAAAACTTTTGAATTATCTAACCTAACGCTCCTGAAGCCTGTTTCCCAGAAAATATATCGCGAAATGCTAAGTGAGTTTGATATTGGCTTGTTCAGCTTGCATAAAAGTCATTCTACGCATAATTTTCCTGGTAAATTGTTAGGATATATGGCACAAGGCCTGCCTATTTTAGGTAGCGTGAATAAAGGTAACGATGTTTTGGAAGTTATTGAAAATGCTCAGGCCGGTTATGTTTGTTTAAACGGCGATGATGAGGTGTTTAAGGATAATGCACTCAAGTTACTTCAAAATAATACTGAACGAAAGCAACTAGGCTTAAATTCCAATAGATTGTTACAGGATAAATTTTCAGTGCAATCATGCATTGAAACAATTTTAGCTTGATTTGCACCCTTTCCTAAGTTTGAGAAATCCGGCAATGACTAACATAGAGTTCTTCAATTCTAAAAAAGTCTAGAAAAAGCACAATTAACCTGATTAATACATTCTCGATTAAATTATTTCGGCAGAAAACTATTATGGACAATAAAAAATTACAGTTAATTAAAGGAAACGAGCATACCGATCACCGTGGCACGTTGTGTTTTATAAATGATTTTAATATGTCTTCTATTAAGCGGATGTATACCATAACGCATCCTTCAACCTCTATTGTGAGAGCATGGCAAGCCCATAAAATGGAGTCGAAATATTTTAAATGCATCAAAGGTCGCTTTTTAATAGCAGCCGTGGCTATTGATAATTGGGAAAATCCTTCTAAAAAGCTTCAGGCAAAAACATTTATGTTAGACGCTAAGAATACCGAAGTATTGCAAATACCCGCAGGGTACGCCAATGGTTTTAAAGCTCTGGATGCAGATGCTCAACTTTTGGTGTTTTCCGATAAGGGTTTGGAATCAGCAAAAAATGATCAATTTAGGTTTGATGAAAATTTATGGATGAATTGGAAAGAATATATTAATTAAAAATTCCAGCTACAAATTAACGTTATTTTAGCTCCACAGACCTGTCGAAGGCTAGCTTAATCAACAATAATATATTTTTTACAATCCATTAAATTAGAAGTTATTATTGTATTAGTAAAAACAAAGTACTGTTAAGGGCTTGGGCATGCTAGCATTTACGAAACTTGTAATGTGCTAATTTTAAACTGCATTTGACGAAAAACAAACGCAACCACCCCTTCTTCAGCAAAGCTGAATTCATCCCTCCTTGCCAAGGATGGGAGCAGGCTTTTCTGGTTAATTAGGTGAATTAAAAGCGCTCCTTCCCTTTGAAGGGAAGGTGGCTTCTTCTGCGAAAGCGGAAGGAGTCGGAAGGGTTGATATAAGAAAAAATTCGGGAAATTTAATCAATTTAAAATCAGGTTTTCTAAGTCTGGAGAATTAAAATGTCCTTGAATTCGTGCTGACTTTTTTAAGGCTTAAAATTTGTATCCAATACCTCAATATTGCCGTTTTTCATTTTTTTAGTAGATATTAATCTGACGGGCTTGCTAATAGATATTCGAAACGTAAGCTTCCCCAAAATTAGGACAAATAGAAGTTATAATTAATTTTAAATTTGTCAACTATGAAACAAAGTAAATTTAGTCTATAACAGATTGTAAAAATCCTAAAAGAGTTTAGCGATGGCACCTCAATGAGCGACTTATGCCGTAAGTATAATGTTAGTCAAGGAACAATATACAACTGGCGCAAGAAATACGGTGGCTTAGAGGCCGAAGAACTTAAACGTTTAAAGTCTTTGGAGAAAGAGAATCAGCGACTTAAACGAAAGTATGCTGACTTAGCTCTTGATCACGAACTAGCTAAAGAGATTATTGGAAAAAAGCCTTAAAACCTTGCGAAAAACGTTCTTTAGCTCACAGACATAAAAAACGTTACGGCATCAGCAAGGTGTGTCGTATACTCGGATGTGCTCGCTCTTTATTTTATTACAAACCCAAGAAAAAGGATGACAACAAAATAGAGCTGGCTCTCCAAGAAAAAGTAGAGCAGCATCCATCTGAGGGCTTTTGGAAGGCTTACCACAGATTGCGTTTAGAAGGTAATCCATGGAATCATAAACGCGTTCATCGTGTTAATACCAAACTTGACCTTCCGTTGCGACGCAAGACCAAGAAAAGACTTCCAGCTAGAATTAAAGAGCCTCTGGAGGTGCCTACAAGTCTCAATCAATGTTGGTCAATTGATTTTACAGAAGACCGTCTTGAAAACGGAAAGAAGTTCCGAAGTTTTAATGTGATTGATGATGCCAATCGCGAAGTATTGTTCGTAGAGTCTGACTATTCTTTAGCTAGTAAACGAGTGCTTTGGGTGTTAACTCACCTGATCAAACAACGAAGGAAACCAAAAAATATTCGGATGGATAACGGGCCGGAGTTTATTGCAATGATAACAAAAGATTGGAGTGAGGCCTACGGAATAGTTTTTAAATATATACAGCCTGGCAAACCCACACAAAATGCTTTTATAGAGCGTTTTAATGGTTCATTCCGTAAAGTTGTTTTAGATGCTCATATTTTTAAAACCATACATCAAATGAGAGAAATCACAGCAGTTTGGGTGGAGGATTACAATAATTTTAGGCCACACGATAGCTTAAAAAATCTTCCTCCAATAGTCTTTGCTAAAATCCATTTGAACCAAAATCAACGTCTAAATGAATAATATTTTCTAATTTAGCACTGTCCTAAAAAGTAAAAGTCTACAAAACCACTGAAATAGAAACCAAAACCCAGAAACTTATAAATTATGAATATATTAGATCAGGAAGTCCTTTTGGATATATTCCATAGATATTACCTATTCTTTACTGGTGGTGTGTTTTTACTGGCTTTTGTTTTAACATGGTATTTTACCCCAAAGGTACTTTGGGTAAGCCGGGAAAAAAACCTGATGAAAGAGGTGAATGAGCGCAGCTCGCACAAAGATGCTGTTCCTCCTTTTGGAGGAGTTGCCTTTTTTTTGGTATTAGTGCTTATTTTAAGCTTACTCCAGTCCCTTAGAACCACTGCAACAGGAAACCACTTAATCATAGGTATTACCTTTTTGTTTATGGCTGGTTTAAAAGATGATCTGGTAATTTCTACTGCTAAACTTAAGTTTATGAGTCAATTGTTTGCGTCTGCTTTTATCATTTTTTCTCCAGAAATGCAATTGACCAATCTGCACGGGTTTTTGGGAATTTTCTTGATTCCTGCAGCTTTTGGTTATACTCTAAAGGCGTTAATCGTAGTGGCTTTGATAAATGCCTATAACCTAATAGATGGAATAGATGGTCTAGCGAGTATAGCCGGAATTATCATCTCTCTTACTTACGCTACGGTTTTTTATGCTACTGGCCACCCTTATTACGTGTTGGTGAGTCTAATGGTAGTTGGAATTTTGGGAGCCTTTCTTCGTTTTAATTTTTCTCGGGGTGGCAGAAAAATGTTTATGGGAGATGGGGGAAGTTTGGTGATGGGATTTATGATTGCTTTTTTAAGCTTAAAGTTTCTAGCCATGGAGCCTTTTGAACCGCTGTCAGAACAAGGTTTTATTCCCGAAAATAGACTCTTATTTGTCTTGGCAGTACTATTTATTCCCATTTTTGATACCCTGCGAGTAATTATCATTCGTTTGAGAAGTGGAAAGACTCCTTTTGAAGCCGACCGTAACCATATGCATCACGTGTTGCTGGATAATGGGCGTACACATAAACAAGCCAGCTTCTTGTTAGGGGGAATAAACTTATTGGTGATTGGTCTCTATATTATATTAAGTCAATTATTTCTTAAGAGCATCGGCTTAACACTAGCTATGATCGTAATTTTTATATTGGCTGCTGTAGCTTTTAATGCACTTAAAAAAAGAGCGGTAAAGATAAAATTGTTGAATTAGAGTAAAAGGTAATTATATATTCGCTTTCATTCCCAAAACTAGTTTTGTCACCTTGAGCGGAGTCGAAAGCTTAAAAAAAGTATCTCGACTTTTAGCCTGTTTTGAGAGAAGACGATAGGCTCGATATTACATTGAAACTATTATTTGATTAAACTGGACAATAAAAGGATATGTAAAAATACATTTAGAAAATTTTGAAAGTGGAGTCTAACTTACGATGATTTTTAAGCTGTCGTCTAAGTTCCAAATTCCGTGATAATAGGTTTTAACAGTGTAATGCCAGAATAAGCAAGTAAGTTAACGGCCCACCTCGCTCTGGTTTATTACATTTTTTCTATTCGTAACAAATCAAGCAAGGTGTTTTCTATTCTGCTAGATAAGATTAGGTAAATAAGTTACATCCAATCAGAAAAAAAATTCGTTTTCCATAGGTGAATTCCAATTACTACAAGTACCTTTTATAAATTAACTATAAATAGATATGTCACAGAATTTTCAAAAACCTGCTAGCTCTAATAACCTTAGTTTGTTTGCTGATGCCGAGCAGGCTTCTATATACGTTGCGCATCAGATAGCAGAATTGATCTGGAAGCAACAAAAGCAAGGCAAGCCGGCATTTTTGGGATTGGCAACTGGAAATACGCCCAAAAGGGTATATCAAGAACTCATTCGTTTGCATCTAATTGAAAATCTAAGTTTCGCTAACGTCATCAGTTTTAATCTGGATGAATACTACCCTATTTTTCCAGAAGATAACCAGAGCTACACTTACTTTATGCGTGAGAATTTATTTCGACATATAGATATGAAACCGCAACACATTCACATCCCTCATGTGGAGGATTCTGCAAACGGAATTGTGCAGTATTGCAAAGACTATGAAGATAAAATAGCGAGCTTTGGGGGGCTTGGACCTGCAGTTGTTAGGAATTGGTCGTAACGGTCATATTGGTTTTAATGAATCTGGCTCTAGCTTTGAATCTAAGACGCGCTTAGTTACTTTAGATTTGGTGACTAGGGAAGATGCCCAAGCAGATTTTGGTGGTTTAGACCGGGTACCTCAACAAGCGATAAGTATGGGAGTAAACACCATTCTTCAAGCTAAAAAAATCTTCTTATTGGCCTTAGGGAAACGAAAATCAGAAATTGTGCGTAAGGCGCTTGAAGGTAAAATAACGCCCGAGATTCCAGCTTCGTTTTTGCAAAGCTTAGCCCAAGTAGAGTATGTGTTAGATCATGAAGCTGCAAAGGAGATGCGGAAATAGTGTCTTATAAATTAGAGCTTAGAATATAGAGGCTAGAAACTAGACGTATGACAGTAATCATTTGTCATTTCTACGAATGGAGAAATCTCATGCTTCCAAAATGGACAAATTCTTCATTCCGTTTCACTTCATTATGAATGAAAGGATTCAAGTGTTTATGACTGAGAAATCTTTTGCTTCCATAACCTAAAGTTGCTTGGTTTCGCTGCGATTTACACTACATGACAGAAAATGACATCATTCGAGATTCAGAATACAATCGTTTTTTCCATCTCATTCTTCCAGGGTGACAATCCAATTTAAAATTTTAATGAGGCTAGGCATCGTGAGTCTATTTTTTCTTTTTTTTAAGTCTTACGCTTGCTGTTTTATAGTGAAGTGTTGCTATGTATCTACTGGGGACAGCTAATTAAAATTGTTTACTTTTGAAGAATAACTCATCGCATTATTCTAATATTGACTACGCAAGAACGTTTTTTTAAGAGAAGTTTTGATATCATCATTTCCGTGATGGCCATCATCTCATTATTACCCATAATCCTCATCGGTTTTTTTGTGGCCACGGCAAGTACCAAAGCTTCAGGAGTTTATGCGCCATATCGTATTGGGCAGAATGGTATTCCATTCAAAATATATAAATTGCGGAGTATGCACTTGAGCGTCTCTAATAAAAATACGGTAACTACTTTAAACGATCCTCGCATTACAAAGGCAGGACGATGGTTAAGAAAATTTAAGATCGATGAGCTTCCACAACTCTGGAATGTCGTAAAAGGCGATATGAGTCTCGTAGGTCCACGACCAGATGTACAAGGTTTTGCTGATGAATTAAAGGGCGAAGACCGCATCATACTAAGCGTAAAACCAGGCATTACTGGGTTGGCAACTTTAAAGTTCAAAGAGGAAGAAGTTTTGTTAGCTCAACAGGAAAATCCTATTTCCTATAACAGAGAAGTAATTTGGCCACAAAAAATACGGTTGAATAAACAGTATGTCGAGAATTATTCTTTTGCTTTAGATTTGAAAATTTTATTTAGGACTTTCGCAACCTAGCATTTTAGATATCAACTTCAACCTCATTTTTACGTTTTCTTTGCACATTAATTCTTAGAGCTATTGCGAAGAAATTAAAAAGAAGGTGAAGTTTTCCTACAAGAAATTTGTATCGAAGTCTCTTCCTGTATAATACGAATAAAATAAGTATCTTCACTTTTTTTAAATATGAGCATGAAAAAAAAGAACTTATTGGTGTTTGGAACTCGTCCTGAGGCTATCAAAATGGCACCTTTGGTAAAAGAATTAGAAAAACACACAAATAGTTTTGAGACCAAAGTTTGCGTCACCGCTCAGCATAGAGAAATGCTGGATCAGGTGTTAGAGTTTTTTGATATCACGCCAGATTTTGACTTAGATTTAATGAAGCCAAATCAAAACTTACACCAATTAACCGCAGATATTATTACGGAATTAAAAGTGGTTTTGGAAGAATTCCAACCCGATTATGTTTTTGTGCATGGGGATACTACTACTACTATGGCTACTGCTATTGCAAGCTTTTATAGCGGAGCTAAAATATGCCATATTGAAGCGGGATTGAGAACTTGGAAAAAAGACTCTCCATTCCCAGAAGAGATGAACCGACAAATTACGGGTAGAGTAACTGATTTTCATTTTGCTCCTACTACAAAATCAAAAAGCAATTTATTGAAAGAGAATATTCAAGAGTCTGCAATTGTAGTTACGGGGAATACGGTAATTGACGCGCTTTTAGAAAGTTCAGAGCGAGTGAAACACATTCAGAATAAAGAAATATCTAACTTAAAAAGTATACTTTCAGAACAGAAAGAACTTATTTTAGTAACGGGGCATAGAAGAGAAAATCACGGGCAAGGTTTTATACATATTTGTGCGGCTTTAAAAGAAATTGCTTTAGAAAAACCAAATATACAGATTGTATATCCCGTGCATTTAAATCCTAAAGTAAAAGAGCCCGTCAATGAAATTTTGGGAGAAATAACTAATATTCATTTGATAGACCCTTTAGGGTATCCGGCATTTGTATGGTTGATGAATCAATCAAAACTCATTATCACAGATAGTGGAGGCGTGCAGGAAGAAGCCCCTAGTCTTGGGAAGCCCGTTTTAGTCATGCGGAATAACACAGAGCGTCCAGAAGCTGTCGATGCTGGTACTGTAATTTTAGTAGGAACGGATACGCGAAAGATTGTAGACGAAACGCTTTCTTTGTTAAATGATGTTGCACATTATAATGAAATGAGCGGGAAGCATAATCCTTACGGAGATGGAAAAGCTTGTGAGCGTATTATAAGGTTTTTGCTAGCGCAGGAGTAAAAAAATAATTTAAGTTAGGAAGGAAATAAAAGTGGTGATTTTTCGGAAATAAAAGATCAAAAGTTTATTCATCTTCTAAAAAAAAATAGATGGTTCTTGGAATCTACTAGTACAAATGTTTCCTTTTGAGAAATCCTTCTTAATTGGGGAAGATATAGAGACGAGTAGTACATTGATGGGAGGATTAAGAAGAACATTTAAAAGTTATAACGAAAATTAATTGTTTCATAGCTCACTATTTTTCTAGGGAAACCTAAGCACAGTTTAAAAATTTGTTGCTATCTAATACAAAGTATAATATATTTGAAGCTTTTAATTGATTTTAATTTTGTGAGAAAGCTTCTTTTATGTAAAAAGAATTGGATTAAAATTGAGCCTGATATTTCTTGAAATAATCACTCCTTATTTACTCTGGCTAATATCTGATTTTTTTTGCCTGAGAATCAATATCTAAAAATGAATTCTTTACTATAAATATGTCAAAAGATTTGCATACAGCCAATCGAGCTAAGAAACTCAATTTATTTGCTACTCCAGAACATGCATCTCTCTACGTGGCAAAGCAAATAGCGGAGCTCATAAGGGAGCAACAAAAACAATCTAAACCTACAGTGTTAGGTTTGGCAACTGGTAATACGCCTAAAAGAGTTTATAAAGAGCTAATTCGCTTGCATAAGGAAGAAAGCTTAAGTTTCAAAAATGTAATCAGTTTTAATTTAGATGAGTATTATCCAATTTATCCAGAAGACGAACAGAGCTACACGCATTTCATGCGCGAGAATTTATTTGATCATATAGATATAGAACCGCAGAATATTTATATACCTTATACCGACTGCTCTTTAGATGGAATAGCGAAATATTGCAAAGACTACGAAAGTAAAATAGCAAAGTATGGAGGTCTAGATTTTCAACTATTGGGAATTGGTCGTAATGGTCATATTGGATTTAATGAACCAGGCTCTAGTTTTGATTCGGTGACTCGCCTCGTTAATTTACACGAGCTTACTAGAGAGGATGCTGCAAGTGATTTTGGAACAATAGATAATGTGCCTAATCACGCTATAAGCATCGGGATACAAACTATTACTCAGGCGAAGAAAATAGTATTATTAGCATTAGGAGAAAGAAAGTCAGAGGTAATGCGAAAATCACTTCAAGGCAAAATCACTACGCAAGTTCCAGCTTCTATACTACAAACCCTTCCACAAGTGGAATATGTATTAGACCACGAAGCTGCAGCATTATCTCAGGAATAATTACCAAATCAATTGGGAAAGTTTTTTTTCTGAAAGTTTAAATTTAAAATTCTGGTGTTTAATATTTCCGCTTATAT
The DNA here is from genome assembly GCF_031845265.1 of Mesonia ostreae. Taxonomy (NCBI): domain Bacteria; kingdom Pseudomonadati; phylum Bacteroidota; class Flavobacteriia; order Flavobacteriales; family Flavobacteriaceae; genus Mesonia; species Mesonia ostreae. The sequence continues at coordinate 58,796 of NZ_JAVRBG010000004.1, read as the reverse complement.
CGAATAAATAGTAAGGCTCATTTTTCATCTGATATTTCATTTTTTCTTTATCCCAGACATACCTAAAATTGTTTGTTTCATATCTTCAAGCAAACATTCTCCTTAACTATTCTAGATTTTATAGACCGAAATGTTTATATCTTAAAGTTTTCAAATATAGATTGCTGAAAGAGCATGCTTAATTTTATTCTCGCATAAAGATTTTCAAATTTAGTTGTAATTTATTCAGCATAAAAAAAGGCTATCAAATTTTGATAGCCTTTTATAATTTTATCTAATTGAAATTATTTCAATTTAAAAGTAACTCTTCTTACCAATTGACGAGCTTCCTTAGAAGATTTGTCAACAGAATCATCACTACCTTCACCTCTATACTCTAAGCGATTTTCGGATACACCTGAAGCAATTAAGATATCATATACTTTCTTAGCACGTTTCTCAGAAAGTTGCATATTGTAATCTGCATTTCCAATCTCATCAGCATATCCAACTAATTCCGCGTTAGCTGAAGAATTACTATTCATATACTTCACTAAGTAATTAATAGATTGTAGAGAATAGGTTTCAGGTTTTGCACTGTTAAATTCAAAATAAACATTTACATAACCTTTATTGATTAGGTCTTTAATCATTCCACCTCCTGCACTATTTGCGTCATCAGAACTAGCCATTACGTATCTTTCATCCAAAGAACCTTCAATTTCATCTGGAATACCGTTGTTGTTTTTATCAACAGCAACTCCTTTTGAGTCAACAGTTACACCATTCATTGTGTTAGGCTCACGATCCAAATAATTTGGTACACCATCCATATCTGAATCTAACATATCATCTTCAATCTTAGCAACTCTTTTTTGGATGCTGTCTAATTTGTTGAAATCTTCTCCAGAAGTCATATCTATCCAATCTGCGTGCTTTTCATTTTTACCTAGATAAATTTGAAGACCAGCGCTTATGGTCGCTATACCGCCATCGAAGTTACGATCCTTATTCCGGTCAGTAGTTCCATCCCAAGTAAAATCTTGGTGTGTATGGCCAGTAAAACTTACATCGGCATACAAAGCTATATGATCAGAAAGTCTAAGCTGTGGAGTAATACCTAGTATATAGGCTGCCGTATAATCACGATCTTCATAAATACTATTATCTCCTAAAGAAATCATAGCCACACCACCTCCAGCATGACCTATTAAATTTATACGCTGCGTCCAATCTCTAAAGCCAAGAATATTACCCAGATTTACAACTCCTTCTATCGTAGCTCTGGAATATGTTGCTTCAAATGGAAGAGAGTTATCTTTTTCAGTAATTTTATTGTAAATACCTCCAAGTTTGAAACCAAACTTCTCGTTGATCATATACCTAACTCCCAATTCTCCACCAAAAGAATTAGTGAAAGAGGAATTGTAGTCGGTACTAACATAAGCATCTGTGGGCTTGCTCATATTTCCACCAGCTTCAATAGACCAGTGATTGTAATCCTTCTCTTGTGCGTTAGTCACAACAGTTGCAAGAAAACACGAAAGTAATAATGTAAGTTTTTTCATAATATAATTAATGTAATGGTTTTACATTTAGTTTTGTGGACAAATATAAGACAGTTTTTATTCATAAAAAAGAAATATTATTTTATTTCATAAAAGCTGAACGAAGCTAAATTCATTAGATTATTGTTAATTTAGAGAGTATTTAAGATTAATTTAACTTAATAAATGCAATTAAATTATATATATAATTTGTTTGTATAGTTTACATTAGAATCAATTTAATCAATGTAATCTCGCGCTTTTTTTTACTCTTTTTATTTCGGCATATTGTGCCTGAAAGGTGTTGGGATCCAGCGTACAAATAGAGTTTGGCGGTTTTTCTTTGGGTGGACTTAAGAGGCTCAAACAAATATTCATTTGTGCGATGAGAATTGAGAATTCCCAATTGCTACTGATCGCACTAATATTATTTTAGCGTCTTCTAAAAATTTCGAAGATCAATGAGTTTTATGAAAAGAGATCTCTTCCAAGGGGGAATATTTTTACAAAAATAAGCCTAGATGTGTAACTAGGCTATCAAATTTTTAACCCTTACACTAATGGCTATTTTGTAAAATTTAACGTAGAAAAGATTATAAAAGCTAAACAATATCGACCAGTCTTTTTTCTTATGAGGCAAAATTACTTTTTAATTTTTTTAATGCCATAAAGACTTCCAGCCGCGATTCCCAAATAAATAAACATGTCAATGGGTGCTGCTGCTCCAGAATCATCTACATTATCGTTGAAATCTGGAGAACCTTGGGCTAAAACAGATGGCGCCGAAACAATTAAAAAAAAGATGGTCATCATGACTATCACTCTCGGAGATGTATTAAATTTCATATCTATTTATGTTTTTAAACTAACACAAAGATATAGGTAAGTGTTTGACTTCAAACGGTTCTAATATTTTTCCGTTTAAGAGTAGTGTGATTTCGATGTATGGTTTTGCGATATCGTGGAACTACGTTTCTAACAAGTAGCAATGTATGGGTTTTTAGTGCTTTAAAGTGACTTTAGTTTGTTTATAGGCTATAATATTTAAATCTTGAGTCTACATACTTTTTGTCACTTATATTTTTACATAAAAAAACCCTGCAATTGCAGGGTTATATTGTCTATATTATCAATTTCTAGTCTTTTAATAGACCTCTAGAAATGACAATTTTTTGAATTTCTGAAGTTCCCTCATAAATCTGAGTGATTTTCGCGTCTCTCATCAAGCGTTCTACGTGATATTCTTTCACATAACCATTTCCGCCGTGTACTTGCACCGCTTCAACTGTAGTATCCATTGCTACTTTAGAGGCGTATAATTTTGCCATAGCTCCGCTCATATCGTAATTATTGCCTTGATCTTTGTCCCAGGCCGCTTTCATAACCAAATGTCTGGCTGCAGTAATCTCAGTATACATATCGGCTAATTTGAAGGCGATCGCTTGGTGATTGCAAATCTCTGTTCCAAAAGCTTTTCTAATTTTAGAATAATCTCTGGCTAATTCGTAAGCACCGCTAGCAATTCCTAAGGCTTGAGCGGCAATTCCAATTCTTCCTCCAGAAAGTGTTTTCATTGCAAATTTAAATCCAAAACCATCTTCGCCAATGCGATTTTCTTTAGGCACTTTTACGTCATTAAAGTTAAGCGTATGGGTGTCGCTTCCGCGGATTCCTAATTTTTGTTCTTTAGGGCCCACTTCAAAACCTTCCATTCCTTTCTCTAAAATAAACGCATTAATCCCCTTGTGCTTTTTCTCTCTGTCGGTTTGAGCAATGACTAAATAATAGTCGGCGCTATTTCCATTAGTGATCCAGTTTTTTGTTCCGTTAAGGATATAATGATCTCCTTTATCTATTGCCGTAGTTCTTTGCGAAGTCGCATCACTACCAGCTTCTGGTTCGCTTAAACAAAACGCTCCAATAGATTCTCCAGAGGCAAGCTTGGGTAAATATTTTTTCTTTTGCTCTTCGTTTCCATAGGTTTCGAGTCCCCAACATACCAAGGAATTATTGACAGATACAATGACAGAACAAGAAGCATCGATTTTAGAAATTTCTTCCATAGCCAATATATAAGAAATGGTATCCATTCCACCGCCGCCATATTCTGGCGAAACCATCATCCCTAAGAAACCCAATTCCCCCATTTTCTTCACCTGCTGGGTAGGGAATTCTTGTTTCTCATCTCTTTCAATTACTCCAGGAAGTAACTCAGTTTTGGCAAAATCTCTTGCAGCATCACGTATCATTAGATGCTCTTCTGTTAACTTAAAATCCATTAGTTGTTGATTTAATTTGAATAAAACGTTGCAAATATACTTCTTCGAGGACGAAAATCAATGAAATAGCTTTAATTTTACACTTATGAATAAATTAGTGTTCCAAGTTATGGGGGTGATGTCTGGTACGTCTTTAGACGGAATTGATCTTGCATGCATAGAACTTTTAGAACTAGAGGGGGCTTGGGAGTTTAAAATCATGGCTAGGGAAACGCTTGCTTATCCTGAAACGTGGCGGAGAAAACTAGAAAATGCTTCCTTACTATCTAAAACGGAAATAGCAGATATTGATAAAGAGTATACACTTTACTTGGCGGAAGTAATTCAGCAATTTTTAAAAAAGAATAAACTTTCTCAAGACTCTTTAGACGCCGTTTGCTCCCACGGGCATACGGTTTTACATCAACCAGAAAACGGAATTACAATTCAAATTGGGAACAATTCCGCTTTAGCGAAAAAAATAGGTATCAAAACAGTCTGCGATTTTAGAGTTCAAGATGTAGAATTAGGCGGACAAGGAGCTCCTTTGGTTCCTATAGGTGACCAATTGCTTTTTGCAAAGTATGAATATTGCCTTAATTTAGGTGGTTTTGCGAATATCTCTTCAGAAAAAAACGGAAAGCGCATTGCCTATGATATTTGTGCAGTAAATACGGTGCTTAATTTTTTGGCAGAACAGGTGGGTTGTGGTTTTGATGAAGATGGGAAAATAGCCGCTTCAGGTAAAATAGATGATAACTTCTTGGCCAACTTAAACGCGTTGTCGTTTTATCAACAATCAGCGCCAAAATCTTTGGGTATAGAATGGGTAAAAGCCACCATTTTCCCTTTAATAAATAAAGCTTCAATTTCTGTAAAAGATAAAATCGCCACATACACCTTTCATTCGGCGCAGCAAATAGCGCTTCAGCTAAAAGGAAATTTTTCCCATAAAGTATTGATTACGGGTGGCGGTGCTTTTAACGCCACCTTAATAAAACACATTCAAAACCTTAGCGAAATTCAATTGGTAATTCCAGAAAACGAACTGGTAGAATATAAAGAAGCCTTAGTTTTTGGGCTTTTAGGTGTATTAAAATTGACCGGTAAAATGAACGTATTAAAGTCGGTTACGGGAGCTTCCAAAGACCACTCTTCGGGAAAGATTTTTCTTCCGTAAATTTCTAAAGGTTAAAGTCTTCTTAACATTTTGATTTGTCTATATTTGCGATGCAAAAAATTAACCTACTTATGGAATGAGTCGGCAATATTTTGGCTTTTTTGCACTGAAAAAGGCATAATACATCACTTCTGACCATAAAAAAAGAGTATACTCATGAAAGATTTACTGAAGAAATACGAGAATAAGCAACCAGAAATTGTTTTTAATTGGAAAGATTCTGAAACCGAAGCCGAAGGATGGACGGTGATCAACTCACTTAGAGGAGGTGCTGCCGGAGGAGGAACGCGTATGCGTGAAGGTTTAGATAAGAATGAAGTTCTTTCCTTAGCCAAAACTATGGAAGTGAAATTTACCGTTTCTGGCCCTGCCATTGGAGGAGCAAAATCTGGAATTAATTTTAATCCACAAGACCCTAGAAAAAAAGGAGTTTTAGAACGTTGGTTTAAAGCGGTTTCTCCATTACTAAAGACCTATTATGGGACGGGTGGCGATATGAATGTAGATCAAGGAAGTGAAGTGATTCCTATTACTCAACAGTTTGGAGTAGACCATCCGCAAGAAGGTGTTTTTCAAGGACACTTTAAACCTACCGATGTAGAAAAAACGAATCGGATAGGTCAGTTACGTCAAGGCGTAGTTAAAGTTTTAGAAACTCCTGAGTATTCTCCAAATGTGAATGAAAAATATACGGTTGGAGATATGATTACTGGTTTTGGTGTAGCCGAAGCCGTTAAGCATTATTACGCTGTTTATGGCGGAGATGTAATTGGAAAACGCGCCATTGTGCAAGGTTTTGGAAATGTAGGTTCTGCTGCTGCTTATTACTTGGCGCAGATGGGTGCAAAAATAGTAGGAATTATCGATAGAGATGGCGGAGTGATAAACGAAGAGGGTTTTTCTTATGAAGAAATGAAAGCGCTTTTCTTAGCCAAAGATGGGAATACTCTAGTCTCTAAAGATATGATTCCGTTTGAAGAAATTAACGAGAAAGTTTGGAAGTTAAACGCCGAGATATTTACGCCTTGCGCCGCTTCTAGATTAATTACCAAAGAGCAAGTTTCTGCGATGATAGATAGCGGTTTAGAAGTAATTTCTTGCGGAGCTAATGTTCCTTTTGCTGACAAAGAAATTTTCTTCGGAAGCATTATGGAATACACCGATGAACGCATCAGCTTGATTCCAGATTTTATTTCTAACTGCGGAATGGCAAGAGTATTTGCCTACCTAATGGAAAATAAAGTAGAACTGACAGATGAGGCAATTTTTAGCGACACTTCCATGACAATAAAGAAAGCAATTCAAAATAGCTTTGATCACAGCAGTGATAAAAAGAATATAAGTAAAACAGCTTTTGAAATAGCTTTAAAACAATTGGTGTAAGCCTTGGGCTTGTCACTTCAATACCTGCCTCATGTTAAAAAATTTCTTGGGAAGTAGTCCTGTTTGGTTCAAATATACCATTGTTTTCTTTCTTATTTTTAATGTCTTTTCCTTATATATTTTAGGACCTACGGTTACCGCTTGGCTGTTTATTGCAGAGTTTATTTTTACGCTGGCAATGGCATTAAAATGTTATCCATTACAATCGGGGGGATTGTTAGCCATAGAAATACTTATCTTAAGGTTAACTTCGCCAGAAGCTGCCAAAGTAGAAGTAATTCAAAATTTTGAAGTTATTTTTCTGTTGATGTTTATGGTGGCTGGAATTTACTTTATGAAGCCTTTGCTCATGTATATCTTTAGCAAGGTCTTTATCAAAGTAAAATCTAAGGTGATGCTTTCTTTGCTATTTTTAACTATGGCAGCGGTATTGTCGGCTTTTCTGGATGCTTTAACTGTAACAGCGGTGTTGATAGGAGTAGCGGTTGGGTTTTATGGAATTTATCATAAAATTCTTTCTACAGACACCGATTATAATGAAAGCGGAATTTTAGATAGAAAAGAACTAGGAGGAGAAACTTTAGAACAATTTAGGGCGTTCTTAAGAAGTTTGATAATGCACGGGGTTGTAGGGACAGCTTTAGGAGGTGTTTGTACTATAGTGGGTGAACCACAAAACTTATTGATTGGAGAGAAATTAGGTTGGGATTTTGTAGACTTTTTTCTTCATATGGCTCCCATTACGCTTCCAGTTCTAGTGGCAGGAATGATAACTACCGTGGTTTTAGAAACCACTAAAATCTTCGGTTTTGGTAGTAAATTGCCAAAACCTGCTAGAACTATTATAGAAAACTATACGCTAAAACAAGACCGAACCCGCACGGCTTCACAAAAATACGGACTTCTAGTACAAGCGATTTCCGCAGTCTTTTTAATCTTAGGTTTAGCATTTCATATTGCGCCAGTTGGATTTATAGGTCTTGGGCTTATCGTTATACAAACTGCCTTTATGGGGATTGTAGAAGAGCATAGCTTAGGGAAAGCTTTTGAAGAAGCCTTGCCGTTTACGGGATTAATCGTAGTGTTTTTTGTAATCGTTGCAATGATTCATGAACAACATCTGTTTAACCCTATTATTGATTGGGCTTTATCTTTAGAACCAGATCACCAACCAGCTGTTTTTTATGTCGCTAATGGAGTATTATCGATGATAAGCGATAATGTATTTGTCGCAACGGTGTATATAGGAGAGGTGAAAAGCGCTTTTGATGCCGGCGACATTTCCGCAGATCAATTTAGACGCTTGGCTATAGCAATAAACACAGGAACAAATTTACCTAGTGTAGCGACGCCTAATGGGCAAGCTGCATTTTTATTCTTATTAACCAGTTCTTTAGCGCCACTTATTAATTTAAGTTATGGTAAAATGGCAAAAATGGCGCTGCCTTATACTATTGTGTTGAGTATTGTTGGATATCTAGGAGTTTTATTTTTTCTTTAACATCAAATTATAACTTAGCTTTAACTCATTATATAATTTATAATTCTTTTTTTCGTTACTAACTATATATACTAAATAAAAAATTTATGCTAGCGATTACTTTACAAGAAACTGCAGAAGCTGCTGCCCAAAATGGAGAGGCAGTCGTAGAAGAAAAAACACTTTCTTTTATGGATTTATTAATCAGTGGAGGAATAGGCGGTCAAATTATTATTGGCATCCTATTTATTTTATTTGTGGCAGCTTGTTATATTTATTTTGAGCGTCTTTTTGCGGTTAAGGCAGCCTCGCAAACAGACGTTAATTTTATGCATCAAATTAAAGACCATGTAGCTACTGGAAATATTGAAGGAGCAAAAATAAGATGTGCTCAAGAAAATTCTCCCGTAGCTAGACTTACCGCAAAAGGCATCTCTCGTATTGGTAGTCCCTTAGAAGATATCAATACAGCGATAGAAAATGCGGGAAGACTAGAAGTATATAAGTTAGAAAAGAATGTTAGTGTTTTAGCTACCATTGCAGGAGCTGCGCCTATGATTGGTTTCTTAGGAACAGTAATTGGTATGGTATTGGCATTCCACGAATTGGCAACCAGTAGTGGTCAAGCCGAAATGGGAGCCTTAGCGGAAGGAATTTATACAGCAATGACAACTACCGTTGCCGGATTAATTGTCGGAATTATTGCCTATATTGGCTACAATCATTTAGTAGTAAAAACAGATAAAGTAGTGCACCAAATGGAAGCTACCGCCGTTGATTTCTTAGACCTACTAAACGAACCTGCGTAATATGAACTTAAGAGGAAGAAATAAAGTAAGTCCAGAGTTTAGCATGTCGTCTATGACAGATATTGTTTTCCTCTTGCTTATCTTTTTTATGTTGACATCTCCGGCCATTACGCCAGAAGCCTTAGATCTTATTCTCCCTAAAGCAAAAGGGAAGACGAGCAATGTGCAGAGTTTGTCCGTAAGCATCAATAAAGATTTAGAGATTTTTATCAATTCAGACCGTGTGTCTAGCGATCAATTAGAGCTAGAATTGCAACGAAGACTGTCTGGGGATGAAGATCCTACCATTATTTTACGCGCAGAAGAAAGTGTACCCATTCAAAATGCGGTAAGCGTTATGGATATCGCCAAAAGAAATAAATACAAAGTTGTTCTAGCTGTAAAGCCATAAATATGAGTTTATTAGAAACCAAATACGAAAAGAAGTCGGCTGTAATTACTACGGTAATTTCAGTTACGCTTATTTTATTGTTACTGCTTTTTGGTTTTACATATTTAGATCCGCCGCCAGAAAACGGGATTGCCATTAATTTTGGAACTAATGAAGTAGGCTCTGGAAATATTCAACCTACAGAACCTATAAAATCTTCTCCGCAGAAAAATACCACTCCGCCAAATGAGCCTCAAAAGGAGGCGAGTACACCGGTAGAGGAAGAGGTGACCACCCAGGATACCGAAGAAGCTCCCGTAATCGAAAAAGAGAAAGACAAGAAAAAAAATAAGTCTCAAGAAGAAAAGAAAGCGAAAGAGCCCGTTAAAGAAGTAAAACCGCCCAAAGAAAAACAACCCGAAAAAGAACCAGATCCACAACCCGAAAAATCCACTTCAGATGCTTTAAACAGTATTTTAAATGGACCAGAGAAAGATGGAAAGGCGAATGGAGGAGAAGGAAACGATAATAAAGCTGGAGATAAAGGTGATCCAGACGGCGATCCTAATGCAAAATCGTATTACGGACAGGGGAAAGGGCTTGATGGCGATGGAAATTACCGTCTAGGCGGAAGAAAGGCATTGAACAAAGAAAAATTTGTACAAGACTGTAACGAATCTGGCATTGTAGTGGTGAAAATTGAAGTGAACCAGCAGGGGAAAGTAATTAATGCTTCTGCAGGATCTCGAGGAACTACCAATACCGCTCGTTGTTTAATGGAGCCTGCCAAACGTGCTGCTCTAGCGACCAAATTTAATGCAGATGCTGATGCACCGGTAAAACAAACGGGTTATATTGAGTACGAGTTTAAATTATCTGAGTAAAAATGTATGACGTATCCAGAAACCTTAACTTGGATGTTTGGGCGATTACCTATGTATCAAAAACAAGGAAAATCTGCTTTTAAAAAAGACCTGACTAATATTCTCGCTTTCGCGGAAGTCTTACAGCAACCACAAAAAAAATTTAAAAGTATTCACGTAGGTGGTACCAATGGAAAAGGTTCTAGCAGTCATATGTTAGCTTCCGTTTTGCAAGAAGCAGGTTATAAAGTGGGTTTGTATACTTCTCCGCATTTAAAAGACTTCACCGAGCGTATTAAAATTAACGGAAAAGAAATCCGTAGAGATTTTGTTATTGATTTTATAGAAAAGCACCAAGTGTTTTTAGAAAAGCAAGCATTGTCTTTCTTTGAAATGACGGTAGGTATGGCTTTCGATTATTTTAGTTACGAGAAAGTAGACGTGGCGATTATAGAAGTTGGCTTAGGTGGAAGACTGGACAGTACCAATATTATTCATCCAGAACTTTCTATCATCACAAATATAGGAATGGATCATATCCAGTTTTTGGGAACTAGCATTTCAGAAATTGCGAAAGAAAAAGCAGGGATCATCAAGCCGAATACTTCTGTTGTTATCGGAGAAACGTCCACTGCTTCAAAAGAAGTTTTTTTGGCTAAAGCCGAAGCTGTAAATGCTCCTATAATTTTTGCGGAAGAATCTGAATCTGTTTTCTTGACATCAGATTTAAAAGGTGATTATCAAGAGAAAAACAAGCATACCGTTGCAGTAGCTGTAGAAAGTCTTAGAGGCCAAGGTTGGAATATCTCTCGTGAAAATTTACAAAACGGGCTTTCAAATGTAGTCGCGAATACAGGTTTAAGAGGAAGGTGGGAAATATTGCAAAAAACGCCTAAAGTAATTGCCGATACAGGACATAACGAAGAGGGTTTAAAAATCGTGTTGAATCAATTAAAAGGACTCCATGCGACAAAGCTACATATTGTTTTGGGTTTTGTGAGCGATAAAAACTTAGATCAACTTTTGCCTATGTTTCCTCTAGAAGCGGTTTATTATTTTTGTTCTCCAAATGTGGAAAGAGGAATGGAAGTAAGCATTTTATCAGAGAAAGCTAAAATTCATCAGCTTCAAGGAGATATCTATTCATCTGTAAAAGTAGCTTTAGCAGAAGCAAAATTAAATGCTAAACCAGAGGAAGTGATTTTTGTAGGAGGCAGTACCTTCACGGTAGCAGAAATAATTTAAAAGTTTTATTTTTTTCTTGCGGAATCTCAAAAAAGTATTATATTTGCACTCGCATTACGTGCGGGCGCTTAGCTCAGTTGGTTCAGAGCACTTGGTTTACACCCAAGGGGTCGGGGGTTCGAATCCCTCAGCGCCCACTAAACCTGGAGAATTCTTCAGGTTTTTTTAATCTACTATAATGCACGGGCGCTTAGCTCAGTTGGTTCAGAGCACTTGGTTTACACCCAAGGGGTCGGGGGTTCGAATCCCTCAGCGCCCACACAAAAAAAGGCTTTCTTTAATTAAAGGAAGCCTTTTTTTATTTCTATATTTTCAATTATTTCCAGAGTTCTATCAATCTCTCCAGTTGCATTCCTCGAGATCCTTTAATAAGAATTGTGCTGTCTTTTATACTATTTTTAGACAAGTATTTTTGCAAATCTTCAAACTGCTGAAAAGCAAGAACTTTTTCGGTTTCGGTTTTATAGAAATTTTCACCGCAAATTAACGCTAGTTCAACATTCAGGGTTTCTAGAATATTAACGATTTGCTGATGTTCTTTATGCGAAGTAGATCCTATCTCGAACATATCACCAAGAATAAGTATTTTTCGTTTGGCAGGAAGGGAGACTATATTCTCAATTGCCAAAGCCATACTACTAGGATTAGCATTGTAGGCATCTAGAATAATTTGATTTCCGTTTAAATCTAGACGCTGAGATCTATTGTTACTTGGGATATAGTTTTTAATGGCTTCTTGAATTTTTTCTATCTTCACATCAAAATATAAGCCTATTCCAGTTGCGGCAGCCATATTAGAGCTATTATAGCTTCCAGTGAGCTGAGAGCTGATTTCCTTTTCTTTGTACTTAATACAGGCTTGAAACTCTTTGGTATAACTATTTATAGGATAATCTGCTTCTTGGTTGTTTCCTATTGAAATGCGCTTGCTATAATCTTTAGTCTTTTCTTGCTGAATTTTATCCTCTATATTCATAAAAACAGTTTGGTTATTGGCCATAAGGTAATCGTAGAGTTCACTTTTACCTCTAATAACGCCTTCAATTCCGCCGAAACCTTCTAAATGTGCTTTTCCAAAATTGGTAATAAAGCCATAATTTGGTTCGGCAATCTGGCATAAAGCTTTTATTTCTCCTTGATGATTGGCACCCATTTCAACGATTCCAATTTCGGTTTCTGTGGTCATTCCAAGCAGTGTGAGTGGTACACCAATGTGGTTGTTGAGGTTTCCTTTTGTGGCTACTACTTTATATTTTTGTTGAAGCACTTGAGTAAGTAGTTCTTTGGTAGTGGTTTTTCCGTTGCTTCCAGTGATACTTATGATTTTTAGCGCAAGATATCTTCGGTGATACTGAGCTAGAGCTTGTAAGGTAATCAGGCAATCTTCCACAAGAACACTATTGTCTGAACTGTATTTTTCATCATCAATCACTGCCTTAAAAGCTCCTTTTTTTAAAGCTTCCGCAGCAAATTGATTACCGTTGAAATTTGTTCCGCTTAAGGCGAAAAAAAGATTATTGCGTTGTATGTTGCGCGTGTCTGTACAAATACCACTACTTTCTAAATAAAGTTGATGTAATTGAGGTATATTCATTGGTATAATGTTATAAAAAAACCCTTCCGTAAAGAAAGGGTTTTTGAATGATATGATATAATTAAAATTTAATCTCTTGCTCTTTTTCCTTTTTGAGATTTAGAACCTACTCTAGACATTGCATTTCTAAACCCAATATAGTCTGTTGCCATATCTTGAGGGAAATATCTTCTTTGTGCAGGATCTAGCCAATATGCTCTATCTCTCCAAGAACCTCCCTTGTAAACTCTTGCTTCGTTGTCGATTAGCGTAGTTCTGCTAGCATCAGTATCATACTGTCTGTCTAAACCTGTTGCAGTACCAGAGCTATCTCTTTCTACATTTACTTTAGGTTGTGGAGAATTGTACATTCTATCTTTATCTCTTTCGGTAAAATCTCTAGTAGAACTAGGATCTCCATCTCTAAAATCTCTATTGTCACTTTCTGAAAATTGGGTTCTCAAATACGTGTCTTCTGCAGTTACAGGTTCTTGTATGATTTCTCCAGGAAGAGATCTTGCAATAATACTACCATTGCTTAACGTATCGTAAGCAACACTGTCTGCTTGCACAAGCTTCACTGTCCCGTCTTTATTAATAGCGTTTTTAGTGTACACATTACCTCTATAGTAGTTGAAATCATTAAATTCATCATCAACTATTGGTCTATAAACATCTGCAACCCATTCGGCTACGTTTCCTGCCATATCATAAATTCCAAAATCATTAGGAGAGTAAGATTTAATTTCGGCTGTAATATCGGCGCCGTCATCAGACCATCCTGCGATTCCTCCGTAGTCACCTCTTCCTTGTTTAAAGTTGGCTAACTGGTCTCCTTGTTTCTTTCTATCTCCAGCTCTGGTGTATTTACCATCCCAAGGATATTTTTTTCTACCTCTATATTGGTTGTATTCTCTTACAGAAGACATTCCTAAAGCGGCATATTCCCATTCTGCTTCGGTTGGTAATCTATAAGCAGGCAGTAAAATTCCATCTTTACGTTGTATGTATAAGTTTTTAGCTTCTCCCGCAGACTGTGAGCCTTTGGCTTTTGGCGTATTTTCTTTTTCTCTTCTATCTGAAGCTTTTCCTCCTCTAGTAAGATCATCATCTCCTCCGTACACTTTGGTTGGGGAATTGATATACGTTTCTGTGCTAAACGTTGTACTTGGATCTGCTTTAAGTCTTGCTTTGTCTGCAGTAAAACCTTTTTCTTCTAAAACCATTTCGTTCACACGATCGGTTCTCCATTTACTAAATTCTGTCGCTTGAATCCAGTTTACTCCCACTACAGGATAATTTTGGTAAGCAGGATGACGAAGATAGTTATTGGTCATGGTTTCATTATACCCTAATCTATTTCTCCAAACTAAAGTATCTGGTACAGCCCCATGGTAAATGTTTCTATATTTTTCCTCTGTAGGAGGGAAGGTGCTCTTTAACCAATCTAAGTATTGTAAGTACATACGGTTTGTAACCTCAGTTTCATCCATATAAAAAGATTGAACGTGCTGTTGCGTTGGAGTATTATTCCAATCGTGCATTACATCGTCTTGAACCTTACCCATGGTAAAAGTTCCTCCTTCTATGAACACTAAACCAGGACCAGTTTCTTGTTCGTCGTAATCGGTTTTGTATTTTGTATTACCATCTTTCCCAGTTAGGCTCCATCCGGTAGCACGGGAGTTGTCTTTGTAGTCTTTTGAGTTGTTGCAAGCAGTAAATGAAGCAGCTAAAGCAACTAAAAAGACTGATTTAAAAACTATTTTTAATCTCATATCACAGTAAGTTTGTAACTATTTTGGGCTTGCAATATAGTAATTAACGCCAAATTAACAAGTTTGTTTTGGAAATTTAGCAGATAGATTACATTTTCTTGCGCTTTTCTTAAATAGCATAACGTATCTCTTTAAAGAATCGTATGTTAATTATTTAATTTATTTTTGAAAGCCGTAAATATACTACAATAATATATTTAGCGTTTATTTTGATGATGAAGTATTTGTACATTTTATTTTTTTTAGGAACACTGTCACTTTCTGCTCAAGAAAAAACCATTTTGATTCCAGATGATTTTCAAGAAAAATCTAATTTTTCTATAGATTCCAAGGATCGGCAAATGCTTTATTCTTCTACTTGGGAAGAAAACGGGGGAATAGGTTCTCTACTAGTAAAAAACGTTTCTTACGCCGCAGGTATGGGAATGTTAGATCTAAGCCAAGTGGATAAAAATACCATTCCGTCTTCTCCTTCTGTAAATTTGGTAAGTGCTAAAGCTAGAGATAAAAATTATTTTGTTGCCTCGGTCAATCCTTTGGTGAAAGAAAACGGAAGTATCAAGCGCATCAGTTCGATTAGCTTCAGTTATACAAAAGATTCGGGAAGAGCGGTGTCGTTTTCAAGTACGCCTTCAGTTTCTAATTCGGTGTTAGCTTCAGGGGAATGGGCAAGATTTTATGTGCCTAAAACGGGAGTTTATAAACTTTCTAAATCTTTTTTAAACAATCTTGGGGTAGACCTATCCAATCCTAGTTCTATAAAAATTTATGGGCATGGGGGAGAAATGCTTCCGTTAAGGAATAATGAAAACGAGTTTTTCGATCTGCCTCAAGTTTCTATTCAGGTAGTAGGAGCAGAAAATGGCAGTTTTGATAGCAGCGATTATATTCTTTTTTATGCTACCGCCGTCCACAATTCATGGAGTGAAGAAAATGAAACCACCCAAAATTTATATGCAGACCGTTCCTATTATTATATCACTACTGGTGGAAATCCCGGATTAAGAGTTTCCGCTTACGCAGAACCTTCTGGGAATGCGCAAACAACTATAGATACTTTCGATGAAGAGCAAATCTATGAAGTGGATGAATACAGTGTTGCCAAAGCAGGTAGAAAATGGTTTGGGGATAGGTTTGATGTGGAGAATGAAAGATCTTACGAATTCACTTTTAAAAACCGAATTGCTTCAGAACCCGTAAATATTATACTCGATGCCGTAGCGGCATCAGAAAGTGCTACCAGTATGGAAGTTTCTATTAATGGACAGGGATTAACAAGCTTAACTTTTGGCACTATAACCGATGACGTGTATGCAAGACCGGCCATAGGTAGCTTAACCAACCAAGCAACGGTGAGTGGGGACGATATTACCTTAAATTTGGTGTATAGCAATGCAGGAAATCCTTCTAGTTTAGCTTATTTAGACTATTTACGGGTGCAAGCTAAACGTTCTTTGAAAGCAGATAATACGCAAATGCAATTCACGTATAAAGATGCGGCAGTAACTACTGGAATAGGAGAGTATGTCGTACAAAATACCAGCAGTATTTCCCAAATCTGGGATATCACCAACAACCAGAATGTAAAAACTATAGCTAATCTAGATAATGCGCCAAGCTTGAGCTTTAAGGCAGTAATGGGAGAAAAACGAACCTATATTGCGATTTCTCCAAATGATTATTACACACCGTTAAAAGAAGCCAATCCTAATGTAGCCAATATCAATCTAAAAGGCAATATTTTTAAAGATAACCAGGGAAACTTTCAAGATGTAGATTATTTAATTGTGACCAATCAAAGTCTAATGAACCAAGCCAATCGTTTGGCACAGTTTAGAAGAGATCAAGATGGACTAAGCGTGAAAGTGGTTTTAGCAGAAGATATTTATACGGAATTTAACTCGGGTAAAAAAGATATTGGAGCGATTCGCAATTTTATAAAATACATTTACGATAATGCTTCTACACCTGCCAATCGCATTAAATATGTGGGACTTTTTGGAGATGCTTCCGTAGATTATAAAAATAGATTACAAAATAACAACGATATCGTTCCTACTTTTGAATACCTTTCTAGTTTGGTGGTGAGTTCCAGTTCTGCAGCGTCAGATGATTTCTACGGAATGATGGATCCCCAAGAAGGCACTATGGGTACGGCAGATAAATTAGATATCGCTATGGGAAGAATCTTAGCCGATACGCCACCGCTAGCAAAAATATGGGTAGATAAGATTATTGCTTATGAAAGTAAAGAGTCCTACGGAAGCTGGCGCAACAATTTTGTATTGATTTCTGATGATGCCGAGAATCTTGGGGCTGGAGGTTACGGTATTCAGAAAACTCTAGATTCACTGGGGAATAATATATCTGAGAATAAACCTTTTATAAATGTTAAAAAAATACATAGTGATGCGTTTCAACAAGTTTCGACCTCTGGAGGATTTAGATATCCCGAAGTGAATGAAGCCATATCTAATGCTGTAGAAGTAGGCGCAACTGTAATAAATTACCTAGGACACGGAGGAGAAAATGGATTGGCAGCAGAGCGTATTGTCACCGTTCAAGATATAGAAAGTTGGGAAAATGAAAATCGTTATAACGTATTTGTAACCGTAACCTGTGAGTTTACTCGTTTTGATAATCCGTTAAGAGTCTCGCCAGGAGAAACCAATCTCTTTAGGGAAAAAAGTGGCTCTGTGGCTATGGTAACCACCACACGTTCTATATCTGTAACAGATGGAGTGGATTTTAACAATGATTTTGCTCCGTTTTTATTTAATTATAATGGAGCAGACGATAGTATTGCCGAAGCAGTGAGAAAAGGAAAAAATACTTTGTCTAGTGGCGGTAGAGTAATTTTTTACTTTGGTGATCCCGCCATGAGATTACAACTTCCAGATCCGCAGGTGAGATTAACTGCCATTAATGATACCCCAATTGGTCAGTCCATGGATACCATTAAAGCTTTAGGTTACGTGAAAGTGGCAGGAGAATTGGTGAATCAAGGCGGTAGTCTTTTAAGTAATTATAACGGAGAGCTATCCACCACCATTTTTGATAAGCGCATTGATAGAACCACCTTAAATAATGATGACACTGATTTCTTTGATTTTACCACCTTGGGAGAAATAATCTTTAGAGGAAGAGCTTCGGTAAACAACGGAAAATTTGAATTTGATTTTGTTGCACCCAAAGACATCGCTATTCCTGTAGGAAACGGTAGGATGAGTTTTTATGCCGAAAAAGGAAATGCTTTAGTGGATAATAAAGGATATAACAATGATATTGTCGTGGGCGGAATAAATGAAGATGCACCTGAAGATAATATAGGGCCAAAAATTAAGTTATATATGAACGACGAAAGTTTTGTTTCGGGTGGAATTACCAATTCTTCTCCGTTTTTACTGGCAAAACTGGAAGACGAAAACGGAATCAATACCGCAAGCGGAATAGGTCACGATTTGGTGGCTATTTTAGATGGGAATGAAACCGAACCTTTTGTTGTCAATGATTTTTATGAAACCGAACTCGATGATTTTATGCGCGGAACGGTAAATTATAAATTAAGAGATTTGGAAGAAGGTTTGCATACGCTTACGTTTAAAGCTTGGGATGTGTATAACAATTCTAGCACGGCAGAGATTCAATTTATGGTGGCGGGGAGTGAGGATTTAAAAATCTCGAATGTTTTAAATTATCCCAATCCGTTTCATAATTATACCGAATTTTGGTTCAATCATAATCGGCCTTTTGAGCCTTTAGATGTACAAGTTCAGGTGTTTACGGTTACAGGAAAGGTAGTCTGGACAAGAAATCAGCAAATCAATACCAAAGGATTTTTATCTAGAGAAATCACCTGGAACGGGAAAGATGATTTTGGAGATGCCATAGGAAAAGGAGTGTATATCTATAAATTAACCGTTAAATCTATGCTGACCAATAAGAAAGTTGAAAAATTTGAAAAACTCGTGATTCTTTAATCTCGAATAAAACCATATATTTGCAACCATTTTAAGAAATTTTATGAAAAAGATAACCATATTCCTTTTAGGAACCATCGCCTTACTTAGCTATAAAGCAAACGCGCAAAATGAGCAGCCAGCACCCACTATTAAAGACAGGGTGATTACCACGGCGGTTCCATTTTTATTGATTTCGGGAGATGCTCGGGCTTCAGGTTTGGGAGATCAAGGGGTGGCAACACCAGTAGATGTATATTCCCAGCAATGGAATCCCGCTAAATTCGCTTTCGCGGAAAAACAACAAGGGGTGGGACTTTCTTATGTTCCTTACCTAAGAGAATTAGTAACCGATATTAATTTGGGTGTGCTTTCGTACTATAACCGTTTTAGCGATCGTAGTGCCGTATCTGCTAGCTTACGTTATTTTGGACAAGGAGAAATTGAACTGAGAGATACTCCAGATCAAGCGCCACAAGTTGTAGAGCCTAATGAACTAGGTTTGGATGTATCTTATGCTTTACGTTTAGGAGAAGAAATCTCTATGGCAGTAACAGGACGTTACATTCGTTCAGATTTAAAAATACCTGGAATTAATGGAGATGCCAGTGCAGCAAATTCCTTTGGTGTAGATATTTCTGCTTTTTACCAAAGTGAAGAGATTGCTTACAATGATTTTAATGGCCGCTGGCGTGGAGGTGTAAATATCTCTAACATTGGACCAAAATTAAAATATGACGACGCAGGTTCAGAAAGCTTTATCCCTACCAATTTTAAAGGAGGATTAGGATTCGACTTTATTTTAGACGCTTCCAACACCATTGGTGCTTATGGAGAATTTAATAAGTTATTAGTGCCAACACCAAGTGATTCTAATGGAGATAATAGAATTAACTCAGAAGATGATTGGTACAACGAAAGCTCTTTCGGATCTATCTTCTCTTCTTGGGGAGATGCGCCAGATGGGTTTAGTGAAGAAATCAAAGAAGTTACGTGGTCTTTAGGGGCAGAATATTGGTATGAAGACAGTTTTGCTTTCCGTTTAGGATATTTTAATGAAAGTGAAGACAAAGGGTTTAGAAAGTTCTTAACCTTGGGAGCCGGGTTTAAGTATTCTATTACTCAAATTGATGTTTCTTATTTGTTCTCTACTTCAAAAGCAGTAGCAAATCCATTAGAAGGAACTTTAAGGTTTAGTTTGTCTTTCAATTTTGGAGAAGATTATAGCGAATATTAAAGCTTCCCTTTTTAAGATAATTTTAAAGAGGTTGTCTAAAAAGTCGATTCTGTCAACCTGAACTTGATTCAGGTTCTCATAAAGATTTTCGAATCAATATGATGAGATTCTGAAATAAATTCAGAATGACAGTTTCCAAAACTTTTTAGACAGCCTCTTTTTTGTTTTATATAGTTGCGCCAGAAATTTTAACAAAATAAAGTAAAATCTATATAGGTAATGAAATTTGAGAGTAGAAAAGATATCCTATTTCAACTATTCGTATTTGGTTTTAGCATATTGATTATAGGCTTCATTTTGTTTCGATCATTTTCAAATGGTAAATTTAATTATGAATTTTTTTGGTTTGATGTAGTGTTGTTATTGACGATTGTTTTTCTATTTTGGTTGTATTTAGGAACTCATTACCAACTCTCCCCAACCGAACTAACATATAAAAGCGGACCTTTACGGGGGAAAATTGAAATCTACCGAATAAAAGAAATAATTAAAGGAAAAAATCTATGGTCTGGTTTAAAGCCTGCAACTGCAAAAAATGGGCTAATTATAAAGTTTGACGAATATGAAGAAATTTATATCAGTCCAAAAACAAACGAAACCTTTGTCAATAAAATTTTGGAATATAATAAATACATTAAAATTACTACAAACTGAAAAATAGAATGTAAAGCTTGCAGTTTTACATACTTAAAAAAGCAAAAATGGAAGAAAGAAAAATCACCACTAGTATTCAAATTTTTGAAAATATAGAAGAATTACCACCACAGGTAAAGTTTCTTATGAAAGAAGCTCAAGCTATACGAGATCAAGCTTATGCGCCTTATTCTAAGTTTAAAGTAGGAGCAGCAATTCAATTAGAAGACGATATAATTGTAACTGGGAGCAACCAAGAAAACGCGGCATATCCTTCTGGTTTATGTGCAGAGCGTACTGCTATTTTCTATGCAGGATCTCAGTACCCTAATAAAAAGGTAAAGGCAATGGCAATTTGCGTTAAATCTTCATCTAAAGTGGTGACAAAACCTATTGCACCTTGTGGTGCGTGTAGGCAAGCAATTGCAGAATACGAAGTCAAACAAGACCAACCTATAGAAATTTATTTTATGGGAGAAGAAGGGAAGATCATTAAGGCAAAAGCATTGTTAGATTTGTTACCTTTGGCTTTTGATGCCAGTTTTTTATAAATATAAATTTATTTGTCTCGGGCTCAAAATATTGTACAGTTGATGAGCCTCTGAATTTATGAGATCTAAAAAGATTTTTAGAAGGTAACCTGCTTTTTTGAGATTGATTTTACCGAAAGCTAGAGTATGTTTTTAGCTTAAGTAGTTTCTGTTTTTCAGGTAGTTAGAATCGGGTCTTATTTCTTGATTCTATGAGCGTAGCGATTTAGGTTCTTTATCGTACAATAATGTTTTAAATATTAATGCGCTAAAGAGTTTTTCCTTTAGTAGTTATTATATTATTTTTGTTTCTCGCTAAAAATGGCTTAGCGGTAAAATTTAATTTTCATGAAAGAAATCACCAAAGAGACGTACCTTAAATGGTATGAAGACATGTATTTCTGGCGTAAGTTTGAAGATAAACTAGCGCAAGTATATATTCAACAAAAAGTACGTGGGTTTTTGCACTTATATAACGGTCAAGAAGGAATCTTGGCTGGTGCTTTACATGCCATGGATTTAGAAAAAGATAGAATGATTACCGCTTACCGTAATCACGTGCAGCCCATAGGAATGGGAGAAGATCCTAGAAGAGTAATGGCAGAACTTTACGGAAAGAAAACAGGAACGTCTCAAGGAATGGGAGGTTCTATGCATATTTTCTCTAAAGAACACCGTTTTTATGGAGGTCATGGGATCGTAGGAGGTCAAATTCCTTTAGGTGCTGGGATCGCTTTTGGTGATAAATATTTTAAAAGAGACAATGTAACTCTTACGTTTTTTGGCGATGGTGCAGCAAGACAAGGTACACTTCATGAAGCTTTTAATATGGCGATGAACTGGAAACTTCCCGTAGTATTTTGTGTAGAAAACAACGGGTACGCCATGGGAACTTCTGTAAAAAGAACTTCTAATCACGAAGATATTTGGAAACTAGGGCTAGGCTATGAAATGCCCTGCGGACCTGTAGATGCCATGAATCCAGAAAAAGTGGCAGAAGCCATGAGTGAAGCTATTGATAGAGCAAGATCTGGCGGCGGACCCACATTTTTAGATTTAAAAACCTATCGTTACCGCGGTCACTCTATGAGTGATGCACAAAAATATAGAACTAAAGATGAGGTGAAAGAGTATCAAAAAATCGATCCAATTAGCCAAGTTCTAGATAAAATTAAAGAAAACGATTGGGCAACCGAAGAGGAAATTAAAACCATCGATAAGCGTGTGAAAGATTTAGTGAGCGAATGTGAAAAATTTGCAGATGAGTCTGAATATCCAGAAACTAGCTTAATGTACGATGCAGTTTACGAACAAGAAGACTATCCTTTCACGCCTCATAAAATATAATTCTTATGGCAGATGTAATTAAAATGCCTCGTTTAAGCGATACCATGGAAGAAGGTACGGTGGCACAATGGCTAAAACAAAAGGGAGATAAAGTAGAAGAAGGAGATATTCTAGCCGAAATTGAAACCGATAAGGCAACTATGGAGTTTGAGTCCTTTTATGAAGGAACTCTGCTGCATATTGGCGTAGCCGAAGGAGATACTGCTCCAGTAGATCAACTTTTGGCTATTATTGGCGAAGAAGGAGAAGATATTTCTGAAATCTTAGAGAAAGAAGGTTCTGCTGAAGAAGAAGATTCAGATAAAGAAGAGAAGAAAGAGGATAAAAATACTTCGGAAGAAAACAAGGAGTCAGAAGAAGATTCAGAAGGAGAAAAAAAGAACTCTAAGAAAGAGAAAGATTCTTCGAAAAAAACGAAGAAAGAAGCTCAAGATACATCGGAAGATGTAGAAGAATCTGAAGAAGACAGCGGTGATAATGAAATTCCAGAAGGTGTAGAAGTGGTAAAAATGCCACGTCTAAGTGATACGATGGAAGAAGGAACTGTTGCTACGTGGTTAAAACAAGAAGGCGATCAAGTTGAAGAAGGAGACATTTTAGCCGAAATTGAAACCGATAAGGCAACCATGGAGTTTGAGTCTTTCTACGAAGGAACTTTGCTTCATATAGGTGTAGATGAAGGGGAAACTGCTGCTGTAGATGCTATATTGGCTGTGATTGGACCAGAAGGAACCGATGTTTCGGCAATTCTGGAAGGCTCTGGAGCCGATTCTAAAAAGTCTTCTAAGCCTAAAAAAGATAAAAGTTCTAAGGAAAAAGATTCTAAAGATTCCAAAGAAAATAAAGACGAGTCAGAAGAAAGCGAGTCTAGCGAAATACAGCATGAAGATGCGAGCGGAGATCGAATTTTTGCTTCTCCCTTAGCTAAAAAAATGGCTTCAGATAAAGGAATCGATTTAGGAACTGTAGAAGGTTCTGGCGAGAACGGTCGTATTGTTAAGAAAGACATCGAAAACTATACGCCTAAGAAGCAAGAAGCTTCCGCGAAAGCGAAATCAGAAAAATCAGCTTCAAAAGAGAAAAGTCCAGTTGAGGCGTATATGCCCGCAGGAGAAGAAAGCTTTGAGGAGATTAAAAATTCTCAAATGCGTAAAACCATTGCTAAGCGTTTAGGAGAATCTAAATTTACGGCACCACATTACTACTTAACCGTAGAGGTGAATATGGAAAATGCCATGCTTTCTCGCAAGCAAATTAACGCCTTGCCAGATACGAAAGTGTCTTACAATGATATGGTGATAAAAGCTTCGGCGATGGCCTTGAGAAAACATCCTCGAGTAAATTCGCAATGGACTGGCGATACTACAAAAATAGCTAAGCATATCCATATAGGAGTTGCCGTAGCCGTTGACGAAGGTTTGGTTGTTCCTGTACTTAATTTTGCAGATCAAATGAGTATGACGCAAATTGGAGGAAATGTAAAAGAATTGGCAGGGAAAGCACGTAATAAAAAATTACAACCTAAAGAGATGGAAGGAAGTACGTTTACTGTTTCTAACTTAGGGATGTTTGGGATTACAGAATTTACTAGCATTATTAATCAGCCTAATTCCGCTATTTTGTCGGTGGGAGCGATTGTAGAAAAACCAGTAGTGAAAGAAGGACAAATCGTGGTGGGGAATACCATGAAAGTAACCTTGGCTTGTGATCACAGAACGGTAGATGGCGCTACAGGAGCTAAATTTTTAGAGACTTTAAAGCGTTATCTAGAAAATCCAGTAACGATGTTGGCTTAAGTTGCTTATATAAAATAAGAAACCTTGAAAATCCCGCTCTAAAAAGCGGGATTTTTTTATCTTTAGCGCTATGAGAAAAATAATCTATTTAATTGCTTTTATAGCAGTTACGGCCTGTGCGCAAAAGCCAGGAAATAAAGCTGTAGACGCATCGGTCAAAACTGAAAAGTACGAGTTTCAAGAAAGTGATATTAAAGAATCACTACACTTCTTAAGCTCAGATGAATTGTTAGGCAGAGATACGGGAAGTAAGGGTATTGAAGCCGCTGCTGCATATGCCGAAGATGTATTTAAAAAGTACAATTTAAAACCTTATTATACTAGCTATAAAGACTCTTTTGAGGTAAAAGAAAAAACAGGATATAATATAGTTGCTTTTAAGGAGGGAATAGATCCTCAATTGAAAGAGGAAATTATTGTACTAGGAGCTCATTATGACCATATTGGCGTGCAAACCGAAAGTAAGAAGATTATTAAGAAGGATTCTATCGCAAACGGCGCTAATGATAATGCTGCCGGAAGTGTAGCCATATTAGAAATGGCAAAGTACTTTTCTTCTAGAGACACCAAAAGAAGCATCATGTTTGTGCTTTTTTCTGCGGAAGAATTGGGGCTCTTAGGTTCTACACATTTGGCAAAACGTTTAAAGAAAGAAGAAGCTCCAGTATATTTTATGCTTAATTTTGAGATGATTGGCGTTCCCTTGCCACACCAAGATTATTTGGCGTATCTCACCGGTTTTGAGAATTCTACGTTGGCAGAAAATTTTAATCAGAAAACAGGAAAAAATACGTTTGGTTTTTTTGAAAAAGCAAAGTCTTTCCAGTTGTTTAAACGAAGTGATAACTATCCTTTCTATCAAGAGTTAAACGTACCTGCACAAACTTTGTGTACGTTTGATTTTGAAAATTATCCTTATTATCATCATGTAGATGATGAGGTGGAGTTTTTGGATACCAAACATATGTTGCGTTTAGTAGAAGAAGTGGCGCCAGGAGTAGAAGCTTTGGCAAATGAAAAAGAAAAATCTATCCGATTAAAATAGTGAACATGAGTCAGAAGAAAGTAATCATTACTGGAACCAGCAGAGGAATAGGGTTTGAATTGGCACAAATTTTTGCCGAAGAAGGACATCAAGTGTTAGCGCTTTCGCGGAATCACATTCCCATTCAAAACTTAAAACATGCCAATATTCATAGTTTTTCCTTTAATCTGAATGAAGGGAAAGATCTACAGCAAGTCGAAAATTTTGTAGATGAGCAGTGGGAAGGAAGCGTCGATATTTTAATTCATAATGCCGGAAGCTTAGTCAATAAGCCATTTGCAGAGATTACTACGCAGGAGTTAATGACGGTTTACCAAACCAATGTTTTTGGTGTATTTCAGCTTAATCAACGTTTATTGAGTAAAATGCCTAGAGACGGACATGTGGTGACCATAAGCAGTATGGGAGGCGTACAAGGAAGTGTGAAATTTCCTGGATTAACGGCATATAGTTCTAGTAAATCGGCAGTGATTAATTTAACCGAAATCCTTGCCGAAGAATATAAAGAGTCTGGACCTAGCTTTAATGTATTGGCATTAGGAGCGGTACAAACCGAAATGTTACAAGAAGCATTTCCTGGGTATGAAGTACCGACCACAGCCAAAAAAATGGCACAATATATCTTCGATTTTTCATTAAATGGAAATAAGTTCTATAACGGCAAAATGCTTCAGGTTTCTAACTCTACGCCATAGATACAGGGTATGCAGCAGGTTTTAATAAAATACCTTCCAGAGAGAGCCGTGCAGCCTTTGTTTCAGCTTATTGAAAGTCATGCCATTCATTTAAAAATTGTAAATGAACGAAAAACACGGCATGGAGATTATAGGCAAACTGGGCAAACGCATCAAATAACCATTAACGCCAATTTAAACAAATATAGATTTTTAATTACGCTAGTTCACGAAATAGCTCATTTGGTGGCTTTTCAGAAATACGGCAGGTATATAAAACCTCACGGGCGGGAATGGAAACATACGTTTCAACAATTGATGTTGCCGTTTATAAATCCTTCTATATTTCCGTCAAGGTTATTGCCGCTTTTGGCAAGACATTTTAAAAATCCTACGGCTAGTAGTGATACAGATGCTGTTTTATCTGTTGCGCTTAAAGAATACGACCCAGATACTGATAAAAATTATATCTTTGAAATCCCCATGGGGAGTACGTTTAGAATTCCAAACGGTAGAATATTTAAAAAAGGAAAAAAGAGGGTAAAACGCTATGAGTGTTTAGAAATGGAATCGGGAAAAGTGTATATCTTCCAGCCCAATGCTCAAGTAGAATTAATAAAAGTTTGAAGTGGATGAAAAATAAAAATTATTATGCCGTTTTGATGGCAGGAGGTGTAGGTTCTCGTTTTTGGCCAGTAAGTAAGCAATCATATCCCAAACAATTTCATGATATGTTAGGAACGGGAGAGACACTTATTCAAAAAACCTTTTCAAGACTAGAGAAATTAATTCCTGCGGAAAATATTTATATTCTTACCAACGAGCTTTATGAAGATTTGGTGAAAGAGCAATTGCCTAAAGTGGAAGGCAGGCAGATAGTTTTGGAGCCTTCTATGAATAATACGGCGCCTTGTATTTTGCTTTCTTCGCTAAAAATACAAAAGGAAAATCCCGACGCCTTGATGATTGTAGCGCCATCAGACCATTGGATTGAAGATGAATTTGCGTTTATAGAGAACGTACAGGCTTCGTTTGATGCTTGCCAAAGCGATCGAGAATTATTAATGACTTTGGGGATTCAGCCTAGTTTTCCGCATACGGGATATGGTTACATTCAGTATGAAGAGCAGGACAAAACTCCTATAAAGAAAGTGATCAAATTTACTGAAAAACCAGATTATTCTACCGCTAAGACATTTCTTACAGAAGGAAATTATGTTTGGAATGCTGGGATCTTTATTTGGAGTGCAAAAGCAATTCTATTGGCATTTGAAACTCATTTGCCAGATATGTATTCACTTTTCTCGGCAGGAAGGAAAGATTATAACACAAAATCAGAAAAAATTTTTATCGAAAAGAATTATGCAAAATCTAAGAATATTTCTATAGATTACGGAATTATGGAGAAATCTGAAAAGGTTTCCGTTTTACCTGCTAAGTTCGATTGGAACGATTTAGGATCTTGGGGGTCGCTCTATGACAAACTCGAAAAAGACCAAAACGACAACGTTGTTGTGAATGCAAAATCTTATATAGAAAACTCTTCAGGCAATATTGTTAGAACTACTAAGGGTAAAACCGTAGTACTAAAAGATTTAAATGAGTATATTGTAGTCGAAAATGAAGAGGTTTTACTCATTTGTCCTAAGAAAGACGAGCAAGAAATTAAAATCTTGAGAAATTCCGTAAAGGAAAAATTTGGAGAAGAACTTATATAAATCTGGTTGGAAGAAAATAATATACATAGCCAAGCGACAGACGAGATTCAAGAAGAGGTCGTTAAGGAGGATTTAAGAGGCACTTTAGCGAACTTAAAACAGTTTTTAAAAGATCTTTTAGACATTCGAAGTGATACCGATAGAGATTCTACGATTGAGGCGGTAAAAAAAGACATTACCTTTAAAGGACACAATGCTTGGATTCTTATTTTCTCCATTTTTGTTGCCTCTATAGGTTTAAACGTGGGCAGTACCGCAGTGGTAATTGGAGCGATGTTAATCTCTCCTCTTATGGGACCGATTGTTGGAATGGGACTTTCTGTGGCAATTAACGATGTAGATATGCTTAAGCGTTCGCTCATTAATTTGGGCGTGATGTTGGTGTTGAGTGTGCTTACGGCCTTTTTGTACTTTTTAATTTCTCCCTTAAGCGAAAGTAATGCCGAGTTAGAAGCAAGGACTTATCCTACAATTCTTGATGTACTGGTAGCTATTTTTGGTGGTTTGGCCTTGATTGTGGCAAAAACCAAAAAAGGAACAATTGCAAGTGTGATTTTTGGAGTCGCTATTGCTACAGCCTTAATGCCGCCTCTATGTACGGTAGGCTATGGATTAGCACAAGGAAGTTGGTCTGATGCAGGAGGAGCTTTATATTTATTTTCTATTAACGCCACTTTTATCGCGCTCTCCACTTTTGTAGTATCTAAATTATTAGGTTTTCCGTTGGTGAAATATGCCAACTCTAAACGAAGAAAATTTATTGCGCAAATGGCTTCGGCAATTGCAATCATTGTAATGATTCCCAGTATTTATCTGTTTTATATTATGCTAAAGGAATCTTACTTTGAGCAAGATGCTCAAAAATTCGTACAGGAAGAGTTGATGATTTATAAAGAATCTTTTCTTCAAAAAAATGCTACAATTGCTACTTACGATGCGGGTAAAGATCCTAAGATAGAAGTTTCATTTTTAGGTAAAGAAATACCCAATTCTATTATTGGTTTATGGCGCGAAAAGATGAAAAGCTATCCTAATTTAAAAAATACATCTTTGATTATTTTACAAAATGAGCGTACCGAATCTTTTAACCAAGTGGAATATATGAAAGAGTTTAAACGTAGGGATTCTTTGAGTATTCTCAATAAAGATGAACGTATTGCTTATTTAGAAAAGGAAGTAACGAATTTATCTAGGTTTCAACGAAATGAGATTCCTTTTGAAAGAATAAGTAGAGAGGTACAATTAAACTATGAAGATATTAGAGGGTTTGGATTTGCGCAAACCGTCATATCTGACTTTAAAACGATTGATACCATTCCAGAATTTAATGTGATATGGAACGACAGCATCAGTAAAGAGAAACGTGTGAAAGACGAAGAAAAGCTAAAGAATTGGCTTCAGTTTAAGCTGAACGTTGATACGTTATTGATTCATTCTAGACTTCAGAAAACGGAAAAAAAACCAATTAAAAAGAAGGATTAAGTTCCTTTTAGCTGGACTTCTCTTACTTTCTTAAACAGATCTGATGAATAAACGAAATTACTTAAGGATTCACTTTTGGTTTTATAGATGATATTTTTATCACCTTGCCATTCTAATTTACCATCTTTAAGGAAAATTATATTTTCACCAATTTCCAAAACCGAATTCATATCATGCGTATTGATAACGGTAGTGATATCATATTCTTTTGTAATTTCCTGAATTAAATTATCAATAAGAATAGCGGTTCTAGGATCTAAACCAGAATTGGGCTCATCGCAAAAGAGATATTTAGGTCGGTTAACGATTGCTCTAGCAATAGAAACTCTTTTTTGCATGCCTCCACTAATCTCTGAAGGAAATTTTTTATCGACATTGAGTAGATCTACTCGATCTAATACTTCTTTAACTCTTTCTAAACGCTGGCTCTTAGATTGTTTGGTAAACATCTTGAGAGGGAACATCACATTTTCGGCAACCGTCATAGAGTCAAATAAAGCACCGCCTTGAAAAACCATTCCCATATTTTTTCTTAACTCTCTCTGTTCTTCTTTGTCTAAAGAAGAGTAGGCGTGCCCGTCATATTCTATGCTGCCTTCCGTAGGAGTAATTAAACCCAGAAGACATTTTAAAAATACGGTTTTACCAGCACCAGATTGGCCTATGATGAGGTTGGTTTTCCCTTTCTCAAATTCGGTATCGATTCCTTTCAAAACTTCTTCTCCGCTAAAGCTTTTATGTAAATTGTTTACTTTAATCATTAGCTTAATAGTAATTGAGTGAGTACATAATTGGTAATAATCAAAATGACACTAGTCCAAACGAAAGAAGTGGTACTTGCTTGTCCTACTTCTAATGCGCCACCTTTCATATAATAACCGTGATAAGCGGGGACGGTAGCCAAAATAAGAGCAAAAAAGAAACTTTTAATAAAGGCGTAGACCAAATGAAAAGGGATAAAATCACTTTGTAGTCCTTCTAAAAATTGTTCGCTAGCTACAAAACCTCCCATTACACCAGCTAAATAAGCACCTCCAAGTCCTACGAAAATCGCGATTGAAATTACAAAAGGATACAAAAGCATGGCGATGATTTTAGGAAAAACCAAGTAGTTTACCGAGTTGATTCCCATCACTTCCAAAGCATCAATTTGCTCTGTTACGCGCATAGTTCCTATGCTTGAGGTGATATATGATCCTACTTTACCTGCCATAATTATAGAAATAAACGTAGGTGCAAATTCTAGAATAATAGATTGCCTTGCGGTAAACCCAATTAAACTTTTAGGAATTAACGGGTTATTTAGGTTTAATGCAGTCTGAATGGTAACTACTCCTCCAATAAAGAACGAAATAAATATCACAATTCCCAAGGAGTTGATGATAAGGTCATCTACTTCTTTAAAAATTAATGTTTTGAGTACCGAAGGTTTCGTCATCCTTCTAAAAATGTCCTTCAACATTATAAAATACTCTCCAATACTATGAAGGTAACTCATTCAGTTATTTTTTGTAAATCTAAAATAGAATAGCCAAAAACAAAAGCATTTAACTTACAATTAATTTTTTATCTCTTTAACATGTGTATTTTTGCGACATCAAAGCCCAATTATGAAGAAATTTATCCTCTTATCTACTCTATCAATCTTTTTTTTACAATGTAAAACTCAGGATTTCTCCAAAAAGAATGAGACTAATGTAGCCGCAAAAGATTCCATTATTCAAAATTCACTTGTGCATCAGCCTAAATTAGTGGTGGGAGTAGTGGTAGATCAAATGCGTTACGATTACCTTACGCGTTTTTGGAATCATTTTGGTGAGGAGGGTTTTAAAAAATTGGTAAATGAAGGATTTACGTGCAAAAACAACCATTACAACTATATTCCCACTTATACAGCTCCTGGGCACGCTTCCATATATACGGGAACTTCGCCTAAAAATCACGGTATTATTTCGAATTCCTGGTATGATAAGACGTCAAAAAAATACGTTTATTGTACAGATGATGAGCAGCAAACAAGTATTGGAACTTTGGATGCAGCAGGGCTAATGTCTCCTCTGCGATTACAAGTTACAACCATAACAGACCAAAATCGTATACATACACAGTTTAAAGGAAAGACGATTGGGATTGCTTTAAAGGACCGTAGCTCCATTTTACCTGCAGGCCATACGGCTAATGCTGCTTATTGGTTTCACGGTAAAGAAGAGGGAAATTTTATTACTAGCTCTTTTTATCGGAATGATTTACCACAATGGGTAAAAGATTTCAATGCTTCCAATACGGTTCAAAGTTACTTGAAACCTTGGAATACGTTAAAACCTATAGATACGTATATAGAAAGTGGACCCGATGATACAGATTTTGAACATGTTTTTGAAGGAAAAGAAAGACCTACCTTTCCTTATGATTTAGAAACTTTAAGTAAAGAAAACGACGGTTTTGATATCTTAAAAACAACTCCCTACGGAAATAATATCACGACAGATTTTGCCATCGCTGCTATTGATGGGGAAGATTTAGGAAAAGATAACACAACCGATTTTCTAGCGCTAAGCTATTCTAGTCCAGATTATATTGGTCATAGTTTTGGGGTGAACTCTAAAGAAATACAAGATAATTACATTCGCTTGGATCAAGATATTGCTAGACTAATTAAAAACTTGGACGAAAAAGTAGGCACAGGGAATTATACTTTATTTCTAACTGCAGATCACGGTGCGGTTCACGTACCTAATTATTTGAAGAGCAAAAAAATTCCGGCAGGATATGTAAGTAGCAGAACAATGCGGAAGAAAATCAAGCAATTTTTAGGAGAAGAATACGGAAATCTAGATTTACTAGATCATATTTCTAACAACCAAATTTTCTTCAGTAAAGAAAACTTGAAAAAGAAGAATATTAAAGCAAGTGATTTGGCGAATGAGTTAAAATCTTTTTTAATTGCTCAGCCTCATATTTATAAAACCTATACCAGAAATGAAATAGGGGCGATGAGTAGCAACGACAGAATAATGAGTTTTGTTGAAAATGGTTTTCATCAACAGCGAAGTGGCGATGTAGTTTATTTGTATGAACCAGGTTATATTTCTTATCCAGAAATGGGAAGTACGCACGGGAGTCCGTTTACCTATGATACGCACGTGCCTTTAATTTTCTACGGAAATGGAATTCAAAAAGGACAAACTTTTGCAAAAACTCAAATTATAGATATAGCACCAACACTTTCAGCTTTATTAGGTATAGCTTTCCCTAGCGCAATTACGGGAAATGTGTTACAAGAAGTTATAGAAAAGAAGTAAAAAGAACTGGCAATAATCTAAAAGAGCTTCTCCTTTATTTTTTTCCAACGGTAAGCTCTTATCCATTTCCCTTCTTCGGAAGAAACCATATAAGGAATTTGTTTTTTCTTAGCGATAAAAAAGCCTTTGAGGTAATCTAGACATAAGCTGAATTTATTCTTTTTCGTGGCTAGTTTAAGTGAAGCGATTACGGTTATGCAAACGCCATATCGCATACGGTAAAAAGCTTCTCCTTGTTTGTATCTAGCATTAACGTGATACGTTTTTCCTGTAGGCCGTAAATGTTTGACCTCCAAATTTTGATCTACTCCTATATGAAAATTATGATATTGGGCCAATAATTCATCTACAGTATCCCAGCCCATTACATGCTTCAGCCCGCCAATTTTCTCAAAACAATCTTTTTTATAGGCTTTCAAAGCCCCTCTTAAGTGATCTTTATTGGTCAAGGATTCTACTCTCCACCCTTTTTGAGCGGATATAGTACAAACGCCGCCCGCCATGCCTAAATCAGGATTGTTAGTGAACATGTTTTTTATTTTCTCTAAATAATTTTGGGGAAAAATTAAATCGGCATCAAACTTACAGATCACGTCGTAGTGTTTATCCAGCTTTTCTAAGCCTTTATGAAAAGCTTTAACCACTTTACTGCCTGGCAAATGTTCTTCACTAGAGGAGATGTTGATGTACTCTATAAAATTATACTTTTGGGAATAGGAAAAGATAATTTTTTCGGTATCGTCGGAAGAATTATCGTTTACCAACATAATTTTCTTCGGAAGCAATGTTTGCTCTACTAGAGATTGAAGCGTTTTTTCTATAAATTCAGCTTCATTATGCGCGGGGATAACGATATAAATATCCATTTATACTATTCTTTGCGCGTATACTATATAGTAACGCGGCGTAATTTTCCGCAGTAATGGTCTAATACCTATTTTATTAACAGGATTGGTCCATTTTTTAGAATCGATAATCTTCCAGCCTGCTTTTTCTAATAACCAGTCAAATTGCCAATCTTCAAATTCGTGGTAATGTCTGTCCCATTTATCGGTCTTACTGCGATATGCTGAAGAAAACCATAAGCTTAACGGAATACTTGCGACAAGTTTGTCGGCTTTAATTTCCCGAAGTACATTAAATGGAGCGATGAGATGTTCAAAAATTTCAAAAGCAGTCACCACTTCTGCGGAAGAATTTTTGACATTAGAAAAATCAAGATCTAAATCTTCACCTTTGGTATTTTCTACTTTATAGTTTTTTTTCTTTAGAAGCTCAGTCAGCGGATTTTCTACTCCTAAATCTAAAATATTTAAATCTTTAGCTATATGTTTCTCTAAAAAATTTAAAGTCTCTTGGTAACGCTTATGCGGAAAATCTTGCTCGTACACCTGCGAATAGTTTAAAATTTATAAACAAGAGCATTGATGTTCATTCCTGCACCAACACTAGCAAAGATTACGACATCTCCTTTTTCAATCTCTTGGTTTTCCATTTTTTTCTTTGTGACCAAATCAAGTAAAGTAGGTAAGGTAGCCACCGAACTATTTCCTAACTTCTGAATCGTCATGGGCATCACATGCTCTGGAGCGCTTACACTAAACAACTGATAAAAACGATCACAAATCGCTTGATCCATTTTTTCATTCGCTTGATGAATAAATAATTTTTTGACGTCTTTAATGCTATACCCACTTTCATCTAAGCAGGCTTTCATCGCAGCTGGAACTTTGGTAAGTGCAAAATTATACACTTTTCTACCCTTCATTTTTATATACTTGGTAGCTAATGAATTCTCTTTATTAAACGAGGTATCAAAGTTGATAAAATTCGCTTCTGCCAAAGCGTAGGTGGCAGATTTATTCGTAATAATACCTTGGTCTTCCACTTCTTTATATTCAATAATGGCAGCACCTGCGCCGTCACTAAAAATCATACTATCACGATCATGATCATCTACAACTCTCGATAAGGTTTCGGTACCAATGACAAGAATGCGTTTGGCCATTCCAGATTTTATAAAGGCTCTAGCATGAATCACACCTTCTAGCCAGCCAGGACAACCAAAAAGTAAATCATAACCTACACAATTTGGATTCTTAATTTTTAATTGAAATTTTATTCTTGCAGCAAGACTAGGTACTGTATCGCCTTGGGTATTTTTATCTTTTATATCTCCAAAATTGTGTGCAACGATAATGTAATCTAATGTTTCTGGATCAATATGGGCATCTTCTATGGCTTTTTGGGCTGCAATACTACCCATATGAGAAGCGGTCATTCCCTTTTCAAGGTATAAGCGTTCCTCAATTCCTGTGATGGCCTGAAACTTTTCTATGATGGTGTCATTGGAGTTATCGATGACAGATCCATCTTCTTGTAGAAATTGATGCTCCAAAAAATGAGAATTTGCTATTTTTATATGAGGGATGTAACTTCCTACCCCCGTAATTACTTCTGCCATATCAAATCTATAATTTTTTACAATTTAATCAATTCTTTATTTTCAAAGGGAAAATTTTAAAAATAAAAAAGCCTGTAGTTATTTACAGGCTTTTTGTACTTGATAAAAGCCTTACATATATTCCTCCATTGGAGGGCAAGTGCACATTAAATTTCTATCTCCATAGGCATCATCTACGCGACGCACTGTTGGCCAAAATTTATTATCTGACACATAGGCTAACGGGTAAGCTGCTTTTTCTCGAGAATACGGGAAATCCCATTCGTTAGCGGTTAACATGGCTAATGTATGCGGAGCATTTTTCAATACATTGTTAGGTTCGTCTTTATCTACGGTATTAATTTCTTCTCTAATCGAAATTAAGGCTTCACAAAAACGATCTAATTCTTCTTTGCTTTCACTTTCTGTAGGTTCTATCATCATCGTTCCTGCAACTGGAAAAGAAACTGTAGGTGCGTGGAAACCATAATCAATTAAACGCTTGGCGATGTCTACCACTTCAATCCCTCTTTCCTTAAAAGGTCTACAGTCAATAATCATTTCGTGAGCTGCTCTTCCTCGTTCTCCAGAATATAGCGTCTCGTAATGTCCACTTAAACGCTGTTTTATATAATTGGCATTTAGAATGGCATGTTCTGTACTTGATTTTAATCCTTTAGGACCTAACATCGTAATGTATGCGTACGAAATCAAACAAACTAAAGATGAACCCCAAGGTGCGGCAGAAATTGCGTTGATGGCGTGATCTCCTCCTGTTTTAATAATAGGGTTTCCTGGTAAAAACGGTTCTAATTGTTTAGCTACACATATAGGTCCTACTCCGGGTCCGCCACCTCCGTGAGGGATAGCAAAGGTTTTGTGTAAGTTAAGGTGACAAACGTCTGCGCCAATATTTCCAGGATTTGTCAATCCTACTTGCGCGTTCATATTTGCACCATCCATATATACTTGTCCCCCGTTATCGTGAACAATTTGTGTAATTTCCTTAATAGCCGATTCAAATACTCCGTGTGTAGACGGGTACGTAATCATTACTGCGGAAAGATTGTCTTTATATTTTAAAGCTTTTGCTCTTAAATCATCTACATCAATACTTCCAGAATCATTTGCTTTGGTTACTACCACTTTCATTCCTGCCATTACTGCACTTGCTGGATTGGTTCCGTGGGCAGAAGAAGGAATTAAACAAATGTTTCTATGGTGTTCGTTACGAGATTCGTGGTAAGCTCTTATGGTCATTAAACCGGCAAATTCTCCTTGCGCACCAGAGTTAGGCTGAAGAGATGTAGCATGAAAACCTGTAATTTCGGTTAATTGATCTTCTAATCTCTTTAACACTTCCTGATATCCTTGCGCTTGCTCAATAGGTACAAAAGGATGAATATTACCCCATTGTGGATAGCTTAACGGAAGCATTTCCGCAGCAGCGTTCAACTTCATCGTACAAGAACCTAAAGAAATCATAGAATGATTCAACGATAAATCTTTACGCTCTAGTTTTTTGATGTAGCGCATTAACTCAGTTTCAGAATGGTATTTGTTAAATACCTCATTCGTCATAAACTCCGTTTCTCTAGAAAGGTTTTGTTTGTCGATTACATCTTTTTCTAGAGAGGTAATTTTAAACGAAGTTTTCCCAGCTACGTGTGCAAAAACTGCGATAATATTATTTAAATCGGTTAAGCTAGTTGCTTCATTCAAGCTAATGGCAACGGTATCTTCTTCTGGATAGTAAAAATTAATTTCACTAGCCTCTGCAATTTCTTTAATTTTAACAGGATCCGCTTTTACCCGAATGGTGTCAAAGTAAAGTTCATTTTCTTGATAATAACCTAATTGTTCTAAAGCATCAGCTAACTCTGCTGTAGAGCGGTGTACTTTATTAGCAATATATTCTAGACCTTTAGGACCATGATATACGCCGTACATTGAAGCCATTACCGCAAGCAATACCTGTGCGGTACAAATATTAGAAGTTGCTTTATCTCTTTTTATATGTTGTTCTCTGGTTTGTAACGCCATTCTTAGCGCTAAATTACCGTCAATATCCTTCGTCACCCCAATAATTCTTCCTGGGATATTTCTTTTATATTCTTCTCTGGTTGCAAAGTAAGCAGCGTGTGGTCCTCCATATCCTAATGGAATCCCAAAACGTTGCGTAGTTCCTACTACGACATCTACACCAAGATCACCTGGAGCTGGAAGTTTTACTAAACTTAAAATATCGGCAGCGACCGCAACTTTAATTCCTGCGTCTTTTGCTTTGGAGATAAACGGAGCGTAATTGTATATTTTACCGCTCGTTCCTGGATACTGAAGAATTGCACCAAAGAAATCTTCGACAAAGTCAAATTCTTCGTGGTTTCCTACAACGAGTTCTATTTCTAAAGGATTGGCTCTGGTTTGTAACAAAGCAAGAGTTTGTGGTAAAATTTCTTCGGAAACAAAAAATTTCACACATTTTCTTTTCTTTTGGGCGCGATCTCTTACCGCAAAAAGTAAAGTCATTGCCTCTGCAGCCGCGGTAGCTTCATCTAACAGAGAAGCATTAGCAAGTTCCATTCCCGTAAGGTCTGCAACCATCGTTTGGAAATTAAGCAAAGCTTCTAAACGGCCTTGCGCAATTTCTGCTTGATAAGGCGTGTAGGCAGTGTACCATCCCGGGTTTTCTAATACATTGCGCTGCACCACAGGAGGTGTTATGGATTGGTGATAGCCTAAACCAATATAAGATTTAAACATTTTGTTTTTAGCGGCAAGCTTAGTGATGTGCTCTAAGTATTCGTGCTCGCTTAAAGCTGGATTTAAATCTAGACCTTTTTTGAGCTTAATGTCATCTGGGATCGTTTCAAAGATAAGTTGATCTAGTGAATCAACCCCAATAGTTTCTAGCATTTCTGCTATTTTCTCTGGTCTTGGACCAATATGTCTTAATGCAAAAGAATCTGTGTTCATGTAGTAAAAAATATTGTTGTGTTGGTGGTTTGCAAAAGTACATTTTTTATGGATAAGAAACTGTTAATTCTACCGCATAAAGTGATAGTTTTAAGGATATAGTATTGGTGTCGATGAAAAACTTTATTTTTGATTTATGAGCTTTGTAAAGAAAGGATTTAACTTTTATATCAACAGTAGTATTCACGTGGCTTTAGCGGTGACTTCTCTTGCTGCGGTTACGAGGTTGGAGTTGGTAGGGCATCTCAGAACAAATGTTTTGGCATTTATCTTTTTAGGAACGATTTCTGGATACAATTTTGTAAAATATGCAGGAATAGCAAAATTGCATCATCAGAGTCTCACCAAGAACCTGAAAGTGATTCAAATTTTCTCGTTAGTCGCTTTTTTAACACTGCTTTATTTTTTTTCGATTCAATCTAAAGAGTTTTGGATTTTAACTTGTTTAATGGGGTTAAGTACACTATTCTATTCTATTCCTTTTTTACCGAAGCATACCAATCTTAGAAATTTAAAGGGAACAAAGATTTTTATCATCGCATTTGTATGGGCTGGCGTATGTGTTTTTTTACCCGTGGTAGATACTATGTCCCTCTTCACCCTGCCAGTAATTCTCAAGTGGTGCCAAATTTTCTTATTTGTGATTTCAATCACCATCCCATTTGAGGTGCGGGATTTAAAATACGATCCTGAAGGCTTAGGTACCTTGCCTCAGCTCTTAGGCATTAAAAAAGTGAAAGCTCTGGGTTATTTCTTTTTGGTTTTGGTCATATTTATTCAGGTTTGGATAGCCAATTTTCAATTTTGGGAAATGATTGCCACCATTATAATAGGAGTAGTGAGCATTTGTGCTATTGCCCACACAAAAAGAAATCAGTCTATATACTACACTTCATTTTGGGTAGAAGCGATTCCTATCTTGTGGTTTTTATTGGAGCTAATAGCTCTTTACGGAAGAAATTGAGGAAGGTATTATTTTTTGTTTAAACGGATTTTCACAAAATTACTTTGCAGCATTTGCTTGAAATTCTCTTGTTCTTCAGGGGTTAGATTACTAAATTTTGCGTTTCTAATAGCAGCGCTTAAATGGGTGTTTTTTTTAGAATATTTTCTACAACCACCACAGAATAGCAAATGAAATTTGAGTTTTAATCGCTCCCAATAGCTGGCTTCGTTGTACTGGCATTTCTCACAAAATACACCATATTTTTCGCAATTGGATTGATGTAATTCTTCTGTTTTACTCATCATTTAAAGCCATTTGTCTTCCATACACTCGGCCATTTTTTTTCTGGCTCTATGTATAATTACCCATAAATTAGACGCACTAATATTTAATTCATTACAAATTGCTTCGGTATCGTAATGATCTATGGTTTTCATTTTAAAAACTTTGGCTTGTTGTTCGGGGAGTGTAGCAAGACAATTAAAGATCGTAGTTTTTAATTCATCATTCATCAGGGCATCTTCTGCGCTTACATTACCGTGATTACTCACTTGCTCTTCTAGCCATTCTCCATCATCTCCCTCATTTTTATAATTAATCTTAACTTCTGCTCTTCCTTTCTTAGAATTTATTTTTCGATAATAATCAATAATTTTTCGCTTTAAAATAGAAACCAACCATGTGCGTTCACTGGCTTCGCCTTTAAAGTTTTTCATAGATTTTAAACCGGCAAGAAAAGTTTCAGAAATAAGGTCTTTTGCAATTTCTCTGTTATTCACACGAGTTATAGTATAGTTAAAAAGAAAATCTGAGTAGCGATCTACCCAATTTTCTGGTTTAATTTGGTTTTCTTTGCTCGGTGGCATAACTACTAGGTATTTATAAGCTAAAGCTACAAAGAATATAAGGTATAATTTTCGTGTTAACTGTGAAATAAAACATAAAATGAAGCAGCTTCTTATTATTGGATACATTTGGCCAGAACCCGCTTCTTCTGCCGCAGGGAGCAGAATGATGCAGCTCATAGATCTTTTTCTAGACAAAGAGTATAAAATCACGTACGCCTGTCCTGCAAATTTCTCTGAATATGCCGTGAATTTGGAAGAAATGGGTATTCAACAAATACAAATAGAAGCCAATAAAAGTGAATTTGATTCTTGGTTAAAAAAGCTTCAGCCAGATATTGTGATGTTTGATCGCTTTATGATGGAAGAGCAATTTGGATGGCGAATTGCGGAAAATTGTCCAGATGCCTTACGGATTTTGGATACGGAAGATTTACACTTTTTTAGAAAAGCGAGGTATGAAGCTGCCAAAAATAATAGAGTGTTAACCAAAGCCGATTTGTTTTCTAAAGAAGCAAAAAGAGAGATTGCAAGTATTTTACGTTGCGATTTGACGTTGATTATTTCTGAAGCGGAACGCGATTTACTCATAGAAAAATTCAGAATAGATAGAGATCTCTTGCTTTATATTCCTTTTTTAGTGCCTCAAAAGCGCACTTCCCAAACGGAAAATTTAAAAAGTTTTGAAGAACGAGAACATTTTCTTTTTATAGGAAATTTTTTACACGATCCCAATTGGGATGCAGTCCTATATTTAAAGCAATACATTTGGCCGCTCATAAGAAAAGAGCTTCCTAAAGCAGAGCTTCATATTTATGGCGCTTATGCGACACAAAAAGTAGAACAACAGCACAATCCTAAAGAGCGATTTTTGGTAAAAGGCAGAGCTAAAGAAGCTTTAAGTACCATTGAAAATTATAAAGTCTTATTGGCTCCTTTGCGTTTTGGCGCGGGAATAAAAGGCAAATTTATAGACGCGATGCTTACCGGTACACCTAGTATTACCACCACGATTGGTGCCGAAGGCATTTGCGGCATCTATCCTTGGAACGGAGAAATATCTAACAACGATCAAGAAATTGCTGAAGCCGCTTTTATGCTTTATAACCGAGAAAAAAGGTGGTTAAAAGCGCAGCAAAACGGTTTTAAAATTATTCAGAATCGTTTTCAAAAGGAAAGCTTTAGCGCCAACTTTTTTGATAGTATACATCGCTTGCAACACCAACTCTCTAAACACCGCCAGCAAAATTTTATGGGCGCAATGTTAATGCATCACACTTTGCAAAGCACCAAATATATGTCGCTTTGGATTGAAGAAAAAAACAAGCATAAGTAATGGCTGGTATTTACATACATATTCCTTTTTGCAAACAAGCCTGCCATTACTGTGATTTTCACTTTTCTACGGGACTCAAACGCCAGCCCGAAATGGTTGACGCTATCTCGCAAGAAATTATTTTAAGAAAAGAGGAGCAGAGTCCAGAGATAAATACTATTTATTTTGGTGGAGGAACGC
This sequence comes from Mesonia ostreae, assembly GCF_031845265.1. Taxonomy (NCBI): domain Bacteria; kingdom Pseudomonadati; phylum Bacteroidota; class Flavobacteriia; order Flavobacteriales; family Flavobacteriaceae; genus Mesonia; species Mesonia ostreae. The sequence continues at coordinate 17,882 of NZ_JAVRBG010000004.1, read as the reverse complement.
CGAGTTTACTTACCAAAGAACAAATTACTTCCATTTTAGAAACGATACATGCTAATTATGAGGTTTCGCTTAACGCGGAAATCACTCTAGAAGCCAATCCAGATGATTTATCTCTAGAGAAGATTAAAGAATTGGCAGCAACTCACATCAACCGATTAAGTATTGGAGTGCAGTCTTTTTTTGAGGAAGACCTGCAGTTAATGAATAGAGCTCACAACCAGGCGGAAGCTTTATCTTCTATTCAAAATGCGAAGAAGAATTTTGATAATATTTCTATGGATCTCATTTACGGCATTCCGAAGATGAGCGAAGCCCGCTGGCGAGAAAATCTGGAGACCGCGTTGTCATTAGAAGTACCGCATATTTCTAGTTATGCTTTGACGGTGGAACCGAAAACGGCACTCAAGAAAATGATTGATAAAGGAAAAGTAGCTCCGGTAGATGATGCCTTAGCGAAAGCACATTTTGATATTTTACAGCGGGTAATGTCTAAAGCAGGATTTGTAAACTATGAGTTTTCAAATTATGGAAAACCTGGTTATTTTTCTAAAAACAATACCGCTTACTGGATGGGAGAATCCTATTTAGGGATTGGACCTTCAGCGCATAGTTATCATCAAGGGGTTAGAAGTTGGAATGTGGCTAACAACATCAAATACATAAAAGCGATTCAAGATAAAAAACTTCCCTTAGAACAAGAAAAATTAAGCGTTAACGATATGTATAATGAATATATTATGACAAGGTTACGAACTATGTGGGGAATTAATCTTGAAGAAGTAGAAATACTTTTCGGATCTAAATATCTAAGTTACCTAGAAAATGAACTTCCTGCTTTTGTGCAAAAAGGCCTTTTAAAAGAAGAAAATAAAAAATATACCATCACTCAAAAAGGAAAGTTTTTAAGCGATGGTATTGCTGCAGATTTGTTTTATATAACTTGATTTTGCGTTAAGGATTGAGCGGCCTGTGTGAGCTCTTTTGCTTTGTGAAAAGCAAAAAGCGAGTAGCGAAAGCCTGACCCGTAGGGGAACGCCCAAAACCTTAACCTAAAATCTTAGCAATTTCTTTATTGATGTTTTCCAAAAAAGTTTCATCCTCTTTGGTAAAGGGATCTGCAGTGTTGGAATCAATATCAATCTGTCCCACATTTTCACCGTTTACAAATAACGGAATTACAATTTCGCTTTTTACATCGATATTGCAAGAAATATAATTGTCTTGACCTTGAACGTCTGGTACCACAAAATTGGTATTGGACTCCGCTACTTGACCACAAATTCCTTTCCCAAAAGGAATGATGGTATGCTCTGTAGGAGCGCCAGCAAAAGCCCGTAACTTAAGTTCTCTTTTATCTCCATTCTTAAAATAAAAGCCCACCCAATTGTAATAGCTTACATTTTCTTTTAAGAGAGAACACAGCTCACCTAGACGGTGATCTATAGATAAATGCTCGTTTTGAATTAGCGTCACCGCTTTGTTTTCTAACTCTTGAAATTTCATATTCAATTTTTTACACAAAAGTATTTAATAAATACCGCTATTAAAATTTCTAATTCTATAAATTTGTATAAAATTTGACTGTCTTGAGAGAACTAATTAAAAAAAATAAATCTGTTGTAAAATTCCTTTTCTTGTTTGGGGGTTCTTACCTGATTTTAGCTTTAGGCTATCAAGCGTATTTATCTTATTTTTCTTCGGAAAAATATTACCCAGATTATGTGACACATTTGGTCTCTCACCAAAGCAAATATTTCGCAGAAACTTTGGGGTATGATGTAGTTATTACGCCGCATCCCACAGATCTCTCTATGAAATTTATTCTAAATAATGATTATGTTGCAAGAATTGTTGAGGGGTGTAATGCGATAAGTGTAATGATCTTATTTGTAGCTTTTATCATCGCTTTTCACAGCAGCTTTAAGAAGACTTTTTTGTTTGGGTTAGCTGGTGCTACTCTCATTTATGGATTAAATATTATTAGAGTTGCATTGCTATGCATAGGAATTCACGAATATCCAGAGTATGCTCCTTTTTTACATGACATAATTTTTCCTGGTTTTATTTATGGATTGGTGTTTTTGCTATGGATGTTATGGGTGCGCATGAATTCTAATAGAAAAACGGAAGATTCGTGAAAATAATTAAATGGATTTTAGGAATAGGCTGTGTATTGCTTTTGGTAAGTATCCGCTTGTTTGAAGATGTGCTCTTTCACGATCCCTTGGTGGGTTTTTATAAATCTAACTTCAATGAAATGGATCCGCCTCATTTTGACACATGGAAATTGATTGGATTCACTTCGCTACGTTTTTTTATGAATACCACTTTATCGCTGTTGATATTATTTTTAGCATTTTCTAAAAAAAGTATTTTGAAGTTTTCCGCATTATTTTATGGTCTCGCCTTTGTGGTCTTGATAAGTGTGTTTTTTGTTCTTCTTTCTCCGTTAGAAACCAAAAACTATATGTTCCTGTTTTATGTACGGCGATTTTTAATACAACCTGTTTTTCTTCTTTTATTACTACCTGCATTTTACTACCAACAAAGCATAAAAAAAACCGACTCTTAAGTCGGTTTATATATAAAGACAGATTAGACTACTTATAAAGCTCTATCTCAAGCATTTTCACTAATTTGTTTATTTGATCTTCTTTTAAGTAGGTTTTAAACCCTTCAATTAAAGACTTGTCAAATTTCTTTTTATTTGCGTAATAAGCATCATCTTTTTCAGTAACATTTTTAGTATGTATGGTGGTGTTAATGTTATAGGCATAAAGGCTTCTGTGTAACTTCTCTTGGTCATTAGCATTTAAATTGAAAGACTCAGATAACATATCTACTTGCTTCATAGTTTCAGCACGAACCATCTCTTCAGTTTTCTTACTATCTTGTGCATTCATCTCTGGTGTAAAAGCTAAAAAAGCAATGCTTAGCGCAATAAAGGATATTATTTTTCTCATGGTTTGGTTTTTTATTTATGATTTTTGGTTAAAAATGAAATGTAAATATACATTTTTATTTAAAATAAAGTTAATGTAACCTTAAAAATCAACCTCGAGGGTCTAAAATTATATCTATTCGCTCTAGTAAATCTTGTAAATGATACCTGCTCATTTTATCTGAAGTTCTACCAATGGCACGCTGAATATCTCTTTTTAAATTGTTCAATTCGGCTCTAACTACTGGGCGAATGTCACTTTGTTCTACATTAATATTACTGTGATTCACCCAATTTCTATACTTAGCAGGTATAGAATTCTGCTTTCCGGTCATTATATACCCCATTCTATCTACATAAGCTCTTTGTAGATTTCTTCTATAAATATCAATGTTATTTCCTTGGCTTAACTCCTGAAAAACACCAGTTCTTAAAGCAGTCATCATATCTAATAAACCATAGGCATCCTCATTGATGGTTTCATTTTCAATTAATCGCGCCATTCTTCCGAAGTCTAAAATATTGTTTAAGGTTCTTTCTTGGTAGGTTCTTAAACGTTCAACGCTTCCGTCAAATTCAATTTTATTAAAGATGGAAGGATCTAAAAGCCAATTTGGAGTGGTGAACAGTTGATCTTGTAAAAATTGCATTGCTCTTTCTTGTTTTTCCGTGGCAACGTGAGTGTACACGGCACCTTCTTGATCGTAAGTTTTATAGTGCTCGTAAACACCACCAATATTTGCTGCTACGTGACCCATATAACGGTTATATTGGCTTAAAACTTGGGTGTACAAATCGTCCAAATCTTGGTAATCTTTACCATCTTCTGCGGTCCACTCAATAAGATTGGGTACAATTCTTTTTAAATTCTTAATACCATATTCACTAGCCAACATACTGTCATCTCCTAAATCTTCTGTTTGGGAACTTGGGTCGATGGTGCTTCCGCTTTGCTGACTCCCAAATCTATACATAGGATCTCCTGCGTGTGCTAAAATCCACTCATCTAAAATTGGCTTTTCTTCTTTTGCTGTTTTATCAAAGATGGGTTTGTATCCCCAGCTAATGGCGTATTTATCGTAAATACCAATGTTTGGCATCAATGCCACATCACCGTCGCCAGGTTGAGCGATATAATTAAAACGGGCATAATCCATAATAGACGGAGCAGTTCCATATTTGCTGGTAAATTCTGGTTTACGTAAATCTTCTACTTTATACGCAACACTACTTCCCATATTGTGCGGTAAACCAAGCGTATGACCTACTTCGTGAGAAGATACAAAGCGAATAAGTCTTCCCATCACTTCGTCTTTAAATTCTACACCTCGAGCATCTTCATTAATGGCTGCCGTTTGAACAAAAAACCAATTTCTTAAAAGCGTCATTACATTGTGGTACCAATTGATATCTGACTCTAAAATCTCGCCAGATCTAGGATCGCTCACGTGCGGACCATTGGCATTAGGAATAGGAGAGGCCAAATAACGAACTACAGAATAACGCACATCTTCTGGACTCCAATCTGGATCTTCTTCTTTACTTGGCGCTTCTTTGGCGATAATAGCATTTTTAAATCCTGCCGCTTCAAAAGCCACTTGCCAATCTTCAATCCCTTGTTTAATGTAAGGAATCCATTGTTTTGGCGTTGCTCTATCTACATAATATACAATTTGCTTTTTAGGCTCTACCAATTCACCATCTAAAAATTTTTGTTTGTCTTCTTCTTTTACTTCTAATTTCCAACGGTCTAAATATTTGACCTTCTTACTTTTTTGCACATTTAGCCCATAATCGGTTTGACCTCTAGCAAACCAACCTACACGTTCGTCAAAATAGCGTCTTTTCATAGGAGTTTTTGGCAACAAAATCATCGAATTGCTAAACTCTAAAGAAATAGAACCTGTAGAACTATTGGAAGGAGGGTTACTCGCTTTGTACGTTTTTACGTGTCTAACTTCAATATTCTCTGGAAAACTTCTAATCGTATCTATATAAGATCTATTTGCGTCTAAACTCGATATCTTATATTGTTTTCTTCTTCCCTGCGGAAAACCAAGCGCTGCAATATCTTTTTCGAACAAATCTGATACATCGATGACCGTATTTTTGCTAATGGAATCTTTATGAAATGCCTCAATAGGGAAGGAATATAATATAGGCTCGAAGTTGGAGTTGACAACGGCTTCGTGTACTGGAAGAGAATCTGCTGCTACAATTTCGTGAGAAACCACCCTTAGTAAAACATCATCACCCTTTCTTTGCCATCTTAACACTTGAGTATTTTGTTTTCCGCCGCCAAAACCAAGTCCAGTGGCAGTTTTAGCAATACGCGTTACCATTAACATCTCGCGGTTAAAAAGCGTATCTGGAATTTCGTAGAAATACTTTTTGTCTACTTGATGAACGGTAAATAAACCTTTATCTGATTTTGCATCTTTGGTAATTACCTTCTTGTAGTCTTTAATATCCCCTTTTTTAGCGGATTCTTTCGTTGTTTGCGGACTTTCCTTTTTCTGAAAAATAGCGCAACTGCTTAATGAAAGGCATACGGCAATAAGGCATGTTTTAACTAATAGTGATTTATTCATAAATATAATTGATTTTAATGAAGCTGTGAATTTGACTTTAAAAAAGTAGAAAGGTTTAATCCCTCACGGGGGATTTTATGGAAAAAGTACTTTGTATTTGGTCGGAATGGATTTTACTGAAATCAATTTTGGCAGTGTATTTTTTCTCCATAAAGGTTCTCGACCAAAAGCTATTTTTCAGCATAAAAAGCGGATCTTTTACCATAAACTGCGGAATAAAATAATACCATTTTATGCCTTGACGTTTGTAAAAAGATATCGCCTCTCGTTCAAGTCCTAATTCTTTTGAAGCCACAAGAATAGCATTTCTTTGGCATTTAGATCCCTTATAGTGATTGGCGGTCTTAGTGATAAAACCATACATATAAAATTGATCTTTTACTCTTTTATAATTTTGAAAACGAGACCAACCATCCATAAGAACTAAAAAAATATGAACAAAAGAAAATATAAAGCAGACCATCCAAAAGAAGATCCAAAAAGAAGATTCTTTTTGATATGAGTGTATTAAAAACCTACCATAGATGAAAGATTCTAAGACGAACAAACCCAAAGATAGGTAGAGCAACTTTCCTACGTCAAAATAAGAAATAATCCAATGTCGTTGTTCGGGAATTTCTTTGGCAAGCATAAAATGAAATCTGCAGGTTTGGTTAATACAATAGTGAGTAAAATTACCCTAAGGTTCTAATTTAAGATAATTTATCGTTTTCACTGCATTTTTCTTTACTTACCAAGAGAATAAAGTTTTTTTAAATCTGTTTCCCAAAAATGAATTAACTTGTAGCATTAATTCAAAAACAAACAGTATGTCATCCATTTTAGATGTATTAAAAACAGAAGCAGGGCAAAATCTTATCAACGGAGCCAGTAATGAAGCCGGTGTTTCTAAAGAAAAAACAGGATCGGTGCTTTCTATGGCCTTACCGGCAATTTTGGGAGCTATGAAATCTAACGCTAATACAACCGAAGGAAAGAAAAGTCTTACCAACGCATTAGAGTCTAAAGAACACGATGGTTCGATTTTAAGTAACCTTGGCGGAATGTTAAGTGGTGGAGATAGTGGTAGTTTGCTTAGCAAAGGTGGCGATATTCTAGGTCACGTTCTTGGCGGCGGAAAAGAATCTGCACTTGCTGGAAACATTAGTAAAATGACTGGAGTTGACGCATCTTCTGTAATCAAGATTATAAAGATGGCAATGCCATTGGTCATGGGCTTTTTAGGGAAACAAAAACAAAGTAGCGGGGGCGGAGGTCTAATGGATATGCTTGGTTCTGCCATGGGAACAAGTGGTGATAAAGATGCTTCTATGCTAGAAAGCTTATTGGATGCCGATGGTGATGGAAGTGTAATGGATGATCTTGCAGGAAAATTTTTAGGCGGAGATAAAAAAGGCGGCGGAGGTCTTGGCGGTCTTTTCTAGAAGGTCATTCTAATGATTTAAACAAAAAATCCTTCTCAAAAAGTAAACTTTTTGAGAAGGATTTTTTGTTGAGCTGATTTTTTAATTTATACTTTTCGGAAACTATATAAATACTATGTCCTGTCACCCTGAACTTGTTTCAGGGTCTCATAATGCTTAATAAATCAACTTCATAATGACAAACTAAAAAAACTAATCCTCCAACTCCACAAACAAACCTTCTTCGGTTTTATTCACCTTAGCCAGATTGTGCTTTCTTAGACCTTTAGTGGCTTTATCCCACTTTTTATTGCTTAAACCAGAAGCATTTTTAATAACTTCTAGTTCTTGGGGAGATTCTTTCTTTAATAAGTCCAATACTGTTTTTTCCTCTTCCGTTAAGTCTAGTTTTTTACGCTCTGGACGCATTTGTGGGAAGAATAGTACTTCTTGTATGGAAGGATTGTTCGTTAAAAACATTATAAGTCGGTCCATTCCAATTCCCAATCCAGAGGTAGGCGGCATTCCGTACTCTAAAGCACGTAAGAAATCTTGATCTATAAATTCTGTCGCTTCATCATCTCCTTTTTTAGCCAGGTTTAATTGGTCTTCAAAACGTTCGCGTTGATCGATAGGATCATTCAGCTCGGAGTAGGCATTGGCGATTTCTTTCCCACAAACCATCAACTCAAAACGCTCGGTTAACTCTGGATTATCACGGTGCTCTTTAGAAAGCGGACTCATTTCTTTGGGATAGTCGGTGATGTAAGTAGGTTGGATGTAGTTTCCTTCACATTTTTCACCAAAAATCTCATCGATGAGTTTTCCTTTCCCCATGGTTTCGTCTACGTCTAAGCCCATACCTAATGCCGCAGCTCTAAGTTCTTCTTCTGTTTTTCCGGTAATATCAAAACCAGTAAACTCCTTGATAGAATCTGTCATGGTCACTCTTTTATAAGGAGCTTTAAAGTTAATTTTGTGTTCTCCAAAAGTAGCATCGGTAGTTCCGTTCACGGCAATGGCGCAATGTTCGAGTAATTTTTCCGTAAAGTCCATCATCCAATTGTAGTCTTTATAGGCTACATAGATTTCCATTACAGTAAATTCAGGATTATGGGTTCTATCCATTCCCTCGTTTCTGAAGTTTTTGGAAAACTCATAAACGCCATCAAAACCGCCTACAATTAACCTTTTAAGGTACAGCTCATTGGCAATTCTTAAGTAAAGCGGAATATCTAAGGCATTGTGATGCGTTATAAAAGGTCTTGCTGCAGCTCCGCCAGGAATAGACTGTAGAATAGGCGTTTCCACTTCAAAATAACCTTTGTCATTAAAGAAATCACGCATCGCTGTAAATAACTTGGTGCGCTTTATAAAAACCTCTTTCACTTTAGAGTTAACGGCCAAATCTGCATACCGCTGTCGGTAACGCATTTCTGGATCGTTAAACTTATCGTATTCGTTTCCATCCTTATCTTTCTTTGGTAAGGGGAGAGGTTTTAAAGCTTTGCTTAACAATACAAAGTTTTTCACCATCACGGTTTTTTCTCCTACCTGCGTAGTAAAAAGCTCTCCTTCTATCCCAATAAAATCACCAATATCTAGTAATTTCTTATACACATCGTTGTATTGCGTTTTATCCTCACCAGTGCAAATCTCATCGCGATTAAAATATACCTGAATTCTCCCTTGAGAGTCTTGCAATTCTGCAAAAGAAGCTTTCCCTTGAATTCTTCTAGACATTAATCTTCCTGCAATCACCACCTTCTTGCCTTCTTCAAACTCCTGTTTAATCTTTGCTGAAGTATGATTTACCGGATATTCATTTGCCGGATAAGGGTTGATGCCTAATTTTTTTAGAGAAGCTAATTTTTCCCTACGTACAAGTTCTTGTTCAGATAATTGCATAGTTTCTATTTAATTTGAAGCTGCAAAGGTAATTACAAACTTTTTAGCAATCAAAAAAAGCAAACGAAGCTTTTAGTCCAAGTAGGAGTTTTTTATATGAAATTGTTTTATTAGTACTAAGCAAAAAGCTACAACCATGAAAAGACTACTACTATTTTTTGTAATTACATTTCAAATAAATGCCTTTGCTCAAACCGCCAATCCTACAACGCTAGCAGTTTGCGATGACGATAACGATGGGTTTGCTAACTTCGATTTAACAGCGGCAGATGCTCAGGTATTGGGGTCTCAGTCTTCCAGTGACTATGTCGTTTCTTATTACACTACCATAGTAGATGCAGATGCTGCCATGAATCAACTTTCATCGCCTTATGTTAATATGACTCCTTATAATGAAACTCTTTTTTCTAGGGTGCAAGATATAGGAACAGGTAATTTTGCTACTGCTATCTTAGATCTTATCGTAAATGATGCGCCTATCGCCAACCAAGCACCCGAATTAATTTACTGTGAGATAGGTAATGGAACAGCAAATTTTGATTTAACGCTTAATGATAGCATTATTTTAGGGACACAAAATGTTTCCGATTTTATGCTGACTTACTATAAAAGTCAAACAGATGCCGAAAATAACACTAATGAAATCGTAAACCCTTCATCTTACACAAATACCGTACAGCCTCAAAGCATTTGGGTGATTGTTGAAAATATGAATACGGGATGTTCTGCTATAACAAATTTTGGAATATTAACTTGGGACTGTAGTATAGATGTAGACAATGATTTAGTGGCTACTGCAGAGGAAGACCTTAATGCCAACGGTAATTTAAACGATGATGATACTGATGATGATGGACTAAGAGATTATGAAGATAATGATGATGACGGTGACGGAGTCTTAACTGCCGATGAGGATTATAACAATAATGGAGACCCTACCGATGATGATACCGATAATAGTGGCGTGGCAGATTATTTAGAATCTAATGTAACTTTAGCGGTACAGGGTTTAGCTAAAGCGGAATTGATTGCGTATCCAAATCCGGCAAACGGAACACTTTATATTAATATATCAAATCAGTATTCAAATGGAAATATAGAATTATATAACCTCGCAGGAAAAAAAATAATGACACATTCCTTTACAGAAACCCAAGATACCTATTCTTTAAATGTGTCTACATTAACTGCGGGAACTTATTTTATAAAACTGCAAAGCGGTCGTATAACCAGTATAGAGAAAGTAATGATTAAGTAGGTTTATAAATAACCGATGATTTAAAAGGTACGATGAAAATCGTACCTTTGTTTTTTGATAACACCGCTAAGATAAGCTTTATGAAAAACCACTTAGTTCAGCTGCAAGAATTAGGCTTAAAAGATTACAAAGAAACCTGGGATTATCAACAGAAGATTTTTCAAGAGACCATAGATTCCAAAATTAGAAATAGGAGAGAGTCTATTCAAGAGCCGACTCAGAACACACTGCTTTTAGTGGAGCATCCTCACGTTTATACCTTGGGGAAAAGTGGAGACCTAAGCAACTTGTTGATGACAGAAGAGCAATTAGTATCAAAAAAAGCTACCTTTTATAAAATTAATCGCGGCGGAGATATTACGTATCACGGCCCGGGACAAATTGTGGGCTATCCCATTTTAGACCTTGAAAATTTCTTTACAGATATTCACAAATATTTGCGTTTATTAGAAGAAATGGTGATTTTAACCTTAGCAGAATACGGCTTAAAAACCGAACGTAGCGAAGGGGAAACTGGCGTATGGTTAGATGTAGGAACTCCTTTTGCCCGAAAAATTTGTGCCTTGGGAGTGAGAGCGAGTAGGTGGGTCACTATGCATGGATTTGCCTTAAATGTGAATACCAATTTAGGTTATTTTGACCACATTATTCCCTGCGGTATAAAAGACAAAGCGGTCACCTCTTTGCACGTAGAATTAGGAAAGATAGAAGTTTCAGAAAAAGAAGTCAAGAAAAAACTCCTTAAACATTTTAGTAATTTGTTCGAAGCAGAATTGCAATCGGAACAGGAATTAGAAACGTTATGAAATCAGATAAAGTAAATTTTACCAACAAACAAGGACAAGAATTGGTGGGGAAGATTAGTCTTCCCGTAGATCAAAAACCTCATAATTTTGTCATTTTTGCCCATTGTTTCACTTGTACTAAAAACTTAATAGCCATAAGAAACCTAAGCAATGCGCTAACAAGCCATGGGTTTGGTGTACTTCGGTTTGATTTTGCAGGCTTAGGAGAAAGTGAAGGAGATTTTGCCGAAACTAATTTCTCGGGAAATATTCAAGATTTAATTGCTGCTGCAAATTACTTAAAAGAAAAACATATTGCACCCAGTTTATTGATAGGACATTCTTTGGGAGGCGCGGCGGTTCTTTTTGCAGCGAGTATGATTGATAGCGTAACGGCAGTCGCTACGATTGGGGCTCCAAGTGAACCTATACATGTAAAAAACTTAATTCAAGATAGTGTAGAAGAAATTTCTGAAAAAGGACACGCTAAAGTTTCTCTTGGTGGAAGACCCTTTACCATCAAAAAACAATTTTTAGATGATTTAGAAAATAACTCTTTATTAGAGTTAGTGGCAGATTTAAGAAAGCCATTTTTAATTTTGCATTCCCCCCAAGATCGTGTGGTCACTATAGAGAATGCAGAAAAACTTTTTAAAGCAGCGTTTCATCCTAAAAGCTTTATCACTTTAGACCAAGCAGATCACTTGCTTTCAAGAAAAGAAGATTCTCTTTATGTAGGAGAGGTCATTGCAAGCTGGGCTTCGCGTTATGTAGAAATCCCAGAGATTGTAGAGTTAGATACAAAAGATGAGGTGGTGGCAAGCTTGGCTAAAGAAGACAATTTCCTTACTCGAATGAAAGTGGGGAGTCACTATATGCTAGCCGATGAACCCCTTAGTGTTGGCGGAAATGATTTTGGTCCCAATCCCTTCGAGTTGGTAACTGCAGGTCTTTCGGCGTGTACTGCAATGACGCTTCACATGTATGCGAGGCGTAAGGAGTGGGATTTACAAAATGTGCATGTACATATTTCTCACACCAAAGAAAGAACAGGAGATATTGGCCCAAAACAAGACGTTTTCACTAGGCACATAGAAATGAAAGGAGAATTAGATGTGGAACAGCGAGAGAAACTTATTGAAATTGCCAATAAATGCCCAGTTCATAAAACACTACATCAAACATCAAAGGTGGTTACTTTTGAGAAAAAGTAAGCTTTTTTAATTTAAAGAGTAAAGAAGAACACTATTGTCTTCACCTTTTACAATAAACTCCAAACTGCCCTGAGCATCAATATTCTCTAGGCTAATTTGGGAATTCCCATATACAGGAAAACCAGGAAGCAATTCAGCCTGACTGTCAAAAATATAAACTTTACTCGCTTGTGTATCGGTAAGGGCGATGTAAATCTTGTTGTTGAGGTAAAATATTTTAGGCGCGGTATAAAGTCCGAAGTCTAATTTTACCTCCTTTCCTTTTATGTTTAATTCATTTTCAGACAGGCTCACCAAGGTATTGGATGTAGCATCTATTCGATTGGTTTCCGTAAAGTTTTTATTCTTTTGAGTTACTTTTCCGCTTTCGCTGATTTGTATTAGTTTACCATCAAGGCTGGAAGAGGTAAATCGATTGTCGTATAAATACCAATCATTGCTAGAGAAATCAATTTTTTCTTTCACATTCACTCTAGTATCGCCAACCCGATTTAAAATATGTAAAGTGCCATTTTCTTCCGGAACCACAATATAATCTTTGTTGCCTATTCGGATGTGTTTTGGAGACTGACTTACGGTTGAAGCAGTTTTAGAAAACTTGAACCCTTTTACTTGTTTCCCATCTTTATTCCACATACTTACCGCATTATCTTGTGCTATAACAAACCTATACTTGCTGTTGTTTGCATAATCAAAAACAGATACCGCTTGCGTTATGGGTGTTTTAAAATTTAATGGAAATGGCTTTACATCATTTCCATTCCTATCTATAATATAAAATTTATGAGCCGTATTAAAAGCAAGTTGGATTCTTCCGTTATTGTAGATATCTATTTCTTTTGGCGTTCCAATAATTTTTCCGTCCAATTCCTTTTTCCAATTTTGTTTACCTTGAATAGTGTAAGCTCTAAGCTCATTATCGTTTGTTTGAACCACTATTTGTTTACGTTCATTGTGCCAATTGGTAAAAAGAAAAGGATCTCCGCTTATCTCATCTTCGGTCTTAATACTAGAAATTTGTTGGCTACCAGAGCTCTTACTTTTCGCATCTGCTTTTTGAGAAATGATGTGGGTATGCGCAAAATTAGTATCATAAATAAACTGTATAGCAGTACTTTCAAAATCGCTCACCTTAATATCTTTTACGTTTTCTTGCAAATCTTTCTTTACATAAGAGCTAAAGGTTTTGTAAAACTCTTCGTTAAAACCTATGATAAGCATGCTCGATTCGCTACTTAATTTATCTAACGTATTTTGAAATGACTTTTTCGCACTCCAAGTGGTTCGGTTTTGAAAATTAGCTATGATATTTTCTAGGGCGCTAGATGTTTCCGCGAAAGCGAAATAATGATCTACCACCGTGTAATATTTTAATTGCTGAAGCTGAATTAAGGGATCAAAAGTCTCAGAAAAAACCTTAGGATGTTCATAGTTGTAAATGGGAACTCCTCTAAACTCTTTGAACACTTCTTGACTCGCCAAAAGTGCATCTTTAGTAATATTTGGATCTATAGAATTGACTATCAGTACTGGTTTTTCTTGCTGATAAATGATTCCTATCTCTTGGGCAGATTCAAAAAGTGCAGCTTGTTTAATCTCCTTCTTTTCTCTTTGATGAAAATCGTTGAGGTTGTCTTGGATATTCTCAAAACTATCGTAAGTAAATGAAAAATATCCCGTAGCATTTTGAGGTACCACTTCTGCTAAAGTGCTTTTTAAGGGGTTGATATCTTTAAACAATGAAAGAAGTCTTTTTTCTTTTGGGTCTGTTTGGGTTACGCCGTGTAGCTCTATCGCATCTTCTTGTACGTCTAAATCTAATACGCTCCAATCGGTAAACTTTTTGAGAGAATTAAGCGATTTTATACTATAATCTTGATAGATGCGCATCACATCTTCATAATTAAAGAATAGCGAAGCTCGAGAATCATTGGCTACAGCATATATTTTCTTAAGATTTGTATCTATGGGTATAGGCTCATTATAAATTCTGATAATATTTTCTATAACTAGTTTAGAAGTACTCACCACGTGCAATGTAGGTAAATCTGCTACATAGGCTTCCATATCTTCTAATGTATAATGTTCTACTTCAATTTCATCGTAGGTATAGCTCAACACTTTTTTATTGGCAATTTTAGAAAGATCTTTTATAGCAGGTTTTTCTTTTGATATTAAGGTAAGCGCTACATCTTTTTTACCTATTCTATTAAAACAAAGTAAGCTTTCTGTTTTAACTGAAATGTATTCTAAATTGGTAAAATGTTCTGTAAAGAAAGAACTAAGAGGAAATGCTTTGTTGTTGCTGAGGTATGTATTTCGCTGAAGCTCCTCGCTAAACTCCTCCAAATTATCTGTACTTAAAATGGCTGCCGTATTTGGCGGCACAAAATTAAGAAGATCTGAAGGTCTTTTCTCATCTTCCTGACAAGACCATAAAGAAATACATAAGAAGAAGAAAAGTAATTTTTTCATAAAGAAGCTTATAAGGTAAAAGTAGAAATTTTTGATACGCTTTTTTGTTAAACAAAATTTAAAACTAAGAATTGTTTCGCTGCTTTTTCGATTTTGCGGGAAGTGATGTAGGTAATAGCTTAAAACTCCTTCTGTGGTATTTTGTGATTCCGTATTTTTTTATAGCTTCCCGATGCTGTTTTGTGGGATAACCTTTATTTTTTTTCCAATTGTACATGGGGAATTCCTCGTGAATTTTTATCATAAAAGCATCTCTTGCAGTTTTCGCCAAAATAGAAGCGGCCGCAATATTCAAATACTTAGCGTCTCCTTTTGTAATACAAGAGTGTTCTATAGAAGGATAAGGATGAAATTTATTTCCGTCAACTGAAATAAATTCAGGTCTAATTGATAATAGATCTATAGAATGATGCATTGCTTTTATAGAAGCGTTCAAAATATTAATTTCATCAATATCTTCCATCATCACGTGAGCAACTCCATAGCTAACGGCTTCCTCTTTAATAAGTTTTTCTAAAAGATTTCTCTTCTTTAGAGAAAGTTGTTTGCTATCATTTAAAACGCAGTTAGAAAAGTTTTTATTTAAAATAACAGCAGCAGCGGTAACAGGGCCCGCCAAGCAACCTCTGCCAGCCTCATCTGTGCCACATTCCACTTTGTTTTTCGTAAATTGAAGGTCTAACATAAGGACAAAGTTATCATATTTAGCAGACAGTTGGCAGCTATCTTTTTAAGATAAATTAAATTGATGAAAAAATTATACTTTTGTGGACTTAAAGTGCTCCATGAAAAAGATTTTATTTTTATTACTATTACTGCTTCCCGTGATTGTTTTAGCTCAAGATTTGAGGTTAAATAATGATGGCACTACAAGCAATGCGCCAATAGGCGATAACAAAACCGTGATAGATAAGCGAGAAAAGCCTCCCATAACAGATTATAAAATCATTTCGGTAGAAAACGATACTACTTATGTAGATACTACACTTAATGTATATAAGGACTACAAGTTTAATTATACCCGAAAAGATAATTTTGAGTTGTTGCCTTTTTCTAATATCGGACAGCCTTTCACAAAATTAGGCTACTCTCTGGAGGATGATGGTTTAGTTCCGGACATTGGTGCTTCTGCAAAACAATTTCCGTATTTAAAGGTAGGCGATATATTTTATTACAATGTGCCAACGCCGTTATCAGAGCTATTTTTTAAGACTACCTTTCAGCAAGGCCAAAACCTCGATGCTTTTTTCACTTCTAATATAAGTCCGCAGGTTAATTTATTTATAGGTTATAGAGGTTTGCGATCTTTGGGTAATTACCAACATAATTTAACGAGTCAGGGTAGTTTTCGCATAGGCGGTAGTTTTCATACCAAGAATAAACGCTACCATATAAAGACACACTTTGTTTCTCAAGATTTATCTACGGAAGAAAATGGCGGTCTAAATGGTCTTGCCAATCTACAGTACCAATCTGAAGCAGACGATTTTAGTGAGCGTAATTTATTAGAAGTTAATTTTGAAAATGCAGAATCCATTTTATTTGCCAAACGTTTTTTCTTAAAGCAGGATTATGCGCTTATAGCACCCAAAGATTCTCTATCTTCTAATTTCGTAAAGTTAGAGCATACCTTAAACTTTACCGATAAAGAATATCATTACAAACAAGGAGCGGCATTTGTTGGTTTTGGAGAAGCTTTTGAGCTTTCGCAGTTAAGAGATGAGGCAGAATATCAAAATGTTTCCAATACTCTAAAGGGAATTTACGAGAATAAAAAATTGGGGAGGTTGAGTGCAAGAGCGACTCATTACAATATCAATTATGGATATCAAACCAAATTGATATTAAATACTGGCGTTATTCCAAATCGCATTATGGAAGATGTATTTTCAGCTGGAGCCGCTTATAAAAATAGATTTGGAGGATTTGATCTTTACGGAAACATAGAAGCAAATATAAGTGGAGCATATACGGGGTCAAATCTCTACGGAGAGGCAGGGTATAGCTTGGATGAAGAAAATAGGCTTTCGGGAAGCATTCAAAGTACGAGTAGAACACCAGATTTTAACTTCCTACTGTTTCAAAGCGATTATGTAAACTATAATTGGAGCAATGATTTTAAAAATATTGAAGAGCAAAAGATAAAGATTTCTTTAAAATCTAAAAAATTGCTGAATGCGGAAGTCTTATTCGCTCAGATTAATAATTACACGCATTTCGGGTTTACAGAGAACCCAGATACAGAAAGTGCTGCAGACACTTTGGTAAAACCCATTCAATCCAATCAAAAAGTAGATTACTTAAAGCTAAAAGTGAATAAGGTCTTTTCTTACGGAAACTTTAAATTAGACAATACATTAATGTACCAAAATGTAAGTAGCGGAAAAGAGGTATTTAAAACGCCAGATTTTGTGACGAGAAATACATTGTTGTATGAAGATCACTTATTCAAAAGAGCCTTATTCTTCCAAACCGGACTTACATTTAATTATTTTACAAAATTCAGTCCAAATGCTTACGATCCTATATTGGGAGATTACGTAGTTCAAAATGCATTTGAATTAGAGAATCAATACCGTGTAGACTTCTTTTTTAATGCAAAGATCCAGCAAACGCGTATCTTTTTTAAATTAGAAAATATGACGACACTGCTAACTGGAAATAGCTATTATGCGGCTCCATCGTATCCCTATCGCGATTTTGTGATTCGTTTTGGCTTGGTTTGGAACTTCTTTTTATAGAAAAAATATGAGAATTTAAAATATGAGTATAATTTTTAGGAGCTCAAAAGTCTTTTTCTTCTTCAGGAGTCATTTCCCGCTTTTCATTGCAAGTCCTCATTTCGCTTGCGCTCATTGCGGGCTTTCCATTTCAATCGGGGCTAGGACGAAGGTTTGGTTTTAAAATTGAGACTCAAGAATCAAGACTCAAGAACCAAGATTCAAGAACCAAGACTCAAGAACTAAGACCTATAATCTATGACCGAGGACCCAAGATCCAAGAACTCACTTGCCTTTTTCCTGCTCTTTACGTTCTAAGCCTTAAGTCTCACATTTAGCTTCTAGCCTCAAATTAATTTCAAATGTAAAATTCAATAACTCAATAACTCGACAACCCAAGACCCAAGACTCAAGAACTCACTTTTCTCTTATCTATTATCTAACAGCGAAGCGGCCTAGCATCTAAAATCTTAGATCTAACATCGCACCTGTCTCTCCGCCAATGTGTTAAAAAAAATATAAAATAAATCTAAGATTTTTTTTGTTAGAAAGGAATAAAAGGTTGTATATTTGCACCCCGCTTTGGC
>NZ_JAVRBG010000003.1:0-310458 GCF_031845265.1 Mesonia ostreae | reverse complement strand
GCAAAGATTTTGACACAGGTAATGTATGTCTCAAATTTAATGTAGAAAAGAGTTGGTTTTTACCTCAGTTCTTTGTTGTGTGTAGTGCTTTCCGCTATATTTTTAATTTCAATGTAGTCATTTAATAACTCATCGATTTGGTTTATTGATTTTTTGTCAGATAATATTGGTCTTACTGGATGCATTACTTTTTGTCTCACTAAATTATAAACTCCTTCTGTTCCAAATTTAGCAGAGTATTTGTTTAGTGGTTTGTATTCATTTGGCAATTTGGATATAAATTTTTTGAGTGTAATTCCGACCGTTTGTAAATACATATGTTGAAATATGTCACTATCATTATTGTCTTTGATGCTTTTTTGAAATGAATTCGATAAATCTGATAAATGTTTGTCTTCGGATTTTTTGAATTCAGACAGAATTTCATCTTGTGATACGTGTTTTTTCAAAATTTCAGAAACACTTCTTTCAATGTCAGCGATTATGAAAAATAGATAATTATACACTAATTGACAGTTCAGATTCACATAGGAAACCAATCCTAAAATTTGGTCGTGGTCTGTCAAGAAATAATAATGCCTATCGTCATTTTTAAATTTTCTAATCAAATCTTTTAAGCTCAATCGATAGTAAATTGTTTGAGCGTCATTAATTTTATTTTTGTTCAGGCTCGAATAAACATTCCATTCTTGCGTAGAAAAATAGGAATTAAAAGTTCCGTCCTCATTTTCAATCGGTAAAACATCAAAACGATTTTTTTGCATTAATTCGACAGCTAATTTTTCTTCTGTAGATTTAGTCGATATCCAATCCCATTTACTAATTCCGATTTGAGAAGCTGAAACTTCTATTGCTGGGTCATAATGAAACTGTTTCTTAATGTTCATACGGTTTTTTTTGCATTACACACAACGGTTTTGTGTATGATTAGTGGCGTGTTTAAGCCACTAATTTAGCAAATACAAACCAAATAGAAAATCCGCGAGGATTTTCGTAAGCAAGCTCGAACTAGCCATTAATTATACACGTTGTTGTAGCCAGTTATTTTTCAGATTTTATTTCTTCGCTCAATTTTATAATATACTTTACTATTTTTTCTTGAAATCCATTTGAATAATATATTTCATCTCGTTTTGCATTCAGTTGTAAATAAAATCGATTAGTAGAAATCACATTCTCATTATCATAGTGGTTTTCATTAAATTCAGCGTAATATGCTTTTTCATTTTCGTAATAAATACTAATTTCTAATCTTTCCGTATTTGCGTTTAGAGAATCTTTCACGTCATATTTGTAATGTACAGTTTGATTATGTTCAGCTTTGATGATTTTATTCGTTCTGTCGTTTGTATAAGTATATGTTGAAAATCCTCCAGAGGCAATCTCAACTTTTAAACTATCGGTAAGTTCAATCGACCCTTCTGAAATTCCTGTCGTAATATATTTTTCTCGATATTCCATTTTATCAGATGCGATAATTATGCTATCTGTTTTTTTTGCTTTTTCCGTCAGCTTATCAAATTCCGTTTGAGTTCTGTTATAAGGGTGCACTTTATTTTGTCCAAATAAATTTGAGCTAAATAAAATCAATATTATAATCGAGATTCTCATTTTTTTTTAATTGGCTACAACGTTTTTGTATATGGTTTGTTGCGTGGTTAAGCAACTAAGTTAACAAATAAAAACCGAATAGAAAATCCGCGAGGATTTTCGTAAGTAGGCTAGAACCAAGCAATAAATTATATACAGTGTTGTATGCAGTTATTTTATCAGTCGAAATGAATTCAGAAACGGTTCAATTAATCCTTGTTCTTCTCCAAGATAAGTTATTTGGTAAGACCTGTTTCCAACAAAGAAAATTTTCCCTTTAATTCCTCCTTTTACTCCTCTCGGAACATTCGCATCTGGATTCAAAGAAAATTCATAATATATTCCTTGCAGTTTATGTTGTTCAGTTGATTCTTTTTTAGTCAACTTAAAAACTCCACCATACTTTGCTTCAGTTGTTTTTAAAATTTGGTCATAAGCTTGGTCTTTGTCCCAAGACTCCATTACATATTCAGGAAAATCAATGTATTCAGCCATATATATCATTTGTTGTCCAGCAACTGCTTGATAATTATAGATTTTGTATTTATCAGTTCCTATTTGATTGTCGATAACTCTCAAAGTCGGTTCTATTGGAAAGTCAATTATAAAATTTCCACTTTCGGAAGAAAACTCATCAGATTCCGTTTTTTCCATTTCAGCTTTGTCTTTCGTTTGTGATTGACAAGAATTAAAAGTAAAAATTGTCAGTAGGATAATCAATAAATTTCTATTCATAAAGTTTGGTTTTAATTGCATACAACGTTGTTGTATATGGTTTGTTGCGTGTTTTAAGCAACTAATTTAGTAAATAATTACCGACCAAGAAAGTCCGCTAGGACTTTCGTAAATTGGCTAAAACCAGCAATAAATTATATACGGTGTTAGCTACAGTTTTTTATTTTTCAGAACTTTCTTTACTCTTCCATACTAAATAATTGTGGCGGTTCAATTCCAATATTTGGCAATGCATCATACATAGCTCCTCTAACAGAGTTCATTGTTTTATATTTTCTACCTTCAGGGTCAATTCCAACATTCAGTATTGTTATTTCTAATTTTATGTCTTTTTTTTGATAATCATTTATCCAAGATTGAATTTCAAATTCAATCTCTTTTAAAACGTTATTGTCTTTCAATTCAATATTTTCTCCTCTTTTTAATATTGCAAAGTTTGATATCTCAACTTCAAGAGTTAAATCAGAGTAAATTCCATCTTTACCATTTCCAAGAATAAATTTATTAGTAACTTTTGTTGTTATTTTATTCTTCATTTTTTCAGTTGCTTCGTTCAATTTTTCTAAATTAAATCCTTTCGTCAATTCAGTCAAAATCAAGTTTTCTTTTATTTTACTTTCCAACCCATTTAGAGATTTGTCATCATCGATAATCAGAAAATCAGATGTTTTAAATTCCGCTATAAATTTCAGAACTTCTTCTTTTCGGTTTTTACAATCTGCGTATTCTGGTAAAAATCCAATTATTTCTTTATTTATTCCACGATTTTTGAAAATCTGATTGAATTCATTCAAAGTTTTTACAGTTCGTCGAGTTGAACTCAACCAAATGTCAAATTCCGCAAGAGTGAGAAGTTGGTTTAAGTTTTTAACACAATTTTCATTGAATTCAGAATATCCATCCGAGTCAATTCGGTCGGCTTTCCACGATGGATTTGTTATTAAAACTCCATCTAAATCTAATATCAAAAGTTTGTCGTTTCTCAAATTGTAGCTAACGTGATTGTATATGGCAAGTAGCGTGTAATTATGAGTTAATTTTCAATCTTACCACAAGCCAAATCTTTTGTATTTTGTTTTTATCTTATTTTTCAAAAAGCCAAATCAAAAGATTTGGCGATCTTACCAAAGATACCAAAATTTTCCGTTTTAAAATCAAACCCCGCTATTTGCTATATACGGTGTTGCCACACGTACTTTATCCGAAATGTTGTTTATAAAAATAATCATCTGCCCATTTTGGTCTTTTTGAAAATACTTCTCTTAATTGTTCATCTGACATATTTTGAGATATTCCTAAATCCGTTTCCTTAAGTTTTTCATTAACTATTTTACTTAAAGATAACGGAAGGTACAAACCGTCTCCAATATTAGAAACTTGTTTAAGTATTCTTTTGTTTAATAGACCAGCAACAATTGCATTATCAATTGGCATTGTAACTGTTTGACGTTGCTGAATAGTAAATTCTCTAATTACTGCTTGTTCGAATGGGTCTAAACAGCTCAATTCATTTACAATGTACTTTGTGTTTTTATTATAGTTGAGTTTTCTTTCTATTTTATTCTTAATAAAATAAAGTATTGACAATCCAATAAATGCGATACAAACTATAAAGACTATGCCGAAGAATTTTCCATAATCATTTTCAAATTCGGAAAGTTTTAAATCTTTCAAAAACTCTGCGGAACTAAACAATAAAATTCCACTCACTATCCCAAATAGTAAAAATATCTTAATAGGAATTTTTCCAAAATCAATTAAGTCACTAAATTTAAAACTCATCTGAATTTATATTTGTAGTTGAAACTCCAATAACTTTTACTTGAGGGTTTTCCACTTCTTCTAAATCAACAAAAAAATGAATTTCTCGATGAGTTGTATTTTTATCCAATCTTATTGTTACATCCTTCCGGCGTACATCAATTATTTTATATTGAATATCACTTAAATTAATTTTACATAAAGTTCCAATTTCAATCATAGTGTTTTTTTTTCGTATGTGTGGCTAACGTTGTTGTATAAGAATAGTTGCGTGTTTGCGTGCGAGGAATTTCTGAAGGAAATTCAGATGTAGCAAATACGCAACTACCTTTATTTAAGCACAAAATAGCAATTATTTTTATACGTTGTTGTGCATAGTCTTTATCTTTCTCTAAACATATCCTCATCTGGTTCATCATAGTAATTGTCCCAAAAGTGTGTCACGAAGTCGGGACTTTGAATTACTTCACCATTGTCAATAGTTATATCATCAAGATTATGAGCTCCGATTGGATATTCCCAAATTTCTAAAGTAACATTTATGTCATTACCACAAAATGAACATTCGAGAGGTTCTTCCGATTGATATTGATTTTCTGCTCCCATACTTCTTTCTGAACCACCAACACAATCAAATTCAAGATAAAGCTCCTCTATGGGAACTTCATTTCTTTGATGACAAAATCCGCACTTGTATATCAGAGCATCATTATTTCGATTGCTTATTACATTAGATATTTCCTCAATTCTCGCGTCTTCTATATCAACTTCCAAATATTCTTTTGCTTTGTAAACAAATTGTGATTGATTATACATCCAAAAATCTTTCTGATTATTGTCATTAAATTCTTTAATCAATTCTTCTCTTGGACTTTCAATTCTATTTCGTGAATCTTTGTAGCACCAATCAATTTTTAAGTCATTGCAAATAAAAATCACACTTTTATCAATGTCTTTTGCATAATTTAAAATCTGTTTCCAAACGATTAAATCTCCGAAAATTTGTGTGCCTATTTTCTCTTTTAAATCTTTATAACCTGGTGGGATTTCAAATTCATATCTTAGTTTTCCTTCTGCTACTATTCGCATAATTTCCGAATGTGATAGTTCTGGGCCAACATTTAAATTGTCTTCGAAAGCTTTCAAGATTGTGTCATTTTCATTGAGTGATTTTATTTCAGTCTCTTGTTTGGCGATTTCTTCGGTTAAGTCCTTTTCGAATTGTTGTACTCTTGCATCAAGCTCCTTTGTAAATTCGATAAACTCATCTATTTTTTCTTGTGGTAAAAATGGATGCTTTTCAGGTTTTAAAGTATCTTTTTTTATTTGCTCTGAAACTTTTAAAATTTTAGTTTTTGCAGAAGTGATATCTTTTATCTTTTCGTTTTTTATTGGATTATAGTTTTCAACTATTGGTTTTTCTATAATACCCTTTCTGTTTTTTAAATATTCAAATTGAACGTGATAAGGAATCCATAATCTGTCTTTTAATTTCAGAAATATTTTATCAAAAATTTCTTGCCTTGTCTCTTTTGGATAGTAATAGAAGTCTATTAATGCTGAAGTATCAAAAACTACAATAGAATCATTCCAAAGGTTTTTTTCCTTTTCAGGACTTAACTCATATTTTTCAAAACTTTCTCTGTTCATCAAATTTCGATAGTTTGTTTAGATTATGCACAACGGTCTTGTATATGAAAAGTAGCGGGTTTTTAAGCACTAAATTTTCAGTTTAACAAAGACCTTTAATTTATTCATTTCCTATTGATTAAGCGATAAAACCGCTATTTTTTATATACGTTGTTATGTGCTGGCTTTTAATTCTTTCAAATCTTCTAATTTATTAACTATACCTCTTTCTTGGTAAGGACTTGTCAAACTTAACATAGTTATTTTTCTATCCTTTTTCCATTTAATCAACAATATGAATGAGATTAGTATCAAAACTTTTAATTCTTTTTCATCTTTGGTGCTATACTCTTCTTTTAAAGAATTATTTTCAGGTAAGTTGATATCAATAACATTCGAGTATAATTGATATTTTTCATCTAAAAGAGATAAGCCAAATTTGTTAATTTCTTTTTTAGGTAATTTTTTTGATTCAAATCTTGGTAAATCATTTTTATCTAGAATAAAAAATGTATCGCTTAAACGATTATTTGAAGATGGTATCTCAATAATTAAGTTTTTAAATTTTGATTTTTCAATTAATTGTTTTGAATCATAACCTGGTCGAATTGCTACAATAGCTTTGTTGTTTAAGTCTTTTATTATTCTTTCAAACCCATCTATTAATTGTTTTCTTTCGATTAGATACTTTTCGGTTCTCGCTAATAAAAAGCTATTTGGTAAAAAATACTTTATTTTATTATTGGCAATATGTTGGGCATATACAGAATCAAAATTAATATTTGGGATATCATTGTCAGTGAAAGATGATTTAGAAGAAACAATCAATTCTCCATTGATAGATGTAATTACACTATCATCTACATTATTAAAGTCTTTACCGTTTTCAATTGTTTTATACTCCTCTAATGCACCTTTGATAATTTGTTTTGTTGTGTTTTTAAAAGTCTGAATTTTATCTTCTGATAAATTAGCATTCAATTTGGTTAAATCAATCTTCTCTTTAATTTTCTTATCCAAATCGTCAAAAACACCGAGCACTTCGTCTGTTTCGACTTTATAATTTAATGTATCTAAAAGTGTTTTATTGGATAGAATTGTCTCAATACAACTTTTAAAATATGGTAATCTATCGTTGTAAGAATATAAGTCTTGAAGGTCATTCGTTAGATTATGAAATATTTTAAAATCTTGATAAACATAAATGGTCTGTTGGGTAAACTGACGAACAAATAGTAGTGAGATATATAAACAGATATTGTGAGCAACATTTCTACTAATGCCTAAATTATCTATTTCAGGGAAAAAATATTTATATTCGATTGGTTCCGCTCGTGATTTAAATTCATTACTAAATTGGTCAAACCAATAGAAAATTTCATCCATTGTTTGGGGTAATAGCGGATAACTTGGTGGTTGTGATTGTGAAAATGATAGGATGTACTTTAAAGTGTTGTACTTGTCTTTATAGTAGACTAAACCACCTAGAGCGTAGTTAAACTCTAAAAACCTTTTTCTTTCTATCTCGACTTTGTCAATTTCTTCTTGATTTGTTATTCCATTTTCACCATATTCTGGCATAACTCCTGAAAGGCTATAGTTAAAATATTGAGATGCTGAAGACCAATAGTTACTTATTAAGTACTTATAATCACTTGACGTAATCAAATTCCGCCACAGCCAACTGTAAGTAGTTTTCGAAATTTTAGCAAATTTGAAACTTTCTCCAATTAACCAAGTTCCAGATGAAGCTCGATGCTCCAAAGCTTTCAGCTTTTTATTTTGGTGGTTTATTGAAGATGCTATTATTTCATTTGTAATGTTGTATAAATCGAATTTATATTCTGGCCCTTCTTTTTCGTCAAATTTTTCTCTAGAGCTATGAAATTGTTTAGAATAAAAATCTAATAACGGTTCTTGCAAATGAGGGTCTTGTTTTTCAATTGCAAAAATTGCAAAATCATTTATTGCCTTTAATTGATATGTTTTTGATTGGTCTTCTTCCTTCGTGTTATTATATTTTTTGATTAAATAGTGTAATAATTCTGATGCTTTACTTTGGTAAAGCATAATCTTATTAATCCAATAAAAAAATGTAATTGTCAATATAAGTGTAAGTGAAAAAATCAAAATATCGGCTGAATTCTCAATAAAACGATTACCTCTAAAGTATTCTATTGGTTCTAACCAAAATATTTGAAACACAAAGCTTAACAATGTTAGAATAAGAATTAATTGAAAGAAAGATATCCTACCGATTACTTTATTATCAGGATATTCAGACGAAAAAACATTTGGTAAATATTCAGAATTATATTTCTGTCCTATATTGGAAATCTTATCAATCAAAATTGGATAAGCAATACCTAAAATTGCTATATCAATCGCCACACATATTTCTATAACATAATTCATATTTTTTCAAAAGTTGGTATCGATGTTCGGTTTTTTAGCTTGCACATAACGTGTTTGTATATGGCTCGTAGCGTGCAAAATAGCAATTACTTTTCATTAAGCACGAGCCTAATTTTTTAGTTTTCTTATTACCTTTTTTTCTCAATAAGCCAAATTAAAAAATTTGGCGTTCTTGTAAATATACTTTAGCTTAGATTAAGCAACTAATTAGCTATGAGATATATACGGTGTTGTGTGTAGTTTTATATTCTACCTTTTTGTATGTTATCATATATCATTGATTCAACTCCTTTTGAGTCATCAATTTTTGATTCTTGAAAGTATTGTTCGCATTTTGGACACTTCATTGCACTTTGGATGAAATTTGATTTATCTAATAACTCTATGTCACATTTTTTACAAAATGGCCATAAGTTAATTATTTTCCATTTAGCTTTATTTGAATCCCATTTCCAATCCCATTTCCATTTCCAATTTTTAAAATCATCTGCTTTATAATTTTTTAGATTTTCAGGTAACTCAGGAATTTTACTTTTCTGAACTTTAATATAAAACCACTTGATTATTTTATATAACAATAATAGTGAAATAATTAACCATAATTGTATTTCTACTGAAAAGAGATTTTTTATAAAGCGCCATATGTTATTTGAGATTGTTGTTATGGTACTTAAAATAGGTTGTTCCTTTATGTAGTCATAAATTATTGCAGCAATCAAGCTTAAAATTATAGTTCCGATAGCACCATTAAACCATTTTTTATTTGAAGTACTGCTCATTTAGAAAATCTTATAATTTAATTTTTTTTTAAATATTAATGTTTATATGAATATAATTTATCGCCATTTTTTTTATCAAATTACACACAACGTTTTTGTATATGAAAAGTTGCGTGTTTGCGAACGGCTAATTTTCCGCAGGAAAATTGAAGTGAGCAAATACGCAACAACTTTAAATTAAGCCTAAAATAGCAATTTTTTATATACGCTGTTATATGCTGGTTTTTTTTTCACATATTTTGTCGGCTTAAATCAGCTTTTTAGTATAATTATCAGCCATAATATATAATAAGCATTTTTAAATATCAATTTTAACTTTTTACATTGATATTATCAGCAACATTTTTAAAACTGCTATATATTTTGAAATTGAGTTCCAAATTATCTCAATCGAGATTAATTTTTAAAATTCCAATTGATCAGTTAAAGTCGTGTACAACGATAAAAATGTAGATAGGCACATTTCTGCGCTTAAATAAAATTTTTAAAACAAAGCTTTGATATAATTGTTATCAGCTATTTATAACGATTGGCAAAACTTGCATATAACGGTTTTGTGTATGATTAGTGGCGTGTTTAAGCAACTAATTTAGCAAATAAAAACCGAATAGAAAATCCGCGAGGATTTTCGTAAGTAGGCGAGAACTAGCCATTAATTATACACGTTGTTGTAAGTAGTATTTTACGCAGATATAAGTTCTTTGCTTTTTTCCGATTCACGTTCAGACCAAAGAATATAATCAGCATTTTTTGCTTTAAGTGCGTCTAAAAATTCAGTTCGAACTTCTTTGTCAATATTGTTTATTATCGCAATTGCGTTTACATCTTTTTTCGTGATTTTTTCACGAACTGGTTTTATATCATCCCAAGAAAAAAGAAAAGTAGATAAATTTGATTTATTTACTGTATTGAATGATTTAATTACAATTTCTTTATTCTTTTTTGCGATTTGAAAATCGAAATTAAATTCTAAACCTGTAGCTCCTTTTGAAATAAAATCAGGTGTATAAATTATGTCGTGAGAATCTAAATATGACCTAACGTCTTCTTTAAATATTGAAGCAACATTATTTTTTGATAAAACATATAAATCATTAATCTCAATTATTGCAGATAGAAAATTATGCTTTGATTGAGAAAAATTTTCAATGTTTGCTTCTATTGTCAATTCGTCACTTTCAGCTCTTACTCCATAGTTTAATAGAATAGTGTCTAAAATTGCTCTACGTCTTTTTGAACCTTGAATATGCAGACCTTGAAGTTCTAAATTAGACATAGTTTCTCCGTTATCACTTAATCTTAAGTGATTTCCTTTTTTTTGAGCATAAATTTCAATAGTATCATTAAAGGCTCCAACAAAAGGTGTGTTTATTAGAAACCAATCAGTATTAGAGTCCTTTTGGATAAAGGTTTTCTCTCTTAACCAATTGTAATAATCGTCCACATATGTGTTTACCCAATTCAAAGTATTGCTTGTTGTATGTTAATTAATGATTTTAAATTTATTCTTCGGGCAAAGTTAATTATTAAATCCGATAAGTCTGATGCGTGAGTAATATCTTTAATTGGAAAATCACTATCAGTTAGCGGAATTGCCCAAGCTAAAGGTTTATATCCTTCAACATAGATATGAATATGCGATTCTGTTGGGTCAAACCATTTGTCAGCATATGGGATAAGAAAATCAGGTAAAGAAGGAAGTATATTTGCTGGATTGTGATGACCTCCTTTGAAATCAATTCTTAATAAACCAACAAAAGAATTGCTTTCCAAATGATGTATAGAAGTTTTAAGTATGATTTTTTGATTGGTCGTTATTTCAACCCAAAATTCATAATCAGAATCTTGATGAGAAATCAATTCCAATCTATTTTTCTTTTTCGATAAATCTATTGTTTGATTAGGGTTAGTTAAAACCTTTTCTAAATCCAATAAATACTTTGCTTCTTGGTTAGTTAGCATTTTTCTTAATATTACTTACAACGGTCTTGTGTATGGTTAGTTGCGTGTTTAAGCAACTAATTTAGTAAACAAAAACGAACGCGAGAAAATTCCGAAGGAATTTTCCAAATAAGCACTTGCCAAAGCAATTAATTATACACGGTGTTGTGCGTTCGTTTTTATTTCGTTGTTATTAATATTACGTTTCCATCGTAAACTCTACAAAAGTTTGTCCTTTGCATCATTTCTTCTGATAAAATATTAAATGATTTAATTGCATTTGGGTCAATTTTTGTCTTTTCTAATAAGCTATCGGTTAATGGAATTCCGTCAATTATTACTAATTCAATTTTCTTTTTATTCCAACCCCTTTGTCCAGCAGATAAGCTATCCAAATTCAGGTTTTTCATTTCAAACAATTCAGTTCGTTTGAGTTGAGTGATTTTCAATTCTCTTGTTCGCTTGTCAATTCGGATACTTTCAATATTGTCTTTGTCAAGAAACACAGTTTCCAAATCCGTTTTTTCATTATCCACAAACATTTTATATTCGGTTGAATATTTTTTTAAAATTTTATTTCGGTCGTATTTTATATTCCGAGTTGCGCAGCCGAAAGTAAAAGTCAGTAATAATAGAATTAGAAATATTCTCATTTTTTCTGGTTTTAATTCAAAAATATTTCAATTCCTTTTTTCATAAAAGCTATAATGAGTGAAAGATGTTTTTCGTTTAGTTAACGAGCTCTTAAATGACGCACAACGGTCTTGTGTATGGTTAGTTGCGTGTTTAAGCAACTAATTTAGTAAACAAAAACGAACGCGAGAAAATTCCGAAGGAATTTTCCAAATAAGCACTTGCCAAAGCAATTAATTATACACGGTGTTGTGCGTTCGTTTTTATTTCGTTGTTATTAATATTACGTTTCCATCGTAAACTCTACAAAAGTTTGTCCTTTGCATCATTTCTTCTGATAAAATATTAAATGATTTAATTGCATTTGGGTCAATTTTTGTCTTTTCTAATAAGCTATCGGTTAATGGAATTCCGTCAATTATTACTAATTCAATTTTCTTTTTATTCCAACCCCTTTGTCCAGCAGATAAGCTATCCAAATTCAGGTTTTTCATTTCAAACAATTCAGTTCGTTTGAGTTGAGTGATTTTCAATTCTCTTGTTCGCTTGTCAATTCGGATACTTTCAATATTGTCTTTGTCAAGAAACACAGTTTCCAAATCCGTTTTTTCATTATCCACAAACATTTTATATTCGGTTGAATATTTTTTTAAAATTTTATTTCGGTCGTATTTTATATTCCGAGTTGCGCAGCCGAAAGTAAAAGTCAGTAATAATAGAATTAGAAATATTCTCATTTTTTCTGGTTTTAATTCAAAAATATTTCAATTCCTTTTTTCATAAAAGCTATAATGAGTGAAAGATGTTTTTCGTTTAGTTAACGAGCTCTTAAATGACGCACAACGGTTTTGTATATGGCTCGTAGCGTGCAAATTAGCGATAACTATTCGGTTAAGCACGAGCCGAATTTTTTAATTTTCTTATTATCTTTTCTTTTCAATAAGCCAAATTAAAAAATTTGGCGGACTTCGCAAATATGACTTAACTTCAATTAAGCAACTGCCCAGCTATGAGCTATATACGTTGTTGTAGATAGTGCTTTCTGCATTATTTTCCGTTAAAGACTTTATCTTCTACTTCACGTAATATTATAAAAATACTTTTAAAATACTTAAAAGCAATTTCTTTAGAATTACTCTCTTGTAACATTTGAGAAATTGCTGGTGAGAATTTAGGTATTTCAATTCGTTCTGGCATTCTCAATTCTGTTCCTTGTTTTAAATTCTGCTTCACCTCATTAAAATCAAACATAAATCCACCAAAATCAGTCGCGTTCTCATTTATTTTTGAAACTTGGGCGTGAGAAAATGGATTTCTAAATCGATTTTTGGCAGTTTTAATATATTCAAATTGTTTGTCAGTAAATAAATTCAGCTCGTATGCTTTTGCTAAAGAATTATGCAAAGTAAGTCCGTCATAGTCTTTTTCGCTTTCATCAAGTTTTTCACGATATTTTTGAATTTCAGCGTAGCTAAATTCCTGAGTATGATTTTTTATTAATGTCAATTTTACCATTCGCTCTAAAAAGTGATTTGTAGAGAAAATACTTGCTTGATAAAATTCAAAAAGCAAACAATTTAAAATTTCGTTCTTTAGATAATTCAGTTCGCAAAAAGTCATAAAAGAATGAGCATAAAATGGTTCAAGTTGATTGTGGTTTTTCTCAATCAATTCGGTGTAATATTTAGATTTTTGTTCTGTTCTCAATGTTTTTTTGCATTATCTACAACGTTTATGTATAAGAATAGTTGCGGGTTTGTATGAGAGGATTTTCCGAAGGAAAATCAGACGTTACAAACACGCAACGACCTTTGATTAAGCACTAAACCGCAATTATTTTTATACGGTGTTAGGCAAAGTATTTATTTTTTAAAGTCCGATAAAATAAAATCAAAATTTTTCATTATTTCCTCTATTTTTTCTTTTGTTTCGACACTTTCTTTTAATTCCGGCTTTAAGCTCTTTTTTATTATTTCATAATTAAGTCCAAAATATTGTTTAAACCCGATTGTAATTATTTGAGACATCAACAATTGACAATGTGATTTTAGTCTTTCAATATCAGATTTAAAAGTTTCTTTATCAACTACAATTCTATTATTTGTATCTGGATTAAAAAAATCTGGATGAATTTCCTCGCGATGATATCCGTCATTGTGTTTCACGGCATTAGAAATGTAATTTATTCTTTTTGTTATATTAAAATGGTTGTGAGATTTGAAAATATTTATTTTAAATTCTTTTTTGCAATATTCTTCGATAGTCAACAAATTGTTTTCTTCATTAAGTTCTTTTAAAAGAAAGTTTGTCGCATCGACCAATGATTTTAGATATGACTCGTATTTATGGAAAAGTCCAACATATCCAAGTCGAATAGTTTCGTGAAGATTCTCCTTTAATTCATCTTTTGAAATATTCAACAAATGTTTGTATTTAGACTTTGAAACTTGATTCCAACTATCTACAATTGATTTATTCGCTGAAGGAATATAATAATTCAGAAAAAGAGCTTGAAAATTTTCCATTTCGGATGATGACTTAATAATCAAGTCAAAAAGTCTTTTTCCTTCTTCTGATTCTTGTAATTTA
Source organism: Mesonia ostreae (assembly GCF_031845265.1). NCBI lineage: Bacteria > Pseudomonadati > Bacteroidota > Flavobacteriia > Flavobacteriales > Flavobacteriaceae > Mesonia > Mesonia ostreae. Next base: position 296,386 of record NZ_JAVRBG010000003.1, on the reverse strand, counting down.
TCAAAGTCTTTTACTTTGGCAAAATTCTCGGACAATCTTTCAACGAGTGAGTCAATTGGATTGTGTTTCGGTTTTCTCATATTTTGCCTAACGTGTTTGTATATGAAAAGTAGCGTGCAAACAGGCGCAATTTTTTCGGTTGAGCACAAGCCAAATCTTTTGCATTTTTGGTTTTACCTTTACTTTTCAAAAAGCCAAATCAAAAGATTTGGCGACTAACCAAATATAGCTAAATTTTCGATTTAGAACAGATGGAGCTATTTTTTATATACGGTGTTAGCATACGTTTTATTTAGATTTCTTTATAAACTTAAGTATGTCGTCAAGAAGAATTGAAATCATTGGACTAGCTAGAGAAATCATAATCATATTATTTTGAGCATTTTTTTTAGTTACTGATTCATACAGATGCATTAATAAAGTAATCTGTGCATTTTTTTTTGTTATCAAATAGAGGTGTTGTTAAAGAACTATATTCTCTATATCTGTTTTGGTATTGAGAAACTATTTCTACTTTTGAATCTGAATTTTTAAAGTCTGATATATTTTTATCTAATGTTGATAAACTTAATTTATCAATTAAATCTTTTTTTTCAGGATTTTTCGATAAATTAATAAATAAATTTGAGAGAAAGGAAAGATTGAAATAGGTAATTTCACTAAAATCAATTTTATTTTCCTCAATTTTCAGAGTTTTTTGAAAGACTTTTTGAATAAAATCATTTCCTTGGTTAATTTGCTCTTCTAAATCGTTAAGATTTATTTCTCTTTTCTTTTTAAATAATTTGAACATTAGGTTTAATTTTAACTTGTTGGTATTGTTGTAAACATTAAATATGCAAAAACTGGCCATAAAACAAAACCAATTAAGCTAAGTGTTATTTTTCCAGTAATTCTTTCTATAAAGACAGAAAAAAATGTAGTTAATATGCCGATTATTAAAATTATAAAAGGTGCCCACCACACTGTTTTATAGCCGTAAAAAATTAAATATGCGAAGCCAATTATCATTCCAGAAAAAGCAAAAATATTCAAAATAAGATGGAATAATTGACTCTCACCTCTAAACTCTTTTGAATGCAATTGTTGATAATATATAAATATTGAAAATAAAGTATAATAAATTATATTCAGTATGTCAAAATTCTCCATAAGTGTGCTTTTAAATGTATGCTAACGGTCTTGTATATGGCTCGTAGCGTGTAAATTAGCGATTATTTTCGGATTAAGCACAAGCCAGATTTTTAAATTTTACTATTTATCTTTTTTGTTGGAAATCGTCAAATTTAAAAATTTGGCGACTTTCCAAAAATGCCTAAACTTCGATTAAGCAACTGCCCAGCTATGAGCTATATACTTTGTTAGCACACGTTTTTTATCTCTGTTTTGCGAACAAATTCAATTCTCTTATCGGCTCTTTAAAGGCATTTTCCATTCTTACAGATGAGTCAACTAAAAATTCGTTCATAGTCTGCCAATCTTCTTCTTCGAAGTAACTTACTCCATCGTGTTGATATTTTATTCGACAAGTTACATTGTCATCCATTCGTTCCCAAGTCAATTCTGCACCAAAGTCGTTTTCTATCTGTTCTTTTTTACTGTAAATAAAATCGAAAAGTTCTTTGTTTTCTTCTTTATTCCCACGATTAAATGTGATTTCACTTCTGCAATAATTTCCGCTAACTGCACAACTTAAATTTACTCCACTCATTCCAATTCCTTTCCCAATCCAACTTTCTTTAGTAGGCGAGTTGTTTGTAAACAAGTTATTTTTGGTGTTGCTATAATTAATGAAATTTTCCCAAAACTTTATTCTTACGTGATGTCTGTTTTTTAATGTTTCTTGAACCTCAATTTCTTCTTGTGCTTTTGTCGAAATGCTGATTGCAAAATCTTCTGTTTCTTTTGTCGGTAGTATTTGCTCAACATTTAAAAACAATTGGTCTTCGTAAGCAAAAGGCGTAACTTTAAAACATTGAAGTCGAATTTTAAAATTTAAAAGCCAAAGAACCGATGAAGTAACTTCTTTTCGGAAATTTGCAGCCACCAAAATCAGTCGTTGAGAATTTAAACCTTGATTTAAAACAACTTCTGATAAATCTCTGCCATCAAAAAAATCAGATAATTTTTCTTGAGCGATTGCAGAAGTTCCTAAAAAGTCTTGATAAACTTTAATAATATCTTGTTTCGTTAAACTCGCACAATAGGATGCATATTTGATTGCTTGCCAAGTAACATCTTTTCCAGAATCGTCAAGTTTGTTCTCGATAACAACTACGTTTCCAAGTTTGTCTAACGCAAGTAAATCCAATCTTTCGTTAGTTTCACTAAATCCGCTAAATTCTTTTTGGATTATTAGAAGTTCCTCGCCTAAAGTTGAAGGGTTATTTGCAATCCATTCCTGCAAGTGGTCACGTTCTCTAAATTTCAGTTCAGAAAATGTTTTTTGCTTTAATTTGGTTACTCGATTTTGTTCTTTATTGATTAAGTACATTGGTTTGGTTAAATGTGTGCTAACGTTTTTGTATATGGTTTGTTGCGTGTTTTAAGCAACTAATTTAGTAAATAAAAACGGAATAGAAAATCCGCGAGGATTTTCGTAAGTAGGCTAGAACTAGCAATAAATTATATACGGTGTTGGTGGCAGTGCTTTATTATCGGCATAGTTTTATTAAAAGTTCTATTGAAGTTCTTAACTCGCTTTCTGAAAATTTTTTTGCAGGTTCTGGATGGTCGATTGCATTTCTTATGTAGGTTGTTAATGAATTGTATGTTGTTGTTCTAAATGAGGAAGTTTTTTGATGAATTGATGGATTGTAATCTTGATGACTTATTATGAAATCATCACACGCCTTAACTGTACTTACAGATTCTTTGTTTTGAAGATATCCATAAAGTTCAATATGATAATCATTTGAAACAATGTCAAATGCTAAATAATTGGTTTCGGCACTTGTAATGCTGGGTAAAACAGAGGGTGCGTCGATTCTTTTTAGTTCAATTATTCCCCTTTTATCTATTCCCCTTTTATCTTTTAATATAATTGTTAGATTTTTATCTTTATTTAACAAAGCACTTTCCATTACATATTCTGAATGAGTAGCGACAAAGAGCTGTACATTTTGTTGTGTGTTATTTTCAGTAAATATGTCTTTATAATATTTTAGTATGCCTTTTTGCCATTTTGGGTGCATACTTAATTCTGGCTCATCAATCATTATTGATGAATCTTGAAGATTTTGATTATTTCGTAAAAGATAAATACCTCTGAAAACTATTTGTTTCTCTCCTGTACTTAATTTATCAATAGGAATTGTAACACCGTTTTTGTTAAATAAAATAACTTTTTCATCGTTGCTGTCCATAACTTTTTCATAAGACATATTTGTGAAGAAGCTGTCAAATGCTTTTTTAAAACGATATATTTTTGAATTAGGATAATATTCTTCCCAAGATTTAGGGTTATTACCTAAACTTTGATTTAATTCTGCATAGTCCGAATTATCTTGATTTTGAATGTCAACAATAAGTTGCTTTAGTGATGTGAAATCATCCTCTTTGTCATTGTCATATTTGTCAATATCTAATTGTTTTGTGGTTGTAAACTTTATACTATTTGTCTTATAGTCTGCTCTTGCTTTTGAAAAAACGCAACCATAACTTCTTGGGTCAAGATTGTTTGTGTCAATAGACTGCGGATTATTATTTCTGTTTGAGTTTATTGAAGTAATATTTCCATTTGGATGAACGATGTCAAAAAAGTCTTTCATAGAAGTGTTTGACGAGGATTGTACAGCTTTATAAACAGAGTTATTTATAACATATTCTATAAAATCGAAATATTCAAAAGAACCAATATTTAAGAATGTACTTATGCTCTCTAAAATTGAAGTTTTACCTGTTCCGTTTTCTCCTGCAAATATTACATTATCATATGCATCTCCAGATGTTGAGTTTGTAAAGTCAACTTCCAAATTCCCTAAAATGGGATGATTTAACCACTTCACTTTTTTTATTCTCATAATTTTGTTTGATAACGGGATTTTTTTTGCATTGCCACCAACGGTTTTGTATATGAAAAGTAGCGTGTAAGTATACACATACTTTTCCGACTAAAATAACGTTATTAAATAAGCAAAGCAAATTTGTTAGAAATAGAATTAGCTATTTTTTATATACGTTGTTGCCAGTAGTTTTTATATTTTTGTTCTAAATTTTCATAAATGTTATTACAATTTAGTGGTTTTCACGGAACAAGTGTAAATGCTGCAAAACAAATAGTTAGTTCTAATTATGAATCGTCAATAGGTGATGATGAATGGTTAGGGAATGGTGTTTATTTTTTTGTAAATGGCATTAGCTCCAAACCAGAAGAACAAGCTAAAAAGTGGTCTATTGCTGAGGCTTGGGACAAAAACAAACAGGTTAATAAGTATAAAAGTTATTGTGTTATTAATTCCGTTATTGAAGTTGAAGAAGAAAATTTTTTAGATCTAACTAAAGAAGAAGGTGTTGAACTACTAACTTATATTAGTGATTGTTTTGAAAGGAAAATTAAAAAACTTAACAAAAGATTTAAACCAATAGATGGATTATTAGTTAACTTAGCAAGAGATGAAGGTATTTTACCAATAGATGTTGTTAAAGGGAATTTTTATATTAAATTTGCAAAAGAAAGAATTAAAAACATTACATTGAGAACTTCTAATTGTACAATATGTACAGTTTATGAACCAACTAAAAATATAACTAGTTCTAATATTATAGAAATAGGGGATATAAAAGATGAAACTAAAAAAAGATATAAAGAATCGAATAGACCAATACTTTGAAAACATAAGTCCAGAGGAATTATATTTTAAAGCAATTGGTAAATATGGTTTTGAAGAAGATTTAGATTTTGAAATTGACAATCAATTATTTGATACGGTCGGTCAAACTTTCTATTGTTCAAATTCTGATAATAGCGTAGATACTAATGATATGGAATCTTTACTCTTAGCTGCTTAATATGAAAATTCAATTAGAAAATTGGAGAGTAATAAACGTAAACTTTTCATCAATTAAAGGTGAGCCAAGAGAGAATAATTCTTTTGACTTATCTACTGGACATTTTTTTCCTAAAGAGATTAAAAATTCTTTTGGTGTTGGATTTGAAATAGAAGTAAAGGATAAATTTTTTGATTTATTTGTTGAGGCTGTTTTTATGTTTAAACTCAATGATGATATTACAGAAGAATTTAAACTTTCTAATTTCCCTAAAATCAATGCACCAGCAATAGCTTTTCCATTTTTAAGAGCATATGTTTCAAATTTAACTTTACAATCGGGTTATGACCCAGTAATTCTGCCTTCTATTAATTTTGTTCAGTTCGTAAAAGACAAGGAAGAATCCGTTAAAAGCGAAGAGTCTGCTGATTAGTCAAATTACTGGCAACGTGTTTGTATAACCGCCGTTGTGGCGGATTTGGCATTAAAGATAGCAAAAAAGCACAAAAATGTGGATTTATCGTAAAATATTCGGTAGAAAACCAAACCGAACAATGGCTGTTATACGGTGTTGGCAGCTTTGCTATTTCGGATTTTTGAGTTAGAACTAATTTTTTTGAAACGACGAACGTTGTGCTTTTGCGTTCTGCTATTTACTGCAAATCCAGCCGGATTTTTGTTCTCCGTAGAATTTTCGAGTTGGTTTTTTGAACGTTGATCTTTTAGCTTTTGAATATTTTTCTAAACAACTTTTATCCGAAACCATTTTTTGCGTTCCGTTGAGAAAATATTTTAAAACCGGATTTTTGGCGAGGGCAGAACATTCGGTTAAAACTGGCTTTTTGGAAAAACGAAATCTAATTCAGTCCGCAATTTTATAGAAAAATATATTTTAAAGCTCAAAAAAATTATTTGATTTAGATAAGCTTTTTTCAGTCGGCCGAACCATCCAAAAGAAAGATAACACCGATTAAAAATATAATTCTCAAAATAGTTCTGAATTCGGTTTTTGCATTGCTGCCAACGGTTTTGTATATGGCTCGTAGCGTGTAAATTAGCGATTATTTTCGGATTTAGCACAAGCCAGATTTTTAAATTTTACTATTTTTCTTTTTTATTGGAAATCGTCAAATTTAAAAATTTGGCGACTTTCCAAGTATGCCTTAACTTCGATTAAGCAACTGCCAAGCTATGAGCTATATACGGTGTTGCCCACAGTTTTTTATTCGGTCATCCAATTTACTAAATCTTTTTCATTTACTATCGACCAAGAATGTGGATGTCTTTCTCCATTTGCTCGATAACCTCGATTTTCTGTTTTTATAAGTTCAACATTTGTATTTCCAAATTCAGATTTTAATTTGTCCGCCAGTTTTTCAATGTAAAAAGCGTTTAAATCCTCAAAATCGTTTTTTCTATTTTCCTTCCACCATTTTAAATCAGGTTCTGTGTATAATCTGATTTTTAGATTTTTCAATCCTCTCAAGTTCTCGATATTTTCTGTTTCGTAAGTAAAAGGTGATTTTTTTTCATAATTAGCTATTCCGTTTTCAGGATTTCCAAACTCTTTGTCAAAAAAATCTTTTATCCACGTTGCTTCTTGAACAGACGGTTCTGCAAAGTTCATTTCCAAGTTCTTTTTGGCAGTTTTATAAAGTGCTAAAAGGTCAATTGGTGAGTCCACAATAAAAAGACCTTCGGGTTGAATTGAGCTTTTATTTTCTACAAGGTAATTGCTAATTAATAAACTCACGTTTCCGCCACTTGAAAAACCACCGATGAATATATTTTTTTTGGTTAGGTCGTTTTGAGAGATTATTATTTCCAGCTGTTCTGCTAATTTTTGTTTTTCCGTCTGATTTAAGAACAAATGTTGATTTAAATTCATTGCCAAAACTGAAAAGCCGTTTTTACCACTAACTTCCTTGATTTTAAATTCGCTTAATGTGTTTTCCGCGTCGCAAGGGAAACAAGGAAATAAAATCAATAATCCTTTTTGATTTTCAGCTTTGATTAATTCAAATTCCGAAGTTTTAATAATTTCAGACGTAGGTATTTCAGTCGGATTATTTTTCTCGTTTTGTCCTTTGCAAGACATTGTAATCAAAGCTAAAATTATGAGGTATTTCTGCATTTTTTTCAAATTGTGGGCAACTAGTTATATCAGCTCAAATGTACACCTTTAGCGTTAATATTTACGGGATAACAACACATTTTTAGTATTATATCCAGTTTCTTTTAAATGTAAGACCGCAGTGTCTAACGGACTTTTAATTCGTAATAAATCCTTTTTGCTAACGTGTGTATAAATCATAGTTGTTTCTGGTCTACTATGCCCTAAAAGCGACTGAATATATCTCAAATCAACGCCATCTTCCAACATATGTGTAGCATAAGAATGCCGTAAGGTATGTGGAGTTACCCGTTTTAAAATTTTTGCATATTTACAGGATTTCTTTAGAAACGCGCGTATACTGGAAGGACTGTATTCTCCGCCATTTTTGCCTTCAATTAAATAATTATCAGGGAGATATGTATTTACGTAGTTGTAAAATAAGGCAACCATACTTTCTGCCAATATTACCGTGCGATCCTTTCGGCCTTTTCCCGAAACAATACATATTTGTTTCCTTTCTACATCAATATGTGCAACTTTCATCGCAAGCAATTCTCCTATACGTAAACCAGAAGAATAGATCAGCGCCAAAATAAACCGATGTTTTAAATTTTTGGTGACCTGTAAAATGCGTATCACTTCTTCTTGAGAAAGCACCGTTGGCAATAATCTGCTTTTTCTTGGTCTTAAATTTTCTAAATTCTCTATTCCTTCCACCTCAAAAAGATTCGAAAAATGTTTTAAAGCACTTACACATTGTCTATGAGAACTTACCGAATATCCCTGCTTGGTGATTACCTTCTCTAAAAAAAGCTCCATATCTCTATAGGTTAAAGAATTTGCCGGTTTTTCGCTGTATACCACCAATTTCAATAAAAATCCATAGTAAGAACGCACCGTACTCTCACTAAATCTTTTGCCTCTTAAGTAAGAAACAAATTTTTTGAGTTCTATAACCTGATCTTGATCTAAATCAGTTTTACTTACCGAAGCAAATTTTCGTTTTAGCTCACGCTTCCGCGGAAGTAATTTTTTAACGTTTTTCATTTTTTCGTAATCTACATAGCATCCTGCTTCATTAAAGTATTTGAATAAAAAGAATTGATTCTCCTTAGAATACGGAATATAGTATGCGCTATGCGCAGCAGACCATTTTATATGTAGAATTTTCTTGGTTAATTGCTTTAAGCGATGATCAAATGTAGAAAACCGAACCCCAATTTGGAGTGCTTCTTGAAGTAAAAACGAGTCTAAAATTATAAAAGCCATATCTGTCGATTTAGAAAACCAGCCTTCAATTTAACCAAAAAAAATAAATTAAGGAAAAAATGTGAGTCTTAACTTCCTAAATAATTTTTTCAGAATTGTTTATATTCTCTTGAAAATGAGTGTCTGGCCTTCGTGTCAATTTCTTTTACTTTCAAAATTTGATAAATCTGCTTTTATTTTCTTCTGATAAAAAACAATTCAATTAAGGCATTATCTGTTTAATTTCACCCTGGTGAACTATTTTGCGTGGCTGGTCTGTTAAAGCGTTAACCTGGAAAAAGCCGAAGTCTTTTTCCCCAAATAAGCAGAACTTGAATAGTTCTTATTTCAGCTAGACTAGTTTTTTCCAAAAAGCATTTTTTGCACCATTGTTTAAGTGTAAAAAGCGTATTTAATTGTGTCTGATAGATCACTAAAATATAATCTAAAGAAAATATGGCAGGTAATTAATCAGAAAGATTTACGGGGCTAGATGACATTAAAATTAAAAGACTTTATTCTTTACTTATAAGTATGTAGTACTTTTTTAAATCAACCTCAATTTCTTCTAAACTCACTTTAAAAGGCATTTTCTTCCATTGGTTGGTGGGAGAAACAAGAACATCTTTTCCGTTTACATTCAGGGTTAAAGGCATATTAAAATCTTCCACATCGGTGTTCCAACGTGCGTAGACCTTATTTTTTTCCTTTTTTAATTGCAATTCCGGTAAACGGGAATATTTTAAATATTGGTCAAAAACAGGAGTGAGTTTTGCCTGTGTACGTTTTTCAAAATAGTTGATCACCGTTGGCGTATCAATAATTTGATGTTTGTAAGTTTCAGTATATTCTTTTAGTAAAGTCCACCATTTGTCGTCATCATTAATTACGCTTCGAATGCTGTTTAACATATTGGCACCCTTATAATACATATCGCTAGAACCTTCTGTATTTACGCCATAATCGCCAATAATAGCTTTATTATTCATGACCGAACCTCTTAACCCAAACAAGTAGGTGAGGGCGTCTTCTTTTCCCCAACGGCATTCTACATAAACCGATTCTGCATAGGTAGTAAAAGCCTCATGAATCCACATATCGGCAATATCTTTTGCCGTAATGCTGTTTCCAAACCATTCGTGTGCACTTTCATGAATTGTTATAAAATCCCATTTTAAGCCGACTCCAGTTCCAGATAAGTCTCTACCTAAATAGCCATTTTTAAAACCATTTCCATAAGCCACCGCACTTTGGTGTTCCATTCCCAAGTAAGGTGTTTCTACCAATTTATACGAATCTTCTATAAAAGGATATTCTCCAAATTTTTTATAAAAACAGTCCATCATCGGTTTTACTTCTTTAAACTGTTTCTCTGCTTTATCTTTGTTATAAGAAAGCACATAATAATCTAAATCTAAGTCTTGGTACGTGTCGTGTATATGCACATAATCTCCAATATTTAATATAATGTTGTAATTATTAATGGGGTTTGTCACCTTCCAACTCCATTCAGTAAAACCATTGTTTAGATCTTTTTTTCCGGTAAATCTCCCGTTAGAAACATTCATCAATCCGTTGGGAGCGGCCACATGAATTTCGGCTTCCTCTGGTTCATCACTTTGATGGTCTAAATTAGGATACCATAAACTGGCACCAGTACCTTGTACGGCAACACTCACCCAAGGCTTTCCATTTTTATCTTTTGTAAATATAAAACCGCCATCCCAAGGCGCATTTTTAGCAACAATAGGATTTCCTGAATAATAGAAATCAACCTTTATCTCTTTTTTCCCGTCAAGCGGAATTGGAAAATCTATAAAAACCGCATTGAACTCTCGTTGATAGCTAAGTTGTTTTTCCTGAAACACAATAGAATCAACCTTCATATTCTCAAAAAGATCTAACTGAAGCCTTTGCGCTGGTTTTAAAACCTTTAAAGTAATTTTATTTACCCCAGAAATATATTTTTTCTCCGGATTTACCTTCACGTGTAAATCATATTTTAATACATCAAAATTGGTTCTTTCAGGTCTTAGAGAACCGCGAAGCGAGTCGGCTTTGGTATAATTTCCTTTTTTGTTGCTTAAAACTTGAGCCGTGCTAGAAAGCGTAATTCCAAGAAGTATAAAAGTGAAAATAATCTTTTTCATAGTATAGATTTTAATATTAACTAGATTTAAATTGCAAAAACGATGCAATTTGGCACTTGACGGATACTAAATAATATGGGTAAAGTTAAAGTCAAGCAATTGTAAGCACCACCGTGCCAACCAACCTAATCCTTTAATTGCGCGATTGTATTATTTAAGTTAGCATGAACACTAAGGGAATGGGTTTTTAAATTTTGCGATTGCTGATCTAAAATAACTTTTAAATCTTGTAATTTTTTTAAGTTATTTTGGTTTCTGTACATATAAGTATCTGCCATTGCAAAAGAAATAGGGCTGGCTAAAAGCTCTTTTATCTTGGTAAGTAAATACGCATCTATTTCTGGGTTTTTTTCATCTTCTTCATAAAGTCTTCTCAGGATTTTAGAATTCTCTTGAATTGTATAATAAAGTGGCGAATTAATCACCGTATCTATAGAAATCTGCGGAGCTAATTTTCCTTTAATATGAATGTTTTGTCCTTTAAGCCATATTTTTTTATTGATAATTTTTTTATGCGTGTACAGCTTAAGATCATATAAATCGTTAATAGAATCTTCAACTAAAAATAAAGCGGCATTATTTTTATATACTGCGGTCATTTGTTTTTTCCTATTGGCAGATTTTAGCATAATACTGTCTAACTGCAAATTGGAAGTTTTAAATTCTATTTTAAGGTTGTAGTCTTCTGGAGGATCTTCCTGTTTCTTTTCGTTTTGGCAGGCTGTAAGTGCTATTACGCAAAAAATGAGGATTAATTTATAGAATCCAGTTAAATGTAAACATTGTAAATGCATTACTTGTCTTTGTTAAATTTCAGTTTTTTATTTTTTTAAAAGCGTGAAAATAGTTTTTTTCCAAGCTTTATCAAACTCTATTTCTTCAATTCCTTCAGATAAGATATCTGATTTTTCTAAAGCTAGAAGCTTTCCTTTTTTATTCCAAATCATGCTATATAATTGCATTGGTTGATAGGTAACTAATGGGTCTGTTCTTTCTCTTTTTTCATTTACTTTATAAGATCGGTGAAGCACAAAACCTAGATTCTTGTTAGTTTTCGAAGTCTTCAGAATATCCTTTAGCCATTCTGGAGTCTCTACTTTTTTAGGATTATAACGAATTAATTGCAAATAGTAATCACCTAATTTTTCTCTTGAAACTTTATTAAAAATGTCGTTTTGGATAGATTTTGAATCTGTAAACGCTAACTTTACTTGGTTATCTATAACGATGGAATCTAGAACATCCAAAGATCTTATATCAATTTTTTTATTAAAATGATTCTCTAAAGCTGTAGTTCGATTAAGTTCATTAGAATAATATTTAGAACCAATACCAGCATAATCTGGTTTTTCCATTATATAAATTGCAGGTAGAGTATAAGAAAGCTCAGCATATTCATCCTTAGAAAGTGTCGTAAAAGTAGAGCTACAACTGCTTAACGACAGAAGAATTATAAAAACGAGTAAAATTTTGTTTTTCATATAAATTTGATGAGCATCTAAACTACTCATTTTAACTAAAAATGCTACCCATAACGGATAGCATTTTTATTTTTTCTATAGATCAGTTTATATTTAAGAATAGTATAAAGTTGATGAGTTCTTTATATATAAAATACAACCTAAAACCTATTAAGTCTGAATCACGCCAAGATTAAAATCTTTAGTAATAGGAGCGTGGTTGGCAGCTTCAATTCCCATAGAGACCCATTTACGAGTATCAAGAGGATTTATTACACCGTCGGTCCAAATGCGCGAAGCCGCGTAATACGGACTTACTTGCTCGTCGTAATCTGCTTTTATTTTATCAAAAAGTTCCTTTTCTTTTTCTGGAGTAATTTCTTCTCCTTTCTTTTTTAAAGAAGCTGTTTCAATTTGCAACAATACTTTAGCAGCAGAATTTCCACTCATCACCGCTAATTCAGCACTTGGCCAAGCAGCGATTAAACGAGGATCGTAAGCTTTACCACACATCGCATAATTTCCTGCGCCGTAAGAATTTCCTATAACAATCGTAAATTTAGGCACTACGGAGTTGCTAACCGCATTTACCATTTTAGCGCCGTCTTTAATAATGCCGCCATGTTCACTTTTACTTCCTACCATAAAGCCGGTGACGTCTTGTAAAAATACCAACGGTATTTTCTTTTGATTACAGTTCGCAATAAAACGAGTGGCTTTATCGGCAGAATCCGAATAAATCACGCCTCCAAACTGCATTTCTTTCGGCTTGGTTTTAGACGCTGTCGTTTTTACAATTTTTCTTTGATTAGCAACAATTCCAACGGCCCAACCATCAATTCGGGCATAACCGGTAATCAAAGTCTGTCCATAACCGTCTTTGTAAGGTTCAAAATCAGAGTCATCTACCAAACGATTTATGATTTCCATCATATCATATTGATCACTTCGCTTTGCAGGCAAATGACCAAAAATCTCTTGCGGATCTAATTTAGGCTTCACCGCTTTCTTTCGATTAAAACCAGCCTTATCAAAATCTCCAATTTTATCTACAATATTCTTAATCTTGGTAAGCGCATCCTTGTCATCTTTCGCTTTATAATCGGTTACCCCACTAATCTCACAATGCGTTGTGGCTCCGCCAAGCGTTTCATTATCTATACTTTCTCCAATGGCAGCTTTCACCAAATAGCTTCCAGCCAAGAAAATACTTCCTGTTTTTTCAACAATAAGCGCTTCATCACTCATAATAGGAAGGTAGGCGCCACCAGCGACACAACTTCCCATCACTGCGGCAATTTGGGTAATTCCCATACTGCTCATCACCGCGTTGTTTCTAAAAATGCGTCCAAAATGTTCCTTGTCTGGAAAAATCTCGGCTTGCATCGGTAAATACACCCCCGCGCTGTCTACCAAGTAAATAATAGGCAAACGGTTTTCTATAGAAATTTCTTGCGCTCTAAGGTTTTTCTTTCCAGTGATAGGGAACCAAGCGCCCGCTTTTACGGTAGCATCGTTGGCCACTACAATCACTTGTTTCCCAGAAACGTAACCTATTTTCACTACAACGCCACCGCTAGGACATCCGCCGTGTTCTTCATACATTCCGTCGCCTGCAAAAGCAGCAATTTCTATAGCCGCCTTAGGATCGTCCAATAAAAAGTCGATTCGCTCTCGTGCGGTTAATTTTCCTTTAGCGTGGTGCTTTTCAATTCGCTTTTCCCCGCCACCTAAGTGTACCTTTTTGAGTTTACTATTTAAGTCTGAAACCAATAATTTATTATGGTCTTCGTTTTTATTAAATTTTATATCCATGGTTAAAAGTTATTCAGTTTTTGGGCGTTCCCCATTTATCAATGGGTCAGGCTTTCGCTACTCGCTTCCCAATTCTCATTGGGAGAGCTCAAACAGGCCGCTCAATCCTTAACGCATCTAATTGGATAGCGAAAATACAAAAACCTAAACTTATTTTAGCCCTAAAGATTTGTTATAATCTTAGTTTTTTCTAGAATAGATAGTATTTTTGTAAACTTACCAACATTCAATTTTAGTAAAAATTAAAGCATATAAGAAATGAGCATGAATAAAAACACTGTTTTGGCTTGGGCCACATTTATCATGATTGTCGTAGGAATAGGATTAATAGCTTTAGGGGCATTTAGATACAATGAAGTTGCCGGCTACGGTTTTGCCGCAGTGGGAGTAGGCTTCTTTGCTATTGCTTGGGTGTTTAATGCCTTAAAGGGAAGAGTGTAAAATAGAAAGTATGATAGATCAAGCCGTAAGAAAACAATTGGTAAAGCATTTGCAAGGAGGAGAAGCTTTTGTGCCTGTCTCCAAAATGCTTCAAGAGATTCCTTTTGATCTACTAGGGGAGCGCCCCAAAGATTTGCCATACTCTTTTTATGAACTTTTCTATCATATTATGTATACGCAAAAAGATATTTTAGAATTTTGTATATCGAAAAATTATAAAACTCCCGACTGGCCCAATGAGTATTGGCCAGCACACAAGCAGCCTAGAACAAAAGAAGACTGGGAAGACCTGCAACATCAATACAACTGTAACTTAGAAAGTTTGACTGCTTTTATAGAAGACACCAGCAATTCCCTTACACGACCTGTAAAAAACGGAAAAGAGGGACAAACTTTATTGCGCGAAGCTTTATTGGTGATAGAGCATACTGCATACCATACGGGACAACTATTGGTTATTTTGCGTTGTTTAGGATTGCATACTTCATAAAAATAAAAATTTCATGAAAACGATAACTTCATTCTTTATCCTCGCCATAATATTAACCACCAATGCTTGCCAAGAGGTAAAAAAAGAAGAAGAAAAGACCAATTCAAAAACTACAACAAATACCTATTGGGTAAATAGCTATAAAAAAGAGTGTAGTGGAGGCGCAGGAAAAATGCAGTGTTTACTCGTTTCAAAAAGCGAAAATTTAAAAGATGCTTCTTGGGAATTCTTTTATGAACCTATAGCAGATTTTACATTTAAACCAGCATATTTTCAGCAGATTAAAGTGGAAGAAACTTCTTTAGATTTAAAAAGTGTCCCCGCAGATGCTTCTAGCATCCAATACCGTCTCCTAGAAACGCTAAAAGAAGAAAAGGATATGAGCTACGCTTTACACGATATTTGGGTGGTAGAAAATATGAATGAGAATGCTATCGCCAAAGGAACAGACCATCCCAGATTGGAAATTAATCTTACCAAAATGAAAATATACGGTAATGATTCGTGCAATGAATTATCTGGAGAAATTACTAAATTTACGGAAGATAAAATTAGTTTTGAAAACATCGCACTAACTCGAAAAATGTGCCGTGATATGAAAATACCTAATACTTTTAAAAGAGCATTGCTTTCGGTACGCCGTTATCATAGAGAGAATCTAAAGCTTCGTTTCTATGACGAAAAAGACAACGAAGTTCTTCAGCTTCAAAAAACAGATTAATTTAGAGCATATTCGCTTTTATTCAAAAAACCGAAAAGCTTCAATGTTCACCAGGTTCACCAGATCTCACAAGTTTTGAAAACCTATGAGGCCTTTATTGAAAACTCGGAAGGGATAAGGTTTTAGAATGTAACTTACTTTTTTGAAAATAATTTTATCGAGTTCGCGTGGATGTTTCTACTTTAAACTGCTACTATTTATCAAAAAATTACAATCAAGTCCCTGTCATTGCTGGCCAGCCCCAAAGGATTCATTCTAGCGGCAAGCGGTCTTGGCTCTTTATTAGACAACAATCATTTATAGTATAAATGATACAAACGCTCAATTTGTTGCATAAAAATGGGTACACTTAAATTTCCTCCTTTTCGGATACATTCTTTCCCATCTATGAAAAATAACATAGTAGGAACTTGAAAAACAGTATAACGTGCGGCGATTTCGGGATGTTGACTCGCATCAATATTTAAAAAGGAAAGCTGAGGAAAATGTTCACTCAAAGCTTTTTCTAATTTTGGACGCAGGCTTTGGCAAACGCTGCAATGAGTTCCGCTAAAATAGAGTAAGCTAGCTTCTCCTGTAGCAATTTGATTTTCAATCTTTTCTAAGTTCATAAGTATAGCTTCATCAAAAAGTAAAATTAGAAGATGTTTTCTTATTCAAATTCATGTATTTACATCATTATTTTTCAGATATTTGCGTTAGCGATAGCAGCGACATCCTCTATTTTTGCGATTCAGCAAAAATGGAGATATAGCGAATAGCGCGGCCTTCCCTTCCATTTTTTTTGGGAGGGAAGGAACGCCCAAATTAACTCAATAAAACAAAATTACAATGGCAGATGATAAAAAGGTGATTTTTTCCATGTCGGGACTCACCAAAACTTATAAGAATGCAAATACTCCTGTATTAAAAAATATCTACTTAAGCTTTTTCTACGGTGCGAAAATTGGGATTTTAGGTCTTAACGGATCTGGAAAATCAACTTTATTGAGCATCATTGCAGGGCAGGAAAAGAACTATCAAGGCGATGTGGTTTTTTCTCCAGGCTATTCTGTAGGTTATTTGGAGCAAGAACCAAAATTGGATGAAGACAAAACGGTGTTGGAAGTAGTGAAAGAAGGCGTTGCAGAAACTATGGCTGTCTTGGACGAATATAATTCTATTAACGACCAGTTTGGATTGCCAGAAGTTTATGAAGATGCAGACAAAATGCAAAAACTCATGGACAAGCAAGCGGCTTTGCAAGATAAAATTGATGCGACCAATGCTTGGGAAATTGATACTAAATTAGAAATCGCGATGGATGCGCTAAGAACGCCAGAAGCCGATAAGAAAATTGGTGTACTTTCTGGTGGGGAACGCAGGCGAGTGGCCTTGTGTCGTTTATTATTGCAAGAACCAGATATTCTACTATTAGATGAGCCCACCAACCACTTGGATGCAGAATCGGTACATTGGTTGGAGCACCACTTACAGCAATATAAAGGAACGGTTATCGCAGTAACGCACGACCGTTACTTCTTGGATAATGTGGCAGGTTGGATTTTAGAATTAGACCGCGGAGAAGGAATTCCTTGGAAAGGGAACTATTCTTCTTGGTTAGATCAAAAATCTAAACGAATGGCACAAGAACAAAAATCGGCTTCTAAACGCCAGAAAACCTTAGAGCGAGAGTTAGAATGGGTCAAAATGGCACCTAAGGGAAGGCAAGCCAAGCAAAAAGCGCGTTTAAATAACTACGATAAGTTGATGAGCCAAGATCAAAAGCAAATGGACGAAAAACTGGAAATCTACATTCCTAACGGTCCGCGTTTGGGTAACAATGTAATTGAAGCAGTGGGTGTAAGTAAAGCTTTTGGAGATAAATTGTTGTATGAAGATCTTAATTTTAAACTTCCGCAAGCGGGAATTGTAGGAATTATTGGTCCTAACGGAGCGGGTAAAACTACCATTTTTAAGATGATTATGGGCGAGGAGACACCAGATAAAGGTGAGTTTCAAGTAGGGGAGACGGCTAAAATCGCTTACGTAGACCAGAGTCACTCTAATATAGATCCTGAAAAAACCATTTGGCAAAACTTTAGCGACGAGCAAGATATGATCATGATGGGTGGTAGAGAAGTAAATTCTAGAGCTTACTTGAGCCGATTTAACTTTAGCGGTAGTGAACAGAACAAGAAAGTGAATATGCTTTCTGGAGGAGAGCGTAACCGTTTACACCTAGCGATGACCTTAAAAGAAGAAGGAAACGTTTTGCTACTGGATGAGCCTACCAACGATTTGGATGTAAATACACTGAGAGCTTTGGAAGAAGGTTTAGAGAATTTTGCAGGATGCGGCGTAGTCATTTCTCACGACCGCTGGTTCTTAGACAGAGTGTGTACGCACATTCTTGCTTTTGAAGGAGATTCACAAGTCTACTTCTTTGAAGGAAGCTTCTCTGATTATGAAGAAAATAAGAAGAAACGTTTGGGTGGCGATATTATGCCAACACGTATTAAGTACAAAAAGTTAACGCGATAAGAAGTTCACTTTTAATCCCTCCAGAGGGTTTAATTTCTCGAGGCTTGCCTGGAAATTTGAAAAAGTATTTTCCTATTCATAGCTAGAGGGCACGTCCCGAGGTTGTTGATTCTAAACAAAAAAGCTCTTGAAATTTTCAAGAGCTTTTTTGTTTTTTAGTAGTTACTAGGCAAATACAAATCAACTGTGATAGTTGTCGTATAGCGTTTAGCGTACAGCGTTTATCGTTTAACGCTTAGAGTCTTGAGTCTTATGTCTAGCATCTAACGTCTAACCTCTAATATCTATCCTCAACCGCCTTTTTCTATTAACCTATTCCTTTAAAATTGTCTTGCGATACGTATTCTCTTCGGTATCAACTTTTAAAATATAAGTACCTTTTGCCAAGCTACTCAAATCTATGCTAGCATTAGAATTGCTTTTACGAAGTACATTTTGTCCTGTGATAGAAATTACTTCTACATGTTGAATTACTTCCTGAGATGGTAAATCTATATGAATAAAATCTTTTACCGGATTAGGATAAGCTACTAAAGCTTTTTTATCTAGTGTTTGAACACCGAGGTCTTCATAAGTAGTCATTACATTATCATAATACGCACTTCCTCCATAGTTGTTGTGCAACATATTTATTCCCGAAATATCTAACTGAGAAAAATTAACTCCTGTATAAACCAATTCATTATTTATATAATAGCTTATTTCATCAGAAGAAATTTCAATTTTTATAGTGTACCATTCATTGGCATTCCAAGAAGCATCTTCTATATAAGCAAAATCGTAATCCTCACTAACAATAGCGTAAAATTGACCTTGGTTTTCTACTCCAACTCCCAGTACTGGCGTAAATTCCTCATTGTCGATAGCATATGCTGTAAACTCAAAATCTGCGCCTAATTGTTCCGTTACCAAAATATCATAAGAAATGGTCAAATTTTCATAAGTTAACGGAGTATCAAAAGCTTTTGCGGCACCAAAAATAGGTAACCATTGAAAATCAAAATCGGGTTCATAAGCATTTTTGAAAGAAAATACTCCGTCTTGTGCCATTTCATCAGAAATAACTTGATTTGTTAGAACTCCATCGCTTCCTTCGGTTACTTCCCAATCATTTTGATTATGAATTGTTCCTAAGCTATAGCCTTCACTTTCTTCGAAAGATATAGTTTGCTGTGCGAACGCAGTGAGGTTTAAAGTTAATGCAACTATTAATACACTTATTTTTTTCATTTTGTTTCTTTTTATCATCGCTCGATAGGAGCTAAATTTATTTTAATTTTCTCTTCACTACTTTCTTGGTAGCTTTAATAATAGCATCGGCGTTAAGGCCGTATTTTTCCATCAATTGCTCTGGGGTTCCGCTTTCTCCAAAAGTATCTTGGGTAGCGACAAACTCTTGAGGCGTAGGATGATTTTCGGCTAATACTCTTGCAACACTTTCTCCTAATCCGCCAAGGTAGTTATGCTCTTCCGCAGTAACGACGCATCCAGTTTTCTTTACGGATTTTAAAATCGCCTCGTCGTCTAAAGGTTTGATGGTGTGAATATTGATTACTTCCGCAGAAACTCCAGCTTCTTCTAATTGTTCTGCTGCTTGAAGCGCTTCCCAAACTAAATGGCCTGTAGCTACGATGGTCACATCTTTCCCTTCGGTTAACATAACCGCTTTTCCTATTTCAAACTTTTGATCTTCAGCCGTGAAATTAGCCACTTTTGGTCTTCCAAAACGCAGGTAAACAGGTCCGTCGTATTCTGCAACGGCTAAGGTTGCTGCTTTGGTTTGGTTATAATCGCACGTATTAATAACGGTCATTCCTGGCAACATTTTCATTAAGCCTAGATCTTCTAAAATTTGGTGTGTTGCGCCATCTTCTCCCAGCGTAACTCCGGCGTGAGAAGCACAAATTTTCACATTCTTTCCAGAATAAGCTACACTTTGTCTTATTTGGTCATAAACTCTTCCCGTAGAAAAGTTGGCAAAAGTTCCCGTAAACGGAATTTTTCCTCCAATCGTCATTCCTGCAGCCATACTCATCATATTGGCTTCGGCAATTCCTACTTGAAAAAAACGCTCGGGATGGTTTTCTTTAAAGGCATCCATTTTTAAGGAACCTGTTAAATCTGCACACAGCGCTACTACGTTTTCGTTCTTTTTTCCTAATTCTTCTAATCCCGCTCCAAAACCAGAGCGTGTATCTTTTTTACCTGAATCTGTATATTTTTTCATTTCGTGTGTGTTGTGTCGATTAATAATCTCCTAGAGTTTCTGGATTTTGAGCTAAAGCAGTTTCTAATTGCTCGTCGTTAGGCGCTTTCCCGTGCCAAGCGTGGGTATGCATCATAAAATCTACGCCGTTCCCCATCACAGTATGCAATAAAATACAAACTGGTTTCCCTTTTCCCGTTCTCGATTTAGCTTCTTTTAAACCTTCTATTACCTGGGTAATGTTATTTGCATCTTCTACCTCTAAAACCTCCCAACCAAAAGCTTCAAATTTTCCTCTTAGGTTTCCTAGTGGAAGAACATTTTCTGTAGAACCGTCAATCTGCTGTCCGTTTACGTCTACGGAAGAAATTAAGTTGTCTACTTTGTTTCCGGCAGCGTACATAATCGCTTCCCAGTTCTGACCTTCTTGTAACTCTCCGTCGCCGTGTAAAGAATAAACGAGATGAGAATCTTTATTTAATTTTTTAGTTTCGGCGGCACCAATAGCAGCCGACATCCCTTGTCCTAGTGATCCAGAAGCAATTCGTATTCCGGGTAAACCTTCGTGGGTAGTAGGATGTCCTTGTAAGCGAGAATCTAATAATCTAAAGGTATTAAGCTCTTCTACAGGAAAAAATCCGCTTCTAGCGAGAACACTATAAAATACGGGTGAAATATGTCCGTTAGATAAAAAGAAAAGATCTTCATTCTTTCCGTCCATCGTAAAATCTGTAGAATAATCCATCACTTCTTGATAAAGTGCCGTAAAAAATTCGGCGCATCCAAGAGAACCTCCTGGGTGACCGCTATTTACTTTATGAACTTGTCTAAGAATATCCCTTCTTACTTGGGTTACAAAGTCTTCTAGTTGTGCTATGTTTGACATGATAAACGTTGTGTTAAATCGATTTCTGCAAAAGTAACCTTAATTAAAGGCTTTTAAAAGAAATTTAAAGTGAATTATTAACCGAAAATGTGAATATAGATTTATTTGTGTCTTCGTAAGATATAAGAACGCTTCGCTGCAAGACCTAAGATAAAAGACTTGTTTAGTAATATAGTTATGATTTGAGTAATTAAGCTTATATATCATTACGCTATAGATTGCTTAAATAATAAAGGTTAGATCAAATAACACCAGTTTATTCTATCACAATTTTAAAATAAAACAGGTAAAAAAGAGGTTACTGTACATTACCTCCAATTCGTTTTTCAGAAAACTGCCGAATTTAATAATTGAAGTTATCTATTTTTTTCAAGTCATTGCATAGAGTTGTTTATCTTTGCACTTTTGAAAAAGACATATGAAATTTGATTTATTAGCCAAAGATAGTGGGAGTAAAGCCCGAGCTGGAGAAATAACCACCGCGCACGGAAAGATAGAAACCCCTATTTTTATGCCTGTAGGCACTATAGGAACTGTAAAAGGAGTTCATCAAAGAGAACTTAAGGAAGAGATTAATCCCGATATAATCTTAGGAAATACCTACCACCTTTATTTAAGACCTCAAATGGAAGTGCTTAAAAAAGCAGGCGGTTTGCATAAATTTATGAATTGGGACCGCAATATTTTAACCGATTCTGGCGGATATCAAGTCTACTCGCTTTCGGCTAACCGAAAAATAAAAGAGGAAGGCGTAAAGTTTAAATCTCATATAGATGGGAGTTTACACTTTTTTACTCCAGAAAACGTGATGGACGTACAGCGAACCATTGGAGCCGATATTATCATGGCTTTTGATGAATGCACACCGTATCCTTGCGATTATCGCTACGCCAAACGTTCTATGCATATGACGCATCGTTGGTTGGACCGTTGTATGGTTCGTTTTAAAAATACACCTCCGCTTTACGGATATGAGCAAAGTTTATTTCCCATCGTTCAAGGAAGCACCTATAAAGATTTAAGACAGCAATCTGCAGAATATATTGCTAAGGCTGGCGCCGAAGGAAATGCGATTGGCGGACTTTCAGTAGGGGAACCTGCGGAAGAAATGTATGCCATGACTGAAGTGGTGACTGCAATTTTACCAGAAGATAAACCTAGGTATTTAATGGGCGTAGGAACCCCAATTAATATTTTAGAGAATATTGCTTTAGGTGTTGATATGTTTGACTGTGTGATGCCAACCCGAAATGCGAGAAATGGAATGCTGTTTACCGCTCACGGAACTATTAACATTAAAAATAGAAAGTGGTACGATGATTTTTCTCCTATTGATGAGATGGGAATGACTTGGGTGGACACCGAATATTCTAAAGCGTATTTGAAGCATCTATTTTCTGTAAACGAAATGCTTGGCAAGCAAATTGCTACCATACACAATCTAGGATTCTACCTTTGGTTAACTCGTGAAGCTAGAAAGCATATCATTGCTGGAGACTTTAGAGAATGGAAAGATAAAATGGTGAAACAAATGGATAAAAGGTTATAGATTGAAAATATTAGATTGGTACATTCTGAAGCGCTATTTAGGAACGTTTTTTACGTTGCTGTTGCTGTTTATCCCAATTGGGATTACGGTAAACCTTGCAGAAAAGATTGATAAAATCTTGGCGAACGAAGTACCCTTTATAGAAGTAGCCTATTATTATGTAGATTTTACCATTTATTTTGCCAACCTGCTTTTTCCTATATTTTTATTCTTGTCGGTGATTTTTTTCACCTCTAAGTTGGCGAACAATACAGAAATTATCGCCTTTTTAAGTTCAGGGGTTTCCTTTACTCGGTTTTTAAGACCTTACTTAATAGGAGCTACGATTATATGTTTTGGTGCTTTGATTATGGGAATGTATTTAGCGCCAAGTGCCAGTCAAGGATTTAACGACTTTACTTATGAATACCTAAAACGAGGCAAAGGAGCAGCAGAAACAAAAGACGTCTTTAAGCAAATTAATGACGACGAGTTTATTTTTGCTACCAATTTTGATCCTAAGAATAGAACTGCAAGTAATTTTAGTCTAGAGCATTTTAAAGAAAATGTACTTCAATTTAAGATAAGCGCTAGTAGATTGAGCTTTAATCCCAAAGACTCTAGCTATACCTTATCTAATTTTGAAAAAAGAATAGTGGGAGTTGATTCCGATGATGTGTTGATTCAAAATAGAAAACTGGATACTGTTTTGCCTTTTGAATTTGATGAACTTACTCCGGTTTCCTACATTGCCGAAACCAAGAATTTTACCGAGCTAAATGAATTTATAGCGCAAGAGAAAAAACGAGGTTCCGCCAATATCAATAGGTATAAAGTAGTGGCTTACAAACGATGGAGTTTACCGGTTTCTGCATATATTTTAACGATTATTGCGGTAGCGGTTTCGGCGATGAAGAGAAGAGGAGGAATGGGAGTTAATTTAGCTATAGGGATTGCGATAGCCTTTGTTTTCGTCTTTTTTGATAAAGTGTTTGGTACCATGGCAGAGAAATCTACGTTTTCTCCATTGATAGCGGTGTGGTTTCCCAATGTCTTTTTTGGGGTGCTCGCTTTTTTCTTACTGCGAAAAGCTAAGCGCTAATTTTATTAGAAATTACGATTATTTCCGTAAAGTAAATTCTACTTTAAATTAATAAATCTAAGTTGGATTACCCAAGCATAAGTTTTATATATTTGTAGGCTATAAACTAATAAAAGCCATAACCCACTATGGAATACTTAGAATTTGAAGCTCCCATCAAAGAGCTACAAGAACAATTTAATAAAGCTTGCGCCATTGGTGTAGATAGTGAAGTAGATGTAAGTGAAACCTGCAAGCAATTAGAGAAGAAATTAGAATCGACTAAGAAAGAGATATATAAAAATCTAACGGCTTGGCAACGCGTTCAATTATCAAGACACCCCAATAGACCCTATACCTTAGATTATATTAACGCCATTTGTGGAGATACATTTTTAGAGCTTCACGGGGATCGAAATGTGGCAGATGATAAAGCCATGGTTGGTGGCTTAGGTAAAATTGGAGATCAAAGCTTTATGATTTTTGGTCAGCAGAAGGGCTATAATACCAAAACAAGGCAATACCGTAATTTTGGTATGGCCAATCCAGAAGGCTATCGCAAAGCATTGCGCTTAATGAAATCTGCCGAGAAATTTGGAGTTCCTGTAGTAACATTTATAGATACCCCTGGTGCTTATCCCGGTTTAGAAGCAGAAGAACGCGGACAAGGAGAAGCAATTGCTAGAAATATTATAGAAATGACTCGCCTTAAAGTTCCTATCATCGTCATTGTGATTGGAGAAGGAGCAAGCGGGGGAGCTTTAGGAATAGGTGTAGGAGATAAAGTGATGATGTTAGAAAATTCTTGGTATTCTGTAATTTCTCCAGAAAACTGTTCTTCTATTTTATGGCGAAGCTGGGATCATAAAGAGCAAGCAGCCGAAGCATTAAAACTCACGGCTACCGATGCGAAGAAACTTAAAGTAATTGATACGATTATCAAGGAACCTTTGGGTGGAGCGCATAGCAACAGAGAGGAAATGTTTACAAACCTAAAAAAGGTAATTATTGATTCTCACGAGGAATTAAAAAACTTATCACCAAAAGATTTGGTGGATGCTAGGATGGAAAAATATTCTTCTATGGGAGTCTTTAAAGGTTAGCAGCACTTAATCTTACAAATACAAAATCCGAAGCTGTTTGTTTCGGATTTTTTTGTGGTTATTAACAAAAAATATAAGTTATGAACAGGAGAATTGTTCATAACATGTGAACTAAGCTAATCACAAAAAACAACGTTTTCATTAACAATTTTTTTACATTCGTACTATGGAGAAAGTAAAACAAAGTCGAGCATATTCTGCACCCAAAAGCAATATTATTCAGTTAGAGAAAGGAAAATTACCTCCTCAAGCAGTTGAATTAGAGGAAGTTGTGATTGGAGCAATGATGATTGACAAAAAAGGGGTAGATGAAGTGATCGACATCCTACATCCTGATGTTTTCTATAAAGATGCTCATAAATATATATATGAGGCTATCTTTTTACTCTTTGAACATAGCCAGCCAGTCGACTTATTAACGGTTTCTAGTCAATTAAAGAAGGACGGAAAGTTAGAAATGGTTGGTGGTGATTATTATTTGATTCAACTCACTCAAAAAGTATCTTCTTCGGCACATATTGAGTTTCACGCAAGGATTATTTTACAGAAATATATTCAGCGGAGCTTAATTAAAATTTCGAGTGAAATTATTGAAGATTCTTACGATGAAAGTACCGATGTTTTTGATTTATTGGATAAAGCAGAATCTAAACTCTATGAAGTAACCCAAGGAAATATTAAACGTTCTTCGGAAACTGCTGAGAGTTTGGTGATTCAAGCTAAAAAGCGAATAGAAGAGATTTCTAATAAGGAAGGTTTAAGTGGAATCCCTTCAGGATTTGATAAATTAGATCAACTAACTTCAGGATGGCAGCCTAGTGATTTAATTATTGTTGCTGCAAGACCAGGTATGGGAAAAACAGCTTTGACTTTATCTATGGCGAGAAATATTGCGGTAGGTCAAAATATTCCCGTGGCTTTCTTCTCTTGTGAGATGTCTTCGGTACAATTAATTACCCGTTTAATTTCTTCGGAAACTGGACTTTCTTCAGAAAAATTAAGAACAGGAAATCTAGAAACACACGAGTGGGAACAACTGAACGTAAAAGTAAAAGGTCTAGAGAAAGCCCCATTATTTATTGATGATACGCCATCGCTTTCCATTTTCGATTTACGAGCAAAAGCAAGACGTTTAGCTTCTCAACACGGGATTAAGCTTATCGTGATTGATTACTTGCAGTTGATGACGGCAGGAGGTTCGCAAAAAGGAGGAGGAAATAGGGAACAAGAAATTTCGACGATTTCGCGTAACCTAAAAGCTCTGGCAAAAGAATTGAATGTTCCCGTAATCGCACTTTCCCAGCTATCGCGTGCGGTAGAGACCAGAGGAGGGAGCAAACGTCCTTTACTTTCAGATTTGAGAGAATCTGGAGCGATTGAGCAAGATGCCGATATTGTATCGTTTATTTATAGACCAGAATATTACAAAATTGATGAGTGGGATGATGACGAACAATCACCAACAGATGGTCAGGCCGAATTTATAATTGCCAAGCACCGTAATGGTGGTTTAGATAGCATTCGTCTCAAATTTATTGGTAATCTTGGTAAGTTTGATAACTTAGATGATTTTGACTATCCTTCAGAGATACCTTCTAAAATGAATCAGGATGAGAACAAAGAAGGTTTTGATCCACAAAATTTCCCTTCCTTAGAAGATGCTTTTGGTTCTTCGTCACCAAAATTAGATCAGAGAGATGAAGATGATGTGCCTTTTTAAAAAGTATTTTTTTTAGTCTAATTTTCTAAATAATATACTTACTTTTAAGTATGAAGAAAATATTTTTATTCGTCTTTGTCACCTTGTTTTTTTCGATGGAATCTTTCGCATCCTATGTGTTAATTCCTATGGATGCTGAAACGCAGAAAAATCATCTAAAAGCCTACGGAATTACTTATTGGATTCTTGCCAAGCAACAGAAGGTAAAGTGGCTGCTTAATTATAGAGGAGGCTCTTTTTTAATGCCAGATACCGATGCTTTACGGAAAGAATGCCAGATACGTGGGGTTTCATTTGAGTTGTTGAGTGACGTTAAAGCGGAATCAATTTTAACTGAAATTGAAAGTCCGTCTAAAAATATGGACGCCGTCGTTTTAGAGAAAGCTCCTAAAATTGCCGTTTATTCTCCAAGTGGAAATGCTCCCTGGGATGATGCGGTAACAATGGTACTTACTTACGCTGAAATTCCTTATGAAACCATTTACGATACAGAAGTTTTAGAAGATGAGTTATTGCTATTCGATTGGCTGCACTTGCACCACGAAGATTTCACAGGTCAATATGGGAAGTTTTACAAACGTTATCGAGCGACTCCTTGGTATATAGAAGAAAAGAAAAATGCCGAAAATCTAGCGAAAGAATTAGGCTACCAAAAAGTATCTGAAGAAAAACTAGACGTTGCTTTAAAAATTAGAAATTATGTGGTTGGAGGCGGATTTATGTTTGCGATGTGTAGCGCTACCGATAGTTTTGACATCGCATTATCTGCTGAAGGCGTAGATATTTGTGAACCTATGTTTGATGGCGATGCCAGCGATCCTGGGTATCAAAGCAAAATAGATTTTTCTAAGACCTTTGCCTTTACAGATTTTATTTTGGAAAGAAGTCCAATGGTTTATGAGTTTTCGTCTATAGATATGACGACGAAGCGAAGAATTCCTAAAGAAATTGATTATTTTACGCTAATGAATTTTTCTGCTAAATGGGATCCGGTGCCTACAATGCTTTGTCAAAATCATACGTCTTTAGTGAAAGGATTTATGGGACAAACTACTTCTTTTGATAGGCAAACCATTAAAGCAAATGTGTTGGTGATGGGAGAAAATAAAGCGAACCAAGAAGCAAGGTACATCCACGGAATTAAAGGAAAAGGTTTCTTTACCTTTTATGGAGGGCACGATCCAGAAGATTATCAGCATAAAGTAGGAGATCCCAAAACAGAACTTTCGCTTCATCCTACTTCTCCCGGCTACCGACTTATATTAAATAATGTCTTATTTCCTGCAGCAAAAAAGAAGAAGCAGAAGACCTAGAGTTTTTTTAGTAATAACGCAGATCTATTTCTAAATAAATTGAATCGTAGGAAATAGTCTTTTAAATGTCAGGTCGAGCGGAGTCGAGACCTCACGACCTCTCAACTGCGCGTCAAATTTTTTTCTAATTTAATAAAGGTCGGTAATTTGAGACGTTGCTTATTGTAGATTTTGTTTTAAGTTTAGTTTCTATAATCTAAAAGCAGCAGAGGTCTATAATCTTACTCAGACTTCACGGGTATTTTATAGAATTCTTTATCTGGTAAGACTAGAATCTCTACGCGTCTATTTTTCTGCTTATTTCTTTCAGAATTATTTTCTACGATAGGTTCACGTTCTCCGTAAGATTCTGTTTTGTAGGTATATTCACCCTTTCCTTCTAGGATTTGATGCAGATAGGATTCTACCGCTTTAGCTCTATTCATTCCTAGGGTGTAGTTATAGGCGTCATCAGCATCGCTATCAGTGTGGCCAGAGATGATGATTTCGGCTTTGGGAATTTGAACTATAACGTCTTTAAATTCTTCTAGTTTCTCTAAGGCAGTTTGTTTTAAATCGTACTTATCGGTATCGAACAATAAATTGGCTTCCACATTAAGTTTTAAAACAGCTCCTACGGTTCCGATGGCGTCAATGTCAGCTCCGGCAGTAGGACCGCTACAGAAAGAAGCTAAATCAGTTATTCTTACATAATAATAAATCGCTTCCTCTTCTTTAGGAATGTTAGCACGGGCAATATCTATAGCAGATTTTCCTCCATCTACTCTCCCAATATTTATCCAGTTTTCATTATCACTAGAAATCTCCACTTTAAAAGATTCAATAGAAGGACCAATTTCAAAAAAATATAAATCGGGGCCATCAATGTCAATAAAACCATTGTCTTTAAAAACAGCAGTCATTTGTCCTAGGCAACCTAGGGAAACATAAGATTGATCCAAATACTTTTCATAGTCAGGTTCACCTACTGCAGCTAAAGGATCGCTATATTCGGGTAAGGCTTTAGGATTTCCTTCCTTAAAATCGATGACAGTATCTGCAAAAGATACATTCCCTAATGGAATAAACACTTCTGACTTATCTTTTAAGCGATAGTACTTTTTAAACTTAATTAAATGCACAGGAACTTGAGCACTAATGGTAAAGCTTAACAAAAAGATAGCAATGGAAAATAGAATAGATTTACACATATATAAAAATTATAGTAGTAAAATTAAACGCATATTACTTCAACAAATACAATACGTAGTAAGATAAAAAAACCCTCTCAAAAAGAGAGGGTTTTTAATATATGAGAGATAAATGGGTTGCAAATTTATTTTACTTTCTCAACTACAGCTTTAAAAGCCTCTGGGTGATTCATTGCTAAATCGGCTAAAACCTTACGGTTTAATTCGATTCCACTAGCTTTCGCTTTTCCCATAAATTGAGAATACGACATTCCATGCATACGAGCACCTGCATTAATACGGGTAATCCATAGTGTACGGAAGTTTCTTTTCTTTGCTTTACGGTCTCTATAAGCATATAACATTGCTTTGTCCACCGCGTTTTTTGCTACTGTCCAAACGTTTTTACGACGTCCAAAGTAACCTTTTGCTTGCTTCATCACCTTTTTTCTTCTGGCTCTTGAAGCTACTGAATTTACTGATCTTGGCATAATTTTATTGTTTTTGTAGTAGGCGATTCATAGTTACATGAATTCTTTGTAAAGCCTTACTCCAGGGTTATTAAATTGGTTTAACCAATTAAACTCACAATTACTTTAAGCGTAATTGAAGTTTAATGTTATCCTCATCTGCTTTATGTACTAAAGTAGTATGAGTTAATTTAAGCTTACGTTTTTTAGACTTCTTAGTTAAAATATGACTTTTAAACGCGTGCTTTCTTTTAATTTTTCCAGTACCTGTAAGCTTAAAACGCTTTTTAGCACTAGATTTGGTTTTCATTTTAGGCATAATATCCTTAGGTTTTATTTATCTCTCTATATAATCTTGACTTCTACTTTAGAAGTTATTTCACTTTTTTAGGAGCAATGAACATCGTCATACGCTTACCTTCTAATTTAGGCATTTGCTCTACTTTACCTACTTCTTCTAAATCTTGTGCTAAACGAAGTAAGAGAATCTCTCCTTGATCTTTAAAAACAATAGAACGTCCTTTAAAGAAAACATAGGCTTTCAGTTTTGCGCCATCCTCTAAGAATTTCTTCCCATGATTTTTCTTAAATTCATAATCGTGATCGTCTGTATTAGGACCAAAACGAATTTCTTTAATCACTACCTTAGAAGCTTTTGCCTTTAAACTCTTTTCTCTTTTCTTTTGTTCGTAAAGGAATTTCTTATAATCCATTGCTTTTGCAACGGGTGGTTTAGCATTTGGCGAAATTTCTACCAAATCTACACCTAATTCTTCAGCGATGTCTAATGCTTTCTTAATAGGATATACTCCCATTTCTACATTATCACCGACTAAACGAACTTCTTCTGCGCGAATTTTTCCGTTAATTCTATGCGGATCTTCCTTAATTTCTCTTAAAGGTTTTCTTGATCTTTTTCTACGTATTGCTATGGCTCTATAATTTTAAATTAAACTTCAAATGTTTTTAGGGTAGAAGCAATTTCCCCTTTTATAATTTCAGCAAATTTTTCTACGCTCATGGCGCCTAAATCTTCACCCCCATGTTTACGTACAGAAACTGTGCCGTCTTTTTCTTCTTGTTCTCCAACTATCAGCATAAATGGGAGTTTATCCATTTCGGCTTCCCGAATCTTCTTACCCATTGTTTCACTTCTGTCATCGATACGGGCGCGAATTTCGTTATTTTCTAGCAAATTTAAAACTTTTCGGGTATATTTTTCATATTTCTCACTCAAAGACAAGATGATAGCCTGCTCGGGCATCAACCAAAGTGGGAAATTTCCTCCCGTGTGTTCTAGTAAAATAGCGATAAAACGCTCCATACTTCCAAAAGGTGCTCGGTGAATCATCACAGGTCTGTGTAGCTCATTGTCACTACCTTTGTACGTAAGATCGAAACGTTCTGGTAAGTTATAATCTACCTGAATTGTTCCTAATTGCCAGCTTCTGCCTAAAGCATCCTTTACCATAAAGTCTAGTTTAGGACCATAAAATGCAGCTTCGCCAGTTTCTACCACGTAATTAAGTTCTTTTGCTTTAGTCGCATTAAGTATAGCTTTTTCTGCCTTTTCCCAGTTTTCATCAGATCCAATATATTTTTCTTTACTTTCTGGGTCTCTTAAAGAAACTTGAGCTGTAAAGTTTTCAAAACCTAACGAACCAAAAACGTATAGTACCAAATCGATTACTTTCTTGAATTCCTCATCTAATTGATCTGGAGTACAAAAAATATGCGCGTCATCTTGCGTAAAACCACGAACACGTGTTAAACCGTGTAATTCTCCACTTTGCTCATAACGATACACCGTACCAAATTCAGCAAAACGTTTGGGTAAATCTTTATACGACCAAGGTGATGCATTGTAAATCTCACAGTGGTGTGGACAGTTCATCGGTTTTAATAAAAACTCTTCGCCTTCGTGTGGCGTTTTAATAGGCTGAAAGCTGTCTTCTCCATATTTTGCATAGTGTCCCGAAGTTTCATAAAGTTCCTTCTGACCAATATGCGGAGTAACCACCATTTCGTAACCTGCTTTCCTTTGTGCTTTCTTTAAAAAATCTTCTAATCGTTCTCGTAAAGCAGCGCCTCTAGGAAGCCACAATGGCAGACCCTGACCTACTTTTTGAGAAAAAGTAAAAAGTTGTAATTCTTTTCCTAATTTCCTATGATCTCTTTTCTTGGCCTCTTCAAGAAGTTCTAAATATTCTTTTAATTCTTTTTGCTTCGGAAATGAAATCCCATAAACTCGAGTAAGTTGAGGGTTATTTTCATCACCTCGCCAATAGGCTCCGGCAACGCTCATCACTTTTACAGCCTTAATAATTCCTGTGTTGGGAATATGGCCTCCACGACATAAATCTGTAAAGGAATCGTGATCACAAAAAGTAATATCTCCGTCAGTTAAATTTTCTATCAATTCCACTTTAAAAGGGTTGTCTTCTTTTTTGTAGAAGGCTAGGGCGTCATTTTTAGAAACGTCACGCATAGAAAACTCATGTTTCCCACGAGAGATTTCGAGCATTTTATCTTCAATTTTCTTGAAGTCATTGTCAGATATTTTATCCTCGCCAAAATCTACATCATAATAGAAACCATTATCAATGGCAGGGCCAATCGTTAGTTTAGCGCCTGGATATAATTCTTGAATAGCTTGCGCCAAAACGTGGGCAGAACTGTGCCAAAAAGCTTTTTTGCCTTGGTCGTCTTTCCAAGTATATAAAATTAAAGAACCATCGTGGGTTAATGCGGTCTTGGTCTCTACGGTGGTGTCGTTAAAACTTGCAGAAATCACATTTCTGGCTAAACCTTCACTAATGCTTTTGGCTACTTCTAGAACGGTAGTGCCGCTCTCAAATTCTTTTATACTGCCATCTGGCAAAGTTATTTTAATCATATCAAAAATTTAATCTTGCAAAGATAAAGCTATCTGTGGTCTTTACAATACTCTAGGTTTTATTATTTTTTTATTTCTATGCTCTCTTTTGGTGCTATAAAAAAGTCTTCTTTTGCTATTATAAACTTAACATTAGAAATTTCACCACTTCCAATAGGGTCTCCATAAATCCCTTTTTCTTCACTCCAATTATAAAAGAACCACTCTTTGGCAAAAGCAACTCCATTTACACTAAAATAGTTATCATAAACAATAGCGTGTGGGTTTTCTTCCGCAGTAGCGGTATCTTTTCCAAAGGTAACAATATAAGCTGCAGCTTTCATAAGTTTGGTTTGCTTATCGGAATAGATGACATACCAATCGTCTGGAGCGTCTCCAATATTATCTCCGAAGGTAAGTTTTGCAGTTTCATATTGAGTTTCATTAAGTTCGTTTTCTTTTAGATCTTGCCAATTTGTACCACGATCTGTTAGTTTGAATGGTAAAGCAAAAAAGTAGGTCCAAGTAAACATATCAAACCTTGCTCCGTCATAATTATTTTCTTTAGGAAATAAAAATGCTTTTTCATTATCATACATTAAAATGGTACCATCTTCTTTTTCAATCCTAATTTTACTAGAATTGGTAAGCATAGTGATTTTCGCATTCATTCTTTGCTTACCCCCAAACTTTAAATTTAGCTTAAACTGGATCGCTTCTTGACTTTTGAAATTAGATGTTTGGTGAGCAGATTGAATATTTGCAGCAAACTGCTCTGCAGGTGATAATGTTTCTTTTTGTTCTATATCTTTTTGGGTAACCGTAGCTTTGTCATTTTCTTTTTTAGTTTTTTTTTCTTCTTGACAAGAAAAAATGGCAAAAGAAACCAAAACCAATAAAATATATTTTGTCATAGTAAATTAAAATTTTATTAAGTCGCTAAGGTAAAAAAATAAAAAACCGTTTCAAGAAGTGTGAAACGGTTTTTTATAATAAATGATCAACAAATAATTTACTTTATCATATCAAAACTTCGTTTAACAAAGCTTGTCAATTCTTCTCCTTTTAATAGGTTTTGAGAAAGTCTAGCTAAGTCTAAGGATTGCTTGATTAGTTTTCCTTGAGCTTCTTCATCGCTGCTTAAAATGGTAGAAATTAACGAGTGGTTGGTATTTACCACCAAGTTGTACATTTCTGGCATATTGCCCATTCCAAACATTCCGCCGCCGCCAGTTTGCTGCATTTCCTTCATTCTTCGCATAAACTCAGGCTGCGTGATGATTAATGGCGCTGCAGAACTATCCATCGCTTCTAATTGAACGGTGTACTTTTCTTTAGGAACCACTTTTTCAAAATCTGTTTTTAGTTTTTCTTTCTCTTCTTCAGAAAGTTTAGAGACTTCTTCCTCTTCTTTCTTAATAAGATTGTTGATGTGATCACTATCTACACGAACAAAAGAGATGTTTTCTTTAGAAGATTCTAATTTCTGAATCAAATGCGGAACAATAGGAGAGTCTAATAATAGAACCTCGTATCCTTTTGTTTTCGCTGCTTCAATATAGCTGTGCTGCTCATCTTTATTAGAAGCATAAAGAATCACCATTTTCCCGTCTTTGTCGGTTTGGTTATCTTTTATTTTCTCTTGAAGCTCATCATACGTAAAGTAATTTTCATCTACCGTTGGGTACAAGGCAAACTTATCTGCTTTATCAAAGAATTTATCTTCAGAAAGCATTCCGTACTCAATCACCACTTTAATGTCGTTCCATTTCTTCTCGAAATCTTCACGGTTTTCATTAAATAGAGACTTTAATTTATCGGCTACTTTACGCGTAATGTAGCTAGAGATTTTTTTCACCGCGCCATCGGCCTGCAAGTAAGAACGAGAGACGTTTAAGGGAATATCTGGAGAATCAATAACTCCGCGTAGCATCGTTAAAAACTCGGGTACAATTCCTTCTACATTATCGGTTACAAAAACCTGGTTTTGATACAACTGAATTTTATCTTGTTGCATCGTCATATTATTACTCAATTTTGGGAAGTATAAAATACCCGTTAAATTGAATGGATAATCTACATTTAAATGGATGTGGAAAAGTGGCTCCTCCATTTGCATTGGATAGAGCTCGCGATAGAAACCTTTATAATCTTCCTCTTCTAACTCTGTGGGTTGTTTCGTCCAAGCAGGGTCTGGATTGTTGATGATGTTATCTACCGTTACATTCTTTGCTTCTTCATCTTCGGGAGCATCTTCTGCTTTTGGAAGCTCTTTTTCTTTAGTTCCAAATTTAATAGGAACTGGCATAAACTTATTGTACTTGCTTAAAAGCTCTCCAATTTTGCTTTCTTCTAAAAACTCCTTTTCATCATCATTAATGTGAAGAATAACTTCAGATCCGCGCTCTTTTTTATCGGCTTCTTCAATGGTAAAATCGGTAGTTCCTTCGCAAATCCAATGCGCTGCAGGTTCGTCCTTATAAGATTTGGTAATGATTTCCACTTTATTGGCTACCATAAATGCCGAGTAGAATCCAAGTCCGAAGTGACCAATAATCCCGCTATCTTTAGCAGAGTCCTTATACTGTTCTAAGAACTCTTCTGCTCCAGAAAAAGCCACCTGATTAATGTACTTTTCAACTTCTTCTTTGGTCATCCCAATTCCTTGATCGATGATGTGAAGCTTCTGATTTTCTTTATCTATTTTTACTTCAATCGTAGGATTTCCGTATTCAACGTCTGTTTCTCCAATATTGGTTAGATGCTTTAGTTTTAAGGTAGCATCGGTTGCATTCGAAATTAATTCGCGCAAGAAGATTTCATGGTCACTGTAAAGAAACTTCTTAATTAAGGGAAAAATATTCTCTACCGAAACATTAATTTTTCCTGTTGCCATATCTATAGTTTTTTATTTAAAAATTGTTTTCTGTTTTCCCTAATGTCAAAAAAAATACCAATAGCATAAAAATGACAAACTGGCATAGTTTAAGGATTACCATAAATTTTTACTTCGGAAGATTTCTTATTTCGTAAGAATGAAGCTATGATGTCGTCTAAACGCATTAATAATTTAACAAACATTTGTTTAATGTTTTCAGGATAAACCTAAACAAAAACTTATCTTTGAGATAAATATTACAATTATGGAAAAGAAAAAATCGACTCCCAATAAAAAAACAGCCACCAAAAAGAAAGTTACGAAAATGACTGCTGATACATGGATTTCCAATTTTATGGAATATGTGTTGGAGGAGGAAGAGATTCCTAAATCTGTATATAAATTTGCAAAAGAAAACAAATCAACCGAAGAAGAATTTTATCAATCTTTCGGAAGTTTAGAAGCGATTCAAAAAGAAATTTGGAATCAATTTTACGTGAAAAGCATTCGCTTAATGCAAGCAAGCCCAGAGGTAGATTCGTTTAGTAGTAAAGAAAAGATGCTTACTTTCTTCTACACCTTCTTTGAAATGCTAACTGCAAATAGAAGTTACGTTCTGTTTATGTTGAATAGAAACGAAAGTACTTTAAAAAATCTAGAGCAGTTGAAAGGCTTGCGAAAGAATATAAAAGATTTTGCTAAAGGCTTGATCGCAGATGATAATGCTGAAAAGAATCTTAAAATACTTCAAAAGAATAAAACTGTATTTTCTGAAGGTGCGTGGTTGCAAACCATGTTTTTATTAAAATTTTGGATGGATGACAATTCTTCTCAATTTGAAAAAACAGATGTTGCGATAGAGAAATCTGTAAGTACCATTTTTGATGTATTTGATAATACACCTTTAGAAGGGATTTTAGATTTTGGAAAGTTTCTTTTTAAAGAAAGAATGGCTTAGGGATGATTCAACGTAATTAATATCTTATTAATAGGTAGTAGAAAAAAATAAACTTGTGAAATCAATAGACAAAATACCCGTAGGGAAACTCGGTAGAACTACCGAAATGGTGAAAACCGGTGTAAAAATTGGTGGTAACTATTTAAAATATTACAGTAAAAAGGCTTTTGATAAAGACTTAAATAGAGATCAATTGGACGAGGACAATGCAGGCGATATCTACGACGGACTCAAAAATCTTAAAGGTAGCGCGCTTAAAGTGGCTCAAATGCTTTCTATGGAAAAAAGTTTGCTGCCTAGTGCTTATGTAGAGAAATTTAGTTTAGCGCAGTTTAGCGTTCCACCGTTATCAGCGCCGTTAGTAAGAAAAACATTTAAAAAATACCAAGGAGGATATCCAGAAGATCTTTATGATACTTTCAATTCCAACTCCATAAATGCTGCGAGCATCGGCCAGGTGCACCAAGCGACAAAAGATGGGAAAAAACTTGCTGTGAAAATCCAATATCCTGGAGTTGCAGAAAGTATCAGTTCAGATTTGGCTATGGTAAAACCTATCGCTACTAGAATGTTTAACCTACAAGGAAGCGATTCTAATAAGTATTTTAAGGAAGTAGAAGGAAAACTCATCGAAGAAACCGATTATATTTTAGAGGTGGAGCAGAGTAAACATATTTCTTCGGAATGTTCGAAAATAGAAGGATTGCGTTTTCCTAAATATTATGAAGATCTCTCTAGCGAAAAAATCATCACAATGGATTGGATGGAGGGTCAGCATCTAAGTGAATTTACCAAGGGAGATTTTACCAAAGAAGAAGGAGATAAATTGGGACAAGCGCTTTGGGATTTTTATATGTATCAAATGCACGAGTTGAAGGCCGTACACGCAGATCCACACCCTGGGAACTTTTTAGTAGATAAGGAACGCAATTTAATCGCTATAGATTTTGGATGTATAAAGCAAGTACCCGAAGAATTTTATAAGCCTTATTTTCAATTGGCGGTACCAAGTAACATTAATAATAAGGAGTTCTTTTTAGAGAAATTGTATGAATTAGAAATTTTGAGAGAAGATGATTCTAAGAAAGAAATCGATTATTTCTCAACGCTGTTTTATGAAATGTTGAGCTTGTTTACGAGTCCGTTTCACGGCGATACTTTTGATTTCGCTAGCGAAGAATTTTGGAGCAAGATTTCCGCGTTGAGCGAAAAATATAGCAAAGATACAGAACTGCGTAAAATGAATGGAAATAGAGGAAGTAAACACTTTTTATATATCAATAGAACATTTTTTGGCTTATATAATTTACTTCACGATTTAGAAGCAGAAATAGATACCAAACAGTATAAAAAATACTGCGGAAGTTTAGAATAAGAAAAATACTCAGTTGTCAATATCAATAAAGTTTAATTTGAGAAATAGAGCATTTTTTCTTCAGTAGAAAATTTTCATTGTACATAAAAGATGACAGAAAGATATTTAACGTAACTAGTTTTTTAAACTAGTAGATTGGTTAGTTAGTAGAGCAGATCTCGTAAAAGGGATCTGCTTTTTTTATTATGCACGCATACATTATGGAGGCTTTAAACTCTTGATAAAACCCAATAATATGTATATTGCTTCCGCAGATAGAGCTTCAATGCTTATCTCTTCAACCTTAATTTAAAAGAAAAATATGTTATATCAATCTAAAATTGCGGGATTGGGAAGTTATGTTCCAGAGAATGTTGTTACTAATGAAGATCTTTCTAAAGTGATGGATACCAATGATGAGTGGATCCAAGAAAGAACGGGAATCAAAGAAAGAAGACACATTAAAGAAGGCGATGGCAACTCTACCGCAGTGATGGGAATGAAAGCGGCAAAAATTGCTATAGAACGTGCAAAAATTGATAAAGACGATGTAGATTTAATCGTATTTGCCACCTTAAGTCCAGATTATTATTTTCCAGGTTGTGGCGTACAGGTTCAAGAAATGTTAGGCATTCATACCTGTCCCACTTTAGATGTAAGAAACCAGTGTAGCGGTTTTATTTACGGACTTTCTGTAGCCGACCAATTTATTAAAACCGGAATGTATAAAAATGTGCTTCTTATAGGAAGCGAAAACCATAGCGGCGGATTGGATATGACGACTCGCGGAAGGTCAGTTTCTGTGATTTTTGGAGATGGAGCAGGAGCAGCCGTGTTGACTCGAAGTGATGATAAAGATCGTGGGATTCTTTCTACACACCTCCATTCTGAAGGGAAACATGCCTTAGAACTTTCTTTAAAAGGCCCAAGTACCATGCATTGGGTACCTGAACTTATTGAGGAAAACCCGCAAGAAGACATTCCGTATTATCCTTATATGAATGGGCAGTTTGTATTTAAAAATGCCGTACAGCGTTTTTCCGAAGTAATTATGGAAGGTTTGCAAAAAAACGAATTGGAAGTAAGCGATATCGATATGCTTATTCCGCATCAAGCGAACTTAAGAATTTCTCAATTTATACAGAAGAAATTTATACTAACCGACGATCAAGTGTACAATAACATTCAAAAGTATGGAAACACCACAGCGGCGTCTATTCCTATTGCGCTAACTGAAGCTTGGGAACAAGGGAAAATTAAAGAAGGAGACCATGTAGTTTTAGCCGCCTTTGGTAGCGGATTCACGTGGGGTAGTGCCATTATAAAGTGGTAAAAAGAGAAAACCCTTGATGCGGAAATCAAGGGTTTTTATAAGGAGTCTTGCCAGGTTCTTATTTTAAAGGCTAATTCAAATAAATTACCAACATACTTCTACTCTATAAGACGACGTATTTTTTAAAACGTT
Source organism: Mesonia ostreae (assembly GCF_031845265.1). Taxonomy (NCBI): domain Bacteria; kingdom Pseudomonadati; phylum Bacteroidota; class Flavobacteriia; order Flavobacteriales; family Flavobacteriaceae; genus Mesonia; species Mesonia ostreae. The sequence continues at coordinate 257,427 of NZ_JAVRBG010000003.1, read as the reverse complement.
GCATCAAAAATTGTATTTAACATTTTGATAACGAGGAGTTCATTTAAAAATAATCCCGTTATTCTCACAACGGGATCATTTACTTTAATCAATACTTCACTAACCATAACTACCGTATTGATTAAATACTCAACCAAATAAAACAACTGTCTCTACCTTAATGACGAACGGAAATCTCCTGCGTTGCAAGCTATATTTATTTTAACAAGACTTTAGGATTTTTTACCACAAGAGAATTGCCCATACCTTGAATTTGAAGTGTTTTATTTTGTAATATTAAATTTCTTATGAGTTGGGCGTTCCCCTAGCGGGTCGGGCTTTACATTACAATCTTTTGGCTCGTTCCTCACCAAAAGGATTTCCACTGCAATCCCTAACGCAAAAACTAACCAAATACTATTTTTATAAAAAAATCAATTAGAAGCTCCAATCTAAAAAATCGAAGAATTAATGTTTTGGCTTATGAAGGCATGAGATAATACAATTACGTACGGAAGAGTTTTCTTTATAATTTGGCGAAAACCACCCCTTTTTTCACAAGTGAAAAATACGCCTTCTTTTTTAAGGGGGGGAGCTTTTAAGTATTATCTCCCACATACATTTATATAAAACTGTTAGAGTTCGTTAAATACCCGAATTTTATCATGTTTTTAAAGTAGATTTAGGGAAAAGAAAAACATATGAAAAACGAGAATTTAAAAACCTTAGTGATAGGCGCTTCTTTAAAAGAAAACCGTTATTCTAATATTGCTATTCATAGATTAACTTCAAACCATATAGAAACTCTAGCCATTGGATTGCGCACTGGAGAAGTAGAAGGCGTAACTATAGAAACCGAGCATAAAGATTTTAAAGATGTGCATACCGTTACATTATATCTTAATCCACAGCGGCAAGAAGATTATTACGATTACATCATCGGATTGAAACCACAACGTGTTATTTTTAATCCAGGAACAGAAAACCCCGAATTTTACGACAAGCTGAAAAAAGCAGGAATAGAAGTAGAAGTGGCGTGTACCTTGGTGTTACTTTCTACGAATCAATACTAGTCCTAAAAAGGTAATGGCGCCATTTACGATTAATAATTCATAATTAAAGTGGTATCCGCCAATATATTCTGGCGGAATGCTACCGAGCGCATAGGTGATGGCAACCGAGATTAACGAAACCAACCATACCCATTGATCCTTAATTTGAATTTTAGTAAAAATCCCGAAAGTGAATAAGCCTAATAAGGGTCCGTAAGTGTATGAAGCTGCTTTTAAAAGCAAATCGATGACACTGCTGTCTAATAAATATTTAAAAGCTACAATGACTAAGACCAAGAGCACGCTAATTCCCAAATGCACTTTTTTTCTCAATCCTTTTTGTGAAATCGCTTTCTTTTTTTTGATATCTAAAAAATCGACACAAAAACTGGTGGTGAGGGAAGTTAAAGCGCTATCGGCGCTAGAATAAGCGGCAGCAATTAAACCGAGGATAAAGATAATTCCTAGGCCTATTCCCATATTTCCGTTAAGGGCAATTTCGGGAAATAATAAATCTGTTTTTTCTTTTCCGTCAAGCATGGGGATGGCAATTCCGTTTTGTTCAGCATAAATAAAGAGTAAAGCTCCTAAGAATAGGAACACAATATTAACGGGAACAAACACAAAACTATAAGACAGCATATTTTTTTGAGCGTCTTTTAAACTCTTACAAGTTAAATTCTTTTGCATCATATCTTGATCTAAACCTGTCATACAAATGGTGATAAACATTCCGCCGAAGAAAGATTTCCAAAAGTAATTTTTAGCTAAAAAATCATTGGTGAAGAAGGTTTTGGTGTAGGGTTGTAAAGCTTCCGCAGAAAAGAAATCAGTAAAGCTCCAATTTAATTCTCCCGTAATAAAGTAAATCGCGACGCCAACCGAGCTCAGCATAAATAAGGTTTGCAGCGTGTCTGTCCATACAATAGTTTTAATTCCGCCTCGAGCGGTATAAATCCAAATCAAAGCGATAGAAATCACTACGGTAAGAATAAAAGGAACGCCCCAGCTTTCAAACACAAAGTATTGAAGCACTGTGGCCACCAAAAACAACCGAAACGAAGCGCCTAAAACTCTGGAGACAAAGAAGAAAAAAGCTCCAGTTTTATAACTTACATTCCCAAAACGTTCTTTTAAATACTCATAAATGGAGGTGACATTGAGTCGGTAATACAGCGGAAGTAAAACAAAAGTAATCACCAAATATCCCACCAAATAGCCCAATACGACTTGCATATAACTAAACTGAGAATCTTTTACCCAGCCGGGGACAGAGATAAAAGTGACGCCAGATAGTGAGGCGCCTACCATCCCAAAAGCAACCACATACCAAGGAGATTTGCCTTCGGCTTTAAAAAAAGCCTCGTTAGAATCCTCTTTTCCTGTAAAGTAGGAGATAAGCATTAAAACCCCAAAATAAGCGGCAATGAGAATTAGGATGTAAATGGGTTTCATAATTTAACTATAAAAGTTGAGCTGCAAACTTACTTATTTAATAATGATTTTCTTATATAGTATACTACGGGTGATAAAAGAAGTACTAAGAAGATTGGTGAAAAATAGTTGCTTAAACCTTCTTCGTAATTTAAAGCTACTTGAACGGTCATAATTACTAAATAAAGAATAGTAAAAGAAATTACTACGGCTAGACAAAGCGTGGTTCTTTTTGAATAAGTGAAAAGAATTTGTTTCTTTTTTCTAGTTATATTTTCGGGATAATTAAAAAGAGCGGGGTGACGAGTTAGTTGATATAAACCAAAAGCTAAGACATTTCCTATCATAGATAACAACCAGATATTATTCTTATTACCATAGCCATCGGGCTTACCTTTAAAATTGTAATGAATGGGTATGATTTCGGGAAGTAGAGAAAAATAATACGCAGGTATTAGAAATAATAAAAGACCGCTTAAAATTAGAATGAACAAAACAATCTTGTCAAAAAGATCAGGTTCTATTTTAATCCTTTGCGATTCCATAATTTAACTATAAAAGTTGGGCTGCAAACTTAAGGATTAATCGAATAGTTGAATATAATTATGCTATTTTTGTGCCTATGGATTTTTCATCAAAATTATTAGAAAAGGCAGTAGAGGAAATGGCGCAGCTTCCAGGAATCGGAAAACGTACCGCGCTTCGGTTGGTACTTCATTTATTGAAGCAGCCAGAAGAGCAAACTTTGCATCTTTCTAAAGCTTTAATCGACTTAAAAACCGAAGTTAATTTTTGTAAAAATTGTCACAATGTAAGCGATCAAGAGATTTGCGAGATTTGTGCGAGTTCTAACCGAGATAGAAGAACCGTTTGCGTGGTGGAAGACGTGAGAGATGTGATGGCAATAGAAAATACAAGCCAGTATAAAGGCGTTTACCACGTGCTGGGAGGAAAAATAAGTCCGATGGATGGCATTGGCCCTAGTCAGTTAAACATTGAATCGCTTTTACAAAAAGTACATGCCAAAGAGATTGGTGAGATTATTTTTGCCCTTTCGAGCACGATGGAAGGCGACACGACCAATTTTTATATTTATAGGCAAATAGAGGGCGAAGACGTCATCACCTCTACAATTGCTCGCGGAATTGGCGTAGGAGACGAGTTAGAATATGCCGATGAGGTCACTTTAGGAAGAAGTATTTTACATCGTATTCCGTTTGAAAATTCACTAAAAAACTCTTAAGCTTTGGAGCTATCCATCATTATCCTGAATTACAAAGTACCCTACCATCTTATGTTGTGCTTAGACAGCGTAAAAAAAGCCATTGCAAATTTAGAGGCAGAAATAATTGTAGTAGATAATAATTCACAAGATGAGACTGCTGCGATGGTGCGGGAGAATTTCCCAGAAGCAAAACTAATCGAAAATCCAGTAAATTCTGGTTTTAGCAAAGGAAATAATCTAGGAGTTGCAGAGGCTAAAGGTAAATATATCTGTCTATTAAATCCAGATACCGTAGTTGGCGAGCAATGTTTTAAAAATTTTTTAATTTATGCTAGACTTCACAAAGATTTAGGCGCAATGGGGCCTCGATTGATTGATGGTTTAGGTGAATTTCTACCAGAAAGTAAGCGAAATGTTCCCGTTCCTTTTATTGCTTTAAAAAAGATTATCGGAATAAAAAAAGGGTATTATTCACCAGTACATTTTGCTAAACACGGAGAGATAGAGGTTTTGGTAGGTGCTTTTATGATGATGCGTAAGGATAGGTATTTAGAAGTAGGTGGCTTAGACGAAGATTACTTTATGTATGGTGAGGACATAGATTTGAGTTATAAATTTTTAAAAGCAGGTTATAAAAATTATTATTTAGGAACCGAGCGGGTGTTGCATTTTAAAGGAGAAAGTTCTCCTAAAGATGAGGTATATAGAGAACGGTTTTTTGGTGCAATGCATATTTTTTACCAAAAGCACTTTAAAAATTCTCTAGCTTGGTTGGTGAAGCCTACGCTTAGTTTTGCAGGTCTTCTTTACGGATTTAAACCTAGCTCAAATCAAAAGAAATCAACTATTAAACAAGTTTTATTGGTAGCAACAACTCCCAGTTTACAAAAGGGAATTACTAAAATTTTTGACGAACCTGTACATATTGCAGATAGGAAACTGGTGTTAAAGAAAGCCTTTAGCAATAGTTTATTTATTCTAAATGCAGAAGCGATGAGTTATCAAGAAATCATTTATTTAATGAATTCTCAAAAAAACAAAAATAATAGGTTTAGGATTATGCCCAGAGGATTTTCGTTTATCTTAGGAAGTGATTCCAGCACCAGACAAGGACAAATGCTAAAATTTTGAAAAATGCCTATTCAGTATAGACTATTTTAAGTAAATTCGCAGGCAAAATAAAAATACACTTTTTAGGTTATAGATATGGCAAAATTTGAATTAAAACTTCCCAAAATGGGAGAGAGCGTAGCGGAAGCAACCATTACCAATTGGTTAAAAGAGGTTGGTGATACGATTGAAGAAGATGAAGCGGTTTTAGAAATTGCTACCGATAAAGTGGATAGTGAAGTACCTAGTGAAGTAGAAGGGACTTTGGTAGAAATGCTTTTTAGCCCAGATGATGTGGTAAAAGTAGGTCAAACTATTGCAATTATAGAAACCGATGGAGATGCACCAGCAGCTGCTCCAACAACTTCTAGTGAAGATAAAGAGCAAGAGCCTGCAAGCGCGCAAGATGCTCAAAATAGAGTAACCGAGGCAAGAGAAGCAGTGGTTTCTCAAAATTATTCAACTAGCGACCGTTTTTACTCTCCATTAGTAAAAAGTATCGCAAAAGAAGAAAATATTGGCTTAGAAGAATTAGAGTCTATTTCTGGGTCAGGAAAAGAAAATCGAGTTACCAAAAATGATATTTTAGATTTTGTAGAAAATAGAGGTAAATCTTCTACGGCAAGTGCGCCAGCTTCAAAAACATCTCAAAATACTTCCGCTCCAGCGAAACCAGCAAAACCTGCTGCGACACCTGTGAGTGTAAATGGAGAAGATGAGGTGATAGAAATGACCAGAATGGGGAAAATGATTTCTCATCATATGGTGAACAGTGTTCAAACTTCGGCTCACGTTCAATCTTTTATTGAGGTAGATGTAACCAAAATTTGGAATTGGAGAAAGAGAGTGAAAGATGAATTCCAGAGAAAAGAAGGGGAGAAAATTACGTTTACGCCTATCTTTATGGAAGCGGTGGCAAAAGCCATTAAAGATTTCCCTATGATTAATATTGCGTTGGACGGAGATAAAATTATAAAGAGAAAGAATATTAACCTGGGGATGGCAGCAGCGTTACCAAACGGAGATTTAATTGTGCCGGTGATTAAAAATGCAGACCGTCTTAATCTTGTAGGAATGTCTAAAGCGGTAAATGATTTGGCAGGTCGTGCAAGAGGAGGTAAATTAAAACCAGACGATACGCAAGGTGGAACCTATACAGTAACAAACGTGGGTACTTTTGGTAGTATTATGGGAACCCCAATTATCAATCAGCCTCAAGTTGCGATTTTAGCACTGGGAGCAATCCGTAAAGTGCCTGCTGTAGTAGAAACACCAGACGGAGACTTTATTGGAATTAGATATAAAATGTTCTTATCGCACAGCTACGATCACCGTGTAGTAAACGGAGCTCTTGGAGGTCAGTTTGTGCAACGCGTGGCTCAGTATTTAGAATCTTTTGACGATTCAAGAACTGTTTAATCTGTAAACTATACTTTAAAAGAAAGTCCGGACTAAGATTCGGACTTTTTTTTATGAAATAATTCGGTATATAGTACCTTTGTAAAAACCTATTCCATGAAATTAAATTTAACCAAGCCCATTTGTTTTTTCGATTTAGAAACTACGGGAACCAACATAGCAAAAGATAGAATTGTAGAAATAGCGATCCTTAAAGTTTTTCCTAACGGAAATAAAGAAAGTTATACGTGGCGCGTAAATCCTGAAATGCCTATTCCTGCTGAAGTAACAAAGATCCATGGAATTAGCTATGATGATATTAAGGATGAACCTACCTTTAAAGAGCTCTCTAAAAAGATTTATGAAATGATTAGAGGTTGTGATTTGGGAGGTTATAACAGTAACCGTTTTGATATTCCGCTTTTAGCGGAAGAGTTTTTGCGCGCAGAGATAGATTTTGATATTAAAAGTGCTTTGGCGGTAGACGTACAAACCATTTTTCATAAAAAAGAAAAACGAACCTTAGAAGCAGCCTATAAATTTTATTGTGACAAAGATCTTACGAACGCACATTCGGCAGAAGCAGATACTAATGCTACCTTTGAAGTTTTAGAGTCGCAACTAGATAAATACCCAGATTTGGAAAACGATATGAAGTGGCTAGCTGAATTTAGCGCCCACAAGAAATTCGTTGATTTTGCTGGATTTATCGCCTACAATAAAAAAGGCGAAGAAGTGTTTTCTTTTGGAAAGCACCGCGGAAGATTGGTAGAAGAGGTGTTTGAAAAAGAGCCAGGTTATTATGGTTGGATTCAAAATGCAGATTTCCCTTTATATACCAAAAAGGTATTGACTGCCATTAAGCTGAAAAAATTATCAGATAAATTGAACTAGTGCACTATGAAAATTATTTGCATTGGAAGAAATTATGCCGAGCATATTAAGGAATTAAAAAATGAAAGACCAGCGGAGCCTGTTATCTTTTTAAAACCGGATACGGCCGTTCTTTTAAAGAAGCAACCTTTCTTTATACCAGATTTTTCGCAAGACGTTCATTATGAAGTAGAGCTTTTAGTAAAAATCAATAAAGTAGGGAAATACATTCAGCCTAAATTTGCGCATAAATATTATCAGGAAATAGGCTTAGGCCTAGACTTTACAGCAAGAGATTTGCAATCTCAATTAAAAGAAAAGGGACTGCCGTGGGAAAAAGCAAAAGCTTTTGATGGCTCTGCTGTAATTGGAGAAAAATGGTTTTCTAAGAATGAGTTTCAAAATATTAAAGATATTAATTTTTCTTTAAATAAGAACGGAGAAGAAGTTCAAAAAGGAAATACCAAGCTTATGCTCCATCAAATAGATGAGATAATCGGATATGTCTCCCAATTTTTTACGCTTAAAATAGGAGACGTTATTTTTACGGGTACCCCTAAAGGCGTTGGAAGCGTGAAAACGAATGATGTTTTAAATGGATATCTTGAAAAAGAGTCTGTTTTTCAAATAAAAGTAAAGTGATGAAAGTATACGATTTGCAACAGGTCCAAGAAATGGCAAGTGGTGATAAGGAATTTATAAAGGAAATTGTAAAAGCCTTTTTAGAAGAACTTCCTCCAGATGTAGCTCAAATGAGAGAGGCTGCAGAAAATAATAATCCAGAATTAGCTTATGGTTTTGTGCATAAAATGAAACCTAATCTACAATTGTTTGGTTTAAATTTATCAGAAAACGTTAAAAATTTGGAAACTTGGTCTAAAGAAAAGAGTAATCGAGAAGATATTCTACGAGATGTAACTCAAATAGAAGAAAGAGTTTTCTTAGCTTGTAAAGCTTTAAAAAAAGATTACAATATTTCATGATTGCAGAAATAATAACGATTGGAGATGAAATTCTAATAGGCCAGATTGTTGATACCAACTCTGTTTTTATTTCCAAGAAATTAAATAAAATTGGAATAGATGTAGGACAAATTACCTCTATACAAGATACTTCAGACCATATTAAAGCTACTTTAAATGCGGCAGCACAAAGAGCAAACATCATCATAATTACAGGAGGTTTAGGGCCAACCAATGATGATCTAACCAAGCATACGCTATGTGAATACTTCGATGATACTTATATGGTTAACGAGAGCGTTCTTGCTCACATAGAAGAATTATTCAGAAAATATATCGATACTCCTATTTCTCAATTAAATAGAGATCAAGCTTTAATTCCTACTAAAGCGATTGCGCTCAATAATCAATACGGTACGGCGCCAGGAATGTGGTTTGATGAAAATGATGTGGTATATATTTCTTTACCAGGCGTTCCTTATGAGATGAAAGCCCTTTTAGAAGATGAGGTTTTGCCTAGACTTCAGCAGAGATTTGAAAGACCCTATATTATACATAAAACCGTTTTAACCTACGGAGTAGGAGAGAGTGCGATTGCTGAAAAAATTGAAACTTGGGAGAACGAGCTGCCTTCTCATATTAAACTGGCTTACTTGCCTAGTCTAGGCCGGGTAAGATTAAGATTAAGTGCAAGAGGAAAAGAAAAGCAATTTTTACAAGATACGATAGATTCCGAAGTAGAAAAGCTTCAAGAGTTTATTGGGGATATCATTAAAGGTTTTGAAGAAGAAGCAAGCTTAGAAGAACAGATTGCTCAAGCTTTTGTAAATCATCAAAAAACCTTAGTGACGGCAGAAAGTTGTACCGGCGGAGAAATAGCTGCGAGATTTGCGGCTATTCCTGGTGCTTCTAAATATTTTAAAGGGAGTATAGTAACCTATGCTACCAGCAGCAAAAATGATGTTTTAGGAATTCCAGCAGCTTTAATTGAAGAGCATAGTGTGGTTAGCGAAGAGATTACTTTACAAATGGCTGTGAGAGCAAGAGAAATGTTTAAGGCAGATGTTGCGATTGCTACCACAGGAAATGCAGGGCCTACAAAAGGAGATAGTGAAGCAGAATTAGGAACTGTATATATTGCATTAGCAAGTGATACAGAAGAGAAAGTATATTCTTTTAACTTCGGAAACTTGCGCGAAAAGGTAATTGAAAAAGCAGTAATTAAGGCACAAGAAATTCTATTGGGTTATTTCTTTAAATAATCTTAATTTTTTATGCAGATATTGTTGGAGATTAGATTAAAATGCCTTTAATTTGCAATCTGTTTTGAAATAACGAGAAAAGATTAGAAAAAATGTCAAGAGTTTGTGAACTTACGGGTAAGAAAGCGATGGTTGGAAACAATGTTTCTCACGCTATGAATAAAACTAAGCGTAAATTTAACGCCAATTTAGTTAAAAAACGTTTTTATATCCCAGAAGAGGATAAGTGGGTAACTTTAAAAGTATCGACTTCCGCATTAAAAAACATTAATAAAAAAGGAATCTCTGCTGTGATTAAGGAAGCAAGAGAAAAAGGATTCTTAAAAAAGTAATCTTACCTTTAATATCTTAGAGCAATGGCAAAAAAAGGAAATAGAGTTCAAGTAATATTAGAATGCACAGAGCATAAGACATCTGGAAAACCAGGTACGTCTAGATATATTACCACAAAAAATAAAAAGAATACACCGGATAGAATGGAGTTAAAGAAATTTAATCCAATTCTTAATAAAATGACGGTTCATAAAGAGATAAAGTAATAAGTTATGGCAAAGAAATCGGTAGCATCGTTACAGACAGGATCAAAAAGGCTAAGTAAAGCTATTAGAATGGTTAAGTCTCCAAAATCTGGAGCTTACGTTTTTGAAGAAGCTATTATGGCACCAGAAGAAGTAAAGGATTATTTCGATAAGAAATAAATACTTATAAAAAATAAGCAAGCCGTTTCGATTCTTCGAGACGGCTTTTTGTTTTTGTGTATATTTGCAGAAGAATTAATTTGAGCGTACCTTTTTGCCGCCAGGAAATTGGTAATATTTAGGTTGGGCTTTTGACAATTACTTTCCCAATTCTTATTGGCAGAGCTTCAAGATGTCCCTATCCTTAACGCACACAAGTATAGCATATGAGTTTTTTTAAAAAAATTTTTTCAAAAGAAAAAAAAGAAACCTTAGATAAAGGTTTAGAGAAATCAAAGGAGAACTTCTTTGGTAAATTAAGTAAAGCCGTTGCCGGAAAATCTAAGGTAGACGATGAGGTTTTAGATGACCTAGAAGAAGTGTTGGTAGCGAGTGATGTTGGTGTGAAAACGACCATTAAAATTATTGATCGTATTGAAGCACGTGTAGCCAAAGATAAATATTTAGGTACCTCAGAGCTAGATGTTATCTTAAGAGAAGAAATTGCTGGTTTGTTAAGCGAATCTGGTTCTGGAGAGCAAGAAGAATTAACTATTGCTTCTAAAAAGCCTTATGTGATTATGGTAGTGGGGGTTAATGGTGTGGGAAAAACAACTACTATTGGAAAATTAGCACATCAGTTTAAATCCCAAGGTAAAAAAGTTGTTCTTGGTGCTGCAGATACCTTTAGAGCTGCGGCTATAGACCAACTTCAAGTTTGGGCAGATCGAGTGGATGTTCCCATTGTAAAACAAAAAATGGGCAGCGATCCTGCTTCTGTAGCTTTTGACACGGTACAAAGTGGTGTAAAAATGGATGCTGATGTGGTCATTATCGATACCGCTGGGAGACTCCATAATAAAGTCAATCTTATGAATGAGCTTACCAAAGTAAAACGAGTGATGCAGAAAGTTATTACAGATGCGCCTCACGAAGTTTTATTGGTGTTAGATGGTTCTACAGGGCAAAATGCGTTTGAGCAGGCCAAGCAATTTACCGCCGCGACAGAGGTAACTTCTTTAGCAGTAACTAAATTGGATGGTACGGCAAAAGGCGGCGTGGTTATTGGAATTAGCGATCAGTTTAAAATTCCTGTAAAATATATTGGTGTAGGAGAGGGAATTGAAGATTTGCAAATTTTCAATAAAGTAGAATTTGTTGATTCTTTTTTTAAGAAAACCATCTAAAAATCAATCAAGAATAAAATCAAAAATCGTTTCAGAAACCTCTATTTTGAAGCGGTTTTTTTGTTTATATCGTGTAAAAATCATAGAGCGTTAAATAAGTCTTTAAAGTCTTAAAAGGTTTGTATCTTTGCACACATTTTTAAAAGGCTATGAGAACAAAATCACTTAAGAAGAATAAGATCAACGTTGTAACATTGGGTTGTAGTAAGAATATTTATGATTCTGAAGTTTTGATGGGACAGCTCAAAGCCAATAAAAAAGAGGTAGTTCACGAGGAAGAAGGAAATATTGTGGTGATTAATACCTGCGGATTTATAGATAACGCCAAAGAGCAATCTGTAAATACCATTTTAGAATACGCACAAAAGAAAGAAGACGGGATTGTAGATAAAGTCTTTGTGACGGGATGTCTTTCTGAACGTTATAAACCCGATTTAGAAAAAGAGATTCCTAATGTAGATCAGTATTTTGGAACTACAGAAATGCCTTCTTTATTAAAAGCCTTAGGGGCAGATTATAAACACGAACTTTTGGGAGAACGTGTAACAACCACTCCAAAAAATTATGCTTTTTTAAAAATTGCTGAAGGTTGCGACCGTCCGTGTTCTTTTTGTGCTATCCCATTAATGCGTGGCGGACATAAGTCCACTCCAATTGAGCAGATAGTAAAAGAAGCTCAAGGCTTAGCCAAAAATGGAGTAAAAGAATTAATTCTTATTGCACAAGATTTAACCTATTACGGGTTAGATCTTTATAAAAAAAGAGCCTTGGCAGATTTGCTTCGGGAATTGGTGAAAGTAGAAGGCATAGAGTGGATTCGCTTGCATTATGCCTTTCCTACAGGTTTTCCAGAAGATGTGCTTGATGTGATTAATGAAGAGCCTAAGGTGTGTAACTATATTGATATTCCGCTGCAGCATATTTCAGATGATTTATTAAAATCGATGCGTCGCGGTACTACTCATAAAAAAACTACTGATTTAATTCATAAATTCAGAGAAATCGTTCCTCAAATGGCGATTAGAACAACCCTTATTGTGGGTTATCCTGGAGAAACTGAAGCTCATTTTCAAGAATTAAAAGACTGGGTTAAAGAAATGCGCTTTGAACGCTTAGGTGCTTTTACGTATTCTCACGAAGAAAATACGCACGCATACAACTTAGTAGATGATGTGCCTGAGGAGGTAAAGCAAGAGCGCGCCAACGAAATTATGGAAATACAGTCGCAAATCTCTTGGGAGCTGAACCAACAAAAAATTGGAAAGGTTTTTAAATGTGTGATCGACCGTAAAGAAGGAAACTATTTTGTGGGGAGAACCGAATTTGATTCTCCAGATGTCGATAATGAAGTCTTAATAGATGCTTCTAAACACTATTTAAAAACAGGTGATTTTGCACACATAAAAATTAATCAAGCCGAAGATTTTGATCTTTACGGTGAACCTGTAGCTTAATTTTTTTTTATGTAACTTAATAAGCACTTTAAAATGAGTCTTATGAAGTTAAAATTACTTTTGTTCACTTTTGTAGTATTTTCTTTTTTCAAATCTAGAAGTCAAACTCAACAAGATTGGGGATATTTGCCTTACCAGTTCAATGCTTCTAATTATGGAGCTGTTCACGCAATATCATCTTCAGAGGTTTTTGTTGTTATTCAAGGAGAGGTTTATAAATCTCTAGATGGAGGTATCAATTGGGTTAGTTACAATACGCAGCTTCAAAAAGCTTTTTATGACATCGTTTTCGCAGATAGCAATACAGGTTATGCCGTAGGCGATGAGGCTTCTTTAATTAAAACTAATAATGGGGGAGCATGTTGGACTCAAGTTTCTTTAACTACTACTCAAGATTTATTTTCAATAAGTGTAACCCCAAGTGGTAACGTTTACGCGGTTGGTGAAAATGGAACATTAATTACTTCTTTAAATTACGGAACTACTTGGCAAGAAAGCAATAGTCTTACTTCTGAAGTACTGAATGCTGTAAAATTTAGAAATGATAACGAAGGTTTTATAGTTGGAAATAATGGTAGTTTTTTTCATACCACTAATGGCGGACAAACTTGGCAATCCATCAACCTAAATACAAACGACGATTTCTTTAGTCTCACTGTAGACGCTACAAATGTATATTTTTTAAGCGGAGAAGCGGGTTATAGTTCTGGAACAGAATTTATTGTGGAGCGTTTGGGATATGAGGTGTACAAATCTAGTGATCTTGTAAATTGGAATCAAGAAACGATTTCTACAAGTTAGAATTTGGCATCATTCATAAGTGTTAAAAACGACCATATGTATCAGATTTTTGGATCATTTATGCTGTGCGATTGTTGCTACATTGAAATCTCCCATTATAATTATACTACAAATGAACAGGAATATTTTACTTCAGACGAGCTGGAGTCTTCTGGGCCATACTGCGATTTTAATTGGAATTATTTTAATTTAAGTGTATATGATGATCAAACCGCTTACGCTTTATCGGGTTCACATTTATTAAAAATGGATTATGCGGGAACGGCTTCCGTAAAAGATTTTAATCGCTCGGTTATTTCTATTTATCCCAATCCTATAAAAAAGGGGAAGTTCTCAATTAATTCTAATTTATATTCAGTTAAAGAACTGGATTATAAAATCTATAACTTATCTGGAAAAGAGGTAAAACGAGTATCTAATCTTGAAGAAAATCAATCTATAGAGGTTTCTAATCTTCCTGCAGGAATCTATTTTCTTTAAGTGAATAGAGAACATGAATTTTTAGGAGTAAAAAAGCTGATCATTAAATAAGAATTTTTTTAAGTCTAAGGAAACCAAAAAGTCTTTAACTAAAAATTACCACGAAAAAACGCTTGACAAATGTATATTTGTAAGACTAAGATTTTAATTTTATGGCTCATTGTATTGCTTACCAAGACACCAATTATTTTTCTGATTTTATCACAGATTACCTTGCTCAAAAAGAGAATCTTCACGAGTTGTATGAGCATTTTCCCAATGTAGAGAATTTTAAAAAACAAATCGAGTTAAAGCAGAAAAATTACCAAGCTTCTACAAGAAAGGTGTTGGTAAATAGTCTTAAAGAACAATATAAAAACACTAAAATCTCTGCAAAAAGTCAGGAGAATTTAGAGCTTTTAGCCCAAGAAAATACTTTCACCATTACCACAGGGCATCAGCTGAACCTGTTTACTGGTCCGCTTTATTTTTTATATAAAATTATTTCTACCATCAACTTAACGGAAGAATTAAAGGAAAACTATCCGCAGCAAAATTTTGTTCCTGTGTATTGGATGGCGACAGAAGATCATGATTTTGAAGAAATCAATTTCTTTAATTTTGAGCAGCATAAACTACAATGGAATAAAGATGCAAGTGGCGCTGTAGGAGAATTATCTACGGAAGATTTGGATGAAGCTTTTAAGAAATTCAGCATCTTATTAAATGATTCAGAGCAATCTGCTCATTTGAAATCTTTGTTTAAAAAAGCCTATTTAGAACATGATAATTTAACGGAAGCCACACGTTATTTAGCGAATGAGCTCTTCGGGATTTATGGTTTAATTATCCTTGACGGAAATGATTCAGCGTTAAAAGAAGAATTTTCTCCGTATGTAAAAAATGAACTTTTACTTCAAATTTCTTCGGAAGAAGTAGGGGAGACTTCAAAAAGAATAAACGATTTAGGATATAAAATTCAGGTGAATCCGCGAGAAATTAACTTGTTTTATCTCAAAGAAAACCTTCGAGAGCGTATTATTAAAGAAGATGAATATTATATAGTTCACGAAACCAATATCCGCTTTACGGAAAAAGAAATTTTATCCGAATTAGATAATTACCCCGAGCGTTTTTCTCCCAATGTAATTATGCGGCCTTTGTTTGAGGAGGTGGTGTTACCTAACCTCTGCTATATTGGCGGTGGCGGAGAACTGGCGTATTGGTTGCAATTAAAGTCTTATTTCGATAAAGAAAAAATACCCTTTCCTATATTATTATTAAGAAACTCGGCTCTTTTAATGTCTGATAAACAAGTTCAGAAAACAAAAAAATTAGGCTTGAGTTTTGAAGATTTATTTTTAAATCAAGAGGATTTAATCAGTAAAAGAACCAAAGAAATTTCAGATATAAAGATAGATTTTTCACCTCAAAGAGAATTACTTCAGCAGCAGTTTAAAGATTTGTATAGCTTAGCTCAACAAACTGATAAATCTTTTCAAGGCGCAATTGCCGCGCAAGAAAAAAAGCAACTGAATGGATTAGATCATTTGGAAAAACGCTTACTGAAAGCCCAGAAAAGAAAATTAAAAGATGAATTGAAACGTGTAGTTCACTTGCAAGATGAAGTTTTTCCGCATCAAAGTTTACAAGAACGAAATGCCAATTTTAGTGAATTGTATCAAACTTATGGGCAAAATTTAATTCCGAAGCTTAAAAAGGAATTAAAACCTTTAGATTTGCAATTTTCCATCATCACTTTAACCGAATAGCGAAATATAAGTTCGCAAGAAAAACAAATCCTTATGAAAAGTATGCACTCCATTGATATCAGTACGGTAGAAATGACCTTAGATATCATGAAATATGCTATAAATAGAATTTCTAATACTTCGCCAGATTTAGGTTCTCCCAAAAAAGAAGAAGATCTTTTCGCTATGGTCGGGGAAACTGTGACCAAAGAAGGAATTGGTGGCGAGAAAGCTTTTCATATGTTTAGAGATGTTTTGGCCAAAGCAACGGTGCCGGTAGATCACCCCAGACATTTGGCTTTTGTTCCTGCGGCGCCCACCAAAGCAGCAGTTTTGTTTGATTTGGTGACTTCTGCAGCGAGTATTCACGGTGCATACTGGATGACTGGTGGTGGCGGAATTTTTTGTGAAAATCAAGCCATGAAGTGGCTCGTCTCTTTAACTGGTTTGCCACACGGTGCCTTTGGAGTATTTACCAGTGGCGGAACAGCGGCAAATTTGTCGGCTATGATTGCAGCACGTGATGCTTGGCGCGAAAAAGAAGAAGAAAATAAAGCATTTAAAGCTTTATTAATCACTTCCAGTGGGGCGCATTCTTCCATAAAGTCTATGGCAAATGTGATGGATGCCGATATCATTATGGTAGATGACGATGATGAAGATCGTTTAACAGGAAAATGGTTACAAAACGCGATTGATAATTTAGGTGTAATTGATAGAAAGCGCTTGTTTGCTGTGGTAGCCACTGGAGGAACCACCAATGCAGGAATTATTGATGAGCTCGATTCTGTTGCAGATGTCTGCGAGAAAGAAGATCTTTGGTTTCACGTAGATGCCGCTTATGGGGGAGGCGCTTTGGCAGCTCCTTCCGTTAGGGATTTATTTATAGGAATAGAACGTGCAGATAGCATTACGATAGATCCTCACAAATGGATGTTTTCACCTTATGATTGTGGCGCAGTAATTTATAAAAATATAGAACTTGCCAAAAATGCACACTCCCAAAAAGGAGCTTATTTAGACATTTTTAAAGATGAAGGTGCGCAAGGATTTAATCCGTCAGATTATCAAATCCAATTAACGCGGCGCTTACGCGGATTGCCACTTTGGTTTTCTTTAGCGATGCACGGAACCGAAAAATATACCGAAGCCATAGAAAGAGGTTTAGAACTTGCTCAAAATGCAGCCAAGCAAATAGAAGCAGCACCGCATTTAGAACTAGTGCGAGAACCCAGTTTGTCTTGTGTCTTGTTTAGAAGAAAAGGTTGGGAACCCGATGATTATAGAGATTGGACTTATGAAAACCACAAAGCTGGTTTAGCCTTAGTAACTCCAACAAAATGGACTAAAAATGAACATTCAGAAACCATTTCACGTTTTTGTTTTATCAATCCAGATACAGACGAAGAAGATATTAGAGAAATTTTGGCTACTATGGAATAGGAAAGATTTTTTTCTTTGGTTTTTCTAAATGAAAAGCAGCATAATTTTAACTCAAATTATTACTTTTGCTTATGCAAAACAACGTACTTATTTTAGATTTTGGGTCGCAGTATACTCAGCTTATCGCAAGACGAGTGAGAGAATTAAATATCTATTGCGAAATACATCCCTTTCACAAGATTCCAGAACATGTAGAAACTTTTAAAGCGGTCATTCTTTCGGGAAGTCCCTTTTCAGTTCGTAATGAAGATGCTCCGCATCCAGATTTATCCAAAATTAGAGGAAAAGTGCCTCTTCTTGCGGTATGTTATGGAGCGCAATATTTAGCTCATTTTCACGGCGGAAAAGTAGAACCTTCAGAAACTAGAGAATATGGAAGAGCTAATTTATCTATCATCAAAGATAAAGAACTTCTTTTTGAAACGATTACAGAAAATTCTCAGGTTTGGATGTCCCATTCTGATACTATAAAGGAATTGCCAGAAAATGGCGTTCGTTTGGCAAGTACGCACGATGTATTAAATGCAGCGTACCGAATAGAAGGTGAGGAAACATACGCAATTCAGTTTCATCCAGAAGTATATCATTCTACCGATGGGAAACAATTGCTAGAAAATTTCTTAGTGAAAATTGCTAAAGTAAAGCAGGAATGGACGCCAGGAGCTTTTGTAGATATGACGGTTGCAGAGCTGAAAGAAAAAATAGGAGACGATAAGGTAGTTTTAGGTTTAAGTGGCGGAGTAGATTCTACCGTTGCTGCCGTCTTGCTTCATAAGGCGATTGGCAAAAATCTATATTGCATTTTTGTAAATAACGGTTTACTGCGTAAAAACGAATTTGACAGCGTTTTAGATCAATATAAGGATATGGGCCTTAACGTAAAAGGAGTAGATTCTTCTTCTCGTTTTATGGATGCGCTTGCAGGAAAGAGCGATCCAGAAGAAAAAAGAAAAACTATTGGAGGCGTTTTTATTGAGGTGTTTGATGATGAAGCACATTTGCTAGAAGACGTGAAATTTTTAGCGCAAGGAACCATTTATCCAGATGTGATCGAATCTATTTCCGTAAACGGACCTTCAGCAACTATAAAATCGCATCATAATGTAGGTGGTTTACCAGATTTCATGAAATTAAAAGTGGTAGAACCTCTACGTATGTTGTTTAAAGACGAGGTACGAAGAGTAGGAGCCGAGATGGGAATAGATCCTGAACTTTTAGGAAGACATCCTTTTCCAGGGCCAGGACTCGCCATTCGTATTTTAGGAGATATTACGCCAGAGAAAGTAAGAGTTTTACAAGAAGTAGATCATATTTTTATTCAAGGTTTAAAAGACTGGATGTTGTATGATAAAGTATGGCAGGCGGGAGCGATTTTACTACCCATAAACTCTGTTGGAGTTATGGGAGACGAAAGAACTTATGAAAAAGTAGTAGCCTTGAGAGCGGTAGAATCTACTGATGGGATGACGGCAGATTGGGTAAATTTACCTTATGATTTCTTACAAAAAATATCCAATTCTATAATAAATCGAGTTAAAGGCGTTAATAGAGTAGTGTATGACATAAGCTCTAAGCCACCGGCTACAATTGAGTGGGAATAATATAAAAACGAGTAGATGAAAAAGTTAATTCAGATTTTATTGGTGTGTGTGGGTGTTCTCCAATTGGGATATGCACAAGGCTATAAAACACATAAAGTGCAAAAAGGAGAAACGGTAGAAAGTATAGCTCAAGCGTATCAAATTTCTGAAGCTTCTATTTACAGACTCAATCCAGATTCTAAAGGCAAAAAATTATCTTCTTCTGCTGTTTTAGTAATTCCTACGGAAGAAACTGTACCTACTTCTGAAGAAGGTAGTTCGGTTACTTTTAAACAATACCGTGTAAAAAGTAAGGAGACGCTTTATAGTTTGGCTAAAACCAATGACATCTCGATTGAAGAAATCAAGAAATACAATCCCTATTTAAATAAGGAAGAATTGGGAGAAGACGATTTGATTAAAATTCCTATTTTTAGAGAAAAGAAAAAAGTTATTAACTTTAATGAATCCTTAAGTGAATCTTCTTTTAGTAATGTGATTCATATAGTTTTGCCTAAAGAAACCAAGTATGGAATTTCAAAAAAATACGGGTTAAGTGTAGAACAATTGGACGAGTTAAACCCAGGAGTTTTAGATTTAAAAGCAGGACAATTGCTTAAGATTGTCAATAAGAATAAAAAAGCTGTAGAAAGTCAACCCGAACCTGAAATAGAGGCTCGTTTTCAAAAGTATGAAGTGCAACCAAAAGAGACATTTTACAGTCTTACCAGACGTTTCCACGTACCTAAAGATTCTTTATTAAGTTGGAATCCTCAATTAGAGAAAGACGGCTTACAAGCAGGAATGCGTATAAATATCCCAAAAGAAACCAACAAAGTCACACCTTTTAATTCAGCAAAAAAAATAGATTTTAAGAAGCTGATCACCAATCGCGAGCGTAAGAAAATAGCTGTAATGCTTCCGTTTAGTTTGCAAAATTTTGGAGAAAGTACAGATAAGGAGGAACAACTTAAGAGTGATAAAGTATTAAGAATCGCTTTGGATTTTTATAGTGGAGTGCAGGAAGCAATTGATAAAGCAGAGCAACTAGGCATTTATGTAGATGCAAAAATTTATGACACGCAAAGAAGTAAATCTAAAGTGACTGATATCATATCTAAAAATGATTTTTCTACCACTCAATTAGTCATAGGACCTTTATTAACTGCTAATGTTGAAGAGGCTTCTCGCTTATTGAATAACAAAAATGTACCAGTTTTATCTCCATTAACAAGCGGAGATCTTAAAGGAGAAAACAATCTTATTCAAACTCGGCCATCAGATATTGTGATGGAGCAAGCGATGATTTCTTATTTGGATAGCTTGAAGCAAGGAAAGAATATTTTAATCTTAGCAGATAAAAAACATCAATTCATTAAAGATAAGTTGTCCTATACCATTCCTGAAGCAAGAGTAATCACCCAGAGAAAGGCAGATTATTTGCAACAATCAGATTTAACAAATTTATTAGATAAAGATAGAGAAAACTGGATTGTGCTTGAAGCAGATGATGTTGCGTTGGTAACCAATAGTACTTCTTATTTAAATGCACTTTCTAGTAGATATTCTATTCGGTTATTTACTTCTAATAAATCAGATACGTTTGAGAATGAAGTACCTAATCAATACTTAACCAACTTAAAGTTTACGTATGCCTCCATTTCCAAAGAGTATCAAAAAGAGCCTTTACATGAATTTATGAAAATCTATAAGGAAAATTACGGAGTAACTCCTAATAAATACGCAGTTAGAGGTTATGATATTACTCTAGATGCCATTTTAAGACTTGCTGCTGGTGATAATTTTTATGAAGGTTTAGGCATTAAAGGAACTTCTGAATATGTGGAGAATAAATTTACCTATCACAAAAAAATGATTGGCGGTTTTTATAACGATGCTGTTTATTTAATGCAGTACCAAGAAAACCTTGAACTTAAAGTTTTAAACGATTAATTATGATCACTTCTACTATAGTTTACCAAGGAAATTTAAGAGTTAAGAACACACATCTAAAAAGTGGAAATTCGTTTTTAACCGATGCTCCAACCGATAATCAAGGAAAAGGAGAGGCTTTTTCTCCAACCGACACGGTAGCCACAGCTTTAGCAAGTTGCATGATGACAATTATGGGTATTTTAGCCGAAAGAGAAGAAATTAATTTGATTAATACCGAAGCAAACATTACCAAAACCATGGCTTCTAATCCTCGTAGAATTTCTAAAATTGAGGTGCAGTTTACTTTTCCAGAAAACTATGAGGACAAAATGAAAAAAAAGCTTGAAAATGCGGCTTTAACTTGTCCTGTTTATCATAGTTTACATCCAGAAATTGAAAAGGATATACAGTTTATATATCCTTCTTAGCAAAGACCTTTACACCATATATGAGAATAATATTTCTTATACTATCGATATTATTATTTTCTAACTGTAATGTTAATAGTAAGAAGCAAAATAATGTTGTAGAAGAAATTTCTTCATTAAAAAATGACTCTGAAAAGGAATTATTTCTAAAAGAAATCTATACATCTGATCAAAGCACGAGAGATGAAAATTCATCTGATATTTTATTGAAATTTGGCAAAAATTCAAAACAATATAAAGAGCATTTAATAAAATAGATTCTATAGACAAAGTAAATCTTAAAAAAATTAAACACTATTTAAATACATTTAATTCCTGATAAAAATGTTTTTTCAGAAACGGCAAACAGTACTCCTTGGGCAGTAATTCATCATTCTGATTTAAAAGATAGACTTAAATATTATAAGGACCTCAAAAAAGCTTATGAAGAAAACAATTTATCAATTGGTCAATTTGAACTTTATTTAACTAGAACTTTTCAATTTCAAAAAGGTTATTACCCAAAATCAGAAGGAGTTTACAATCCTGAGGAAAAAATTGAGTATTTAAATAAGGAACTGAACTTAAACAGCGATTAATCAGACCTTATCACACCTTTTACTGGAATGACAGTCGCTTGTCATGCTGAATTCTTTTCAGTATCTCTTTTATACGTGTTGTCATTTCGACGAAGAAGAAATCTCATGCTTTTTAGCTCGATGTAAAAGATTCCTCAGTCATTTGCGCTCTTATTTTCGGGCGAGTTTCTTTCGAAAAAACACTAAAATTTAAAAAACAAATTTCTCATTTTGAACTTCATGAAACTCGGTGATAATTTCTTTTACGATTTCGGCGGCAGGTATGATCTCGTTAATCAATCCGCTTATTTGGCCTATTTCTAGTTCACCTTCTTCCAAATCGCCTTCAAACATTCCCTTTTTAGCTCGGGCTCTTCCCAAAAGTCCTATTAAATCATCTTTGCTAGGTTGCTTAGTATAAAGCTCCATCACATCATGAAAAAATTTGTTTTTTAATAAGCGTACCGGCGCTAATTCTTTTAAAGTAAGTTGGGTTTCTCCTTCCTGAGCCTTTACCACCATATCTTTAAAGTTTTGATGCGAAGAAGCTTCGGGGGTAGCGACAAACCTGCTTCCAATTTGCACGGCATCGGCGCCCAAAATCATAGCGGCAAGCATTCCTCTTCCTGTAGCAATTCCTCCCGCAGCAATCAACGGAATACTTAATTTCTCGTTCACCATGGGAATTAAAGTAAAAGTGGTGGTTTCTTCCCGACCATTATGTCCGCCTGCTTCAAAACCTTCCGCTACGACGGCATCCACTCCGGCAGCTTCCGCTTTAAGCGCAAATTTTACGCTGCTTACCACGTGAACTACTTTTATACCTTTCTCTTTTAAAGTAGGCGTCCACGTTTTAGGATTTCCCGCCGAGGTAAAGACAATTTCTACGCCTTCTTCTATAATAATCTCCATAATCTCTTCTAGATTTGGGTAAAGCATAGGGACGTTGACTGCAAAAGGTTTATTGGTGGCTTTTTTACATTTAATGATGTGTTCTCTTAAACCTTCGGGATACATAGAACCCGCTCCCAAAATTCCTAAACCGCCGGCGTTGCTTACCGCACTGGCAAGTTTCCAACCGCTGGCCCAGATCATTCCGGCTTGTATTAAAGGATATTTAATATTAAAAAGTGACGTAATTTTATTGGTATGCATTATTCTTTTATGATTTTTAGCGTTTGTTCTTGACTTCCATTTGTAATGCGTAAAAGATACATTCCTTTCGCAAAAGGAGTCATGTCAATATGCTTGATGTTCTTGCTTTCTAAGAGTTTCTCGCCTAACAAATTATAGATTTTTAACGTAATCGCTTCCGCGGAAGCGTAACTCAAATAAAGATCGTTTGTAGTGGGGTTGGGGTAAGCTATGATTCTATTTTTTTGCTTTTCGTGTACTGAAAGTACTTGTTGCAAAGCGGTAGAGAAATTAGGAATCCCGTAGCCTAATTCGGTATTAGGATTGTTGTAGCGTGAGGCAGATTCCCGTACAATCTGCATAATTTCTAAATTGGTTTTTTGGGGATTGGCCTGCCACAAACTGGCAATTGCGCCCGTCATAATGGGAGCGGCAAAGGAAGTTCCGTTAGAGAAAGTCACGCTACCATCGAGATCAATTATTGCAGCTCCAGCTCCTTGCGCTACCACATCTGGTTTTACACGAGCATCAGCCGAAGGACCAGTAGAACTAAATGACGCATAATCTCCGTTTTGATCCACGGCACCAATAGTAAAAACATTTCCATCTGCAGGCGCGTTAATGATTGGAAAACTCGGGTTTTGACCAGTATTTCCGGCGGCGTTAACCACTAAAATTCCTTTTTCTACCGCAATATTTGCTCCTTTGGTGATAAAAGCGGTGTTTCCGTCCATATCTTGAGGCGTATAATTGTAGTCGGGATTATCAAAGGCATAATATCCCAGCGAAGAGTTGATGAGATCTACACCCAAACTATCGGCTCTTTCGGCGGCTTCTACCCAATAGGTTTCTTCTAACGGAGTTTCAGCAAAGGCATCTTCGGTTTTAAACAAATAAAACGAGGACTCTGGAGAAGTTCCTACAAACTGATTATCCAAAAAACCAACCATATCAGAAAGGACTTTTGCGCCGTGATTATGTGAATTTGGGTTGGCAAAATCAGTAGATCTATCCACAAAATCATAGCCTCCTAATAAACGATTGTCTTGATTTAAATCTGTAAAACCAGGATTGGTAAGCACATAAGGAAAACCAGAATCTAAAACAGCGATGAGCATTCCGTTACCCGTAAAATCATTTTGATGCAGATTTTCTACTTGCATCATAGTGACTTGATTGCTGCTAGAACCATAACTATAATTGACATTCACCTCAAACTTTTGATTCATCGCGGTTTGATCTTGATTGATGGTAGGTCTAGAATTAAGCATTCTATTGGCAAAGACAATATTTTGTACAAAGTTTAAATTAGCAAGTGCATCAATTTGCTCAATACTTCCTAAAACGTGCACACAATTAAACCACTTAGATTTTGCTTTTACGGTAATTCCCGTTTGGTTTTTAATACTGGTAATGTAAGTTTCATTTACAGGTACATCTCTAGCATCAATAGGGGTTTGGTGAAGACTTTTTCGCGCAAGGGCACGCGCACTAAGAATTGTACTGGGATTATTGATCGCTGCTTGTACATTAGGTTTATCTGTAAAATAAATCCATGCGTGTTCTTGTGCTTGACTCCAAAAACTAATTAGCAATAAAGCTCCTAAAATACAATTTTTCATTTTTCTTTAAAGTTAAGAAATTACACCCGAACCTATCAATTCGTCATCTTGATACCAAGCTACAAATTGTCCTTCCATAATGGCGGTTTGAGGTTCGTCAAAAATAACATATAAACCTTGTTCTTCTTGATACAAGGTTGCTTTTTCTAAAGTTTGACGGTAACGAATTCTTGCTTTGGTTTCTAATTTACCACCAACTGGCAGTCGCAAATCTTCTCGAACCCAATGTATTTCATCATTGGCTACAAAAAGACCTTTTCTTAAAAGACCGGGATGATTTTTTCCTTGTCCAGTATAAATTATATTCTCGTCAATATTAGTTTCTATAACAAAAAGAGGCTCTGGAGTTCCGCCAACGCCCAAACCTTTACGCTGGCCTTTAGTAAAATAATGAGCTCCGTTATGTGTTCCTACATTCTTTCCTTGCTCTTTGGTGTAGCTATATTTTTCTGATAAATTAATTAGAGAAGAATCTTGTTTTTTATTAGAATTATACACAGGATCTTGGGCATCAATTTCTACGATAGTTCCATCTTTAGGCTGAAGTTTTTGCTGAAGAAAATCTGGTAAGCGAACTTTCCCTATAAAACATAATCCCTGGGAGTCTTTTTTACCTGCCGTCACCAATTCTTGCTGTGTCGCGATTTCTCGAACTTCACTTTTTTGTAAATCTCCAATGGGAAATAAAGTTTTCGCTAATTGTTCTTGCGAAAGCTGACATAAGAAATAAGACTGATCTTTATTTTTGTCCTTCCCTGCTAATAGCTGATAGATGGTTTCCCCGTCTTTTTCAAACTCTCCTTTTCTGCAATAATGCCCTGTTGCGACAAAATCTGCTCCAAGAGAAAGCGCTATTTTCATAAAAACATCAAACTTTATCTCACGATTACAAAGCACATCTGGATTAGGCGTTCTTCCTTTTCCATATTCATCAAACATATAATCTACAATACGCTCTTTATATTCTTCGCTTAAATCTACGGTTTGAAAAGGAATATTTAATTTCTCGGCTACCAACATCGCATCATTGCTGTCATCTAGCCAAGGACATTCGTCGCTAATAGTAACCGAGTCATCGTGCCAATTTTTCATAAATAAGCCAATCACCTCATAACCTTGTTCTTTGAGGAGGTAAGCGGTAACGCTAGAGTCTACACCGCCACTTAATCCTACTACCACTCTTTGTTTACTCACAGTTTTATTTTAAGTTGCAAAAATAAGAAATTTTAGTCGGTTTGTTTTTTCTTAACTTTCAATGGAGGTTTAGGTAATGGGTACGTGATGGTTTGTACCAGTTTTCCTTCATTATAAAATTTCCAAACCCCGTCTTTTAACCCTTTTTTATAATCCCCTTCGCTAACTAAATCTCCCGCTCTATCATAAATTTTTGTAAGTCCGTCAAGCTCATTATCTTTATAGGTATAATACTGTAATACTTGCTTGTCTTCTAAATAAACAATCTGTGGTCCATTTAATTTACCTTCTTTATAGGTTTCTTCTTGAGCTAAACTTCCGTCAGGTAAAAACGTTTTTTTCACTCCATTCAACTTACCGTTTTTGTAGCTTTCAATCATCATAAGTTCTTGTTCTTTATTTTGATGATAATAGCGCCAAGTTCCTTCTCTTTTTTTGTCAATCATCGTTCCCTTACTTACAATACCGCCTTTCTTGGTATAATACGTAATGCGTATAGAGTCGCTTTTTGTAGTGTATTCTTTTGTAGCAACAGGTTGGTTGTAGCTTCCTTTCTTATAGAATTTAAAAACACCTATTTCTTTTCCATGCTCAAAAGTACCTTCATAACGTTTTTGAGAACTACCTTCAAATTTCTTCATCCATTTACCGTGGCGCTTTCCTTGCGTATCGGTTTTATTGTAGTTGTCAGTTTGGGCATAATTCTTAATCCCGAACATCGAAATGCAGAACAGAATTAAAAAAAATCTATGAGTTTTCATGAATAATGATTTTTGTATATTGGGCTTAAATTAAACCTAAAACCCAGATGAATTATTCTATATCAAAATTAACAAAAATACTGCCAGTTTTATTGTTTGCGTGTGTTCTTTTTTCTTGTCAAGATGATGATGACAATGGGAATGTGATAGAGGGTAATAACTCGATCATCAACTACTTACAGAAGAACGATCAATACAGCAATATTGCCGCTGCAATTGTAAAGGCTGGTTATGAAGGAACTTTGGACGGAAATTCTGGAGTGTATACCTTTTTTGCACCAGATAATGGGGCGATGAATCTCTATTTTACCACTCAAGGAATCTCTGGCGTAGAAGCTTTGTCTCAAGAAGAAGCCCAACAATTGGTGAATTACCACCTTTTGTTAACTCCAAATAACGAAGAAAATTTTATTACGGGATACATTAAAACCAATGCAAAGAAAGTCTTGAATGACTCTGTTAGTTATAACTTAGATTTGTTTGTAGACACAGAGCAAGATTTAATTTTTAATGCGCAAACTCAAATTAGTTTTCCCGATATTGAAGTAGATAATGGCGTTTTACATGGAATTGATCGCGTATTGAATCCGCCTAGCGTATCTGATTTTATGCAAATCGATAATCGATTACAAGCTTATTATGACGAACTAACAACGGAAAACTTACTTACTGAAATTGATTCCGAAGAGAATAAAACCATCTTTGCTCCTCTAGGCGTAGAATTTGAATCTTTTTTAAACAACCAAAGTTTAACTCCTTCGGAAAAAGAAAATTTTTTAAAGAATCACCTTATGGATGGTTTTTTGACAACCGATTTTCTTAAAACCGGTTATTTAAAAAACAAGGCGACCGCCTTTAATAATGAAGCGATAGATACTTATTTTAATCTTAATCTTGGTTTGTTGCTTAATGGAAGTAGTAGTATTGTACAGCAAGATGTTATCGCTACCAATGGCGTTATTCATATTTTAGACGGCGTGTTGGAAGTGCCTACTTTAGCTACCTTCATTAATGCAGATGCCGATTTAGTCAAATTTCAAATCGCTTTGACTAGAGATGATCAATTACCAGAAGATTATATAAACAGATTGATGAGTACAAATGGAGGAGAAGATCCATTTACGGTCTTTGGACCTATAAATACTGCTTTCGATTCGGCTTTATTGGAGCTTTTTCCAGAACAAAATGCAACTTTAGAAGATATTGATACTGCTACTTTAACTTCTATATTAAACAACCATATTGAAACGAATAATGCGTTTACCTTAGACAATCTACCTTCTAATGTAAACACTTTGGAAGGTCAGTTGCAAGTAACTAAAACCGATAGTACATTTACTTTAACCGATGCACAACTGCGTACTTCGAATTCTGTAAGAGTCGATATCCAAGCAAAAAACGGACTTCTGCATAAGATAGATACGTTGTTGTTGCCATAGTAAAGAAATATTTAGTTTAGATGTGTTGCTATGTTATAAAGAACCAAGAGACAAGAACCAAAACTTAGATGTAACTAATCGATAATCAGTAACAGTATAAATTAAAGCATTCCCTCGCTTAGAATAAAAATTATTTTTAACAAAATAAGGTATTCATTCCTAATTTTTCTAAATCATATCCTCAAAAGATTTATCAACTTTATATTGATTCAGGCGGATTAAAAGGATTGCACTAGAACAACTACAAGTGATGGTTGTATGTCTTGTCAACAAATGTATTTTATTCAGATGTTATATTGCATTACGAATGGAGTTATAAAGTTTTGCTAGAGAAATATAAGCCTACTAATGGGTACACAAGCATTGGATTATATTAGAAAATATAAACGTAAAAAGCTCTTGGAATCCCAAGAGCTTTTTTTATATCTATAAGTAGTGGAAATTACTTCTTAGCTTTCTTTTGCTCTTCAGCTTGTTCCATCATTTCTTGCATTTTTCTAGAAAACTTGCTTTGCTTTTTAGGCTTCTTCTTGTTCTCTTGAATTTTTGCATGAATCTTATCCTCATCAATAATGAAGTTTTTAATGACCAGCATAATTCCTATTGTAATTAAGTTAGATGTTAAATAATACAACGATAATCCACTTGCGTAGTTATTGAAGAAAACCAACATAAATAACGGAGATAAGTACATGATAAATTTCATGTTTGGCATACCTGGTTGTGTCTGTTGCATACTCTGGCCTGTTGTCATCATCATATAAATGAAAATAGCTATAGAAGCAAGAATAGGGAATAAACTTACGTGATCTCCATAAAATGGAATAGTAAAAGGTAGTTCTGCAACTACATCATAACTCGATAAATCATCTGCCCATAAGAAGCTTTTTTGCCTGATGTCAAAAGCACTAGGAAAGAAATTGAATAACGCATAAAACACGGGAATTTGCATTAAATTAGGTAGACAACCACTCATGGGGCTAGCTCCAGCTTTGCTATACAGCTTCATCGTTTCTTGCTGCTTTTTCATCGCATTGTCCTTATACTTTTCATTAATCTCATTAATTTCAGGTCTTAAAACCTTCATTTTTGCTTGAGAAACGTACTGCTTGTATTGTACAGGAGAAAGCAGTAATTTAACTGAAATAGTTAAGAAAATAATAGCAATCCCAGCTGGTAAAAATCCACTAAGGAGATTAAAAAATGGAATGATTAAAAACTGATTAATCCATCCAAAAATTCCCCATCCTAAAGGAACTACTTCCTCTATATTACGATCGTAAGCTTTAAGTATTTTATAATCGGTAGGTCCATAGTACCAATCCATAGTTTCATTAAATTCACCACCTTTTAATTGTAAAGGCACAGAAGCTGAAAACTCTTTAGTGAAAACAGTATCTACTTCTTCATCTTGAACTAAATTTTTAGAAACAAATTTAGCTCTTTCAAAAGGTGCATCAGTTAATAAAATAGAGTTGAAGAAGTGCTGTTTAAAAGCTATCCAAGAGATTTCTTCATCTTCAGCGTCATCATTATCTCCTTGTCCAGTGTAATCATCTTTATCACCTTCATATTCCCAAAGAATTTCTGTGTACCTATTCTCGTAAGAAATACTTTTTGCGTGTCTATAAGCTTTTAGCTTCCAGTCTAAATGAATATCACCTTTTTGAATTACGTTAGACAATCCGTTAGAGCGAATGGCAAAGTCAAACATATAGTCATTAGGCTTTAACTCGTAATAGTATTCTAAGTAATCATTCTCAGATACTTTTAACTTCATGGATAAAGACGAACCATCGTTAGAAAGACTAGGTTCAAAATACATGTCTTCTGTAGCGATAGAGCGGTTATCCTGTGTAGTAAAGTTTAAGTTCAACGAACCATTACCGTCTTTTATAATATAAATAGGTAATGAATCGTAGGTTTTAAACTGTTTAAGTTTTGCTTCAACAATTTGCCCCCCTTTGTTGCTAATTTTTAATTCTAACACCTCATTTTCTAGGGTAGTTATATTTTCTGTAGCAGAAGGTAGGGTAGAAGAGTAACCAAAAGCTCCTAATTTTTCTCTTGCTTGAGCAATTCCTATAGAATCGCTTGCAGAAGTTGGCGTATTAGAAGTAATTTGATTTTGTGGAGTGACAGTCTCTACACTCTCTTGTTTTTCTGGTGTTCCTACCTCTTTTACTTCTGTGGTTTCATCTTGATTGTAATAAAGCATCCAAAGTAAAACGGCTCCAATTAAGAAAAACCCAATAAGGGAATTAAGGTCAAATTTTTTATTATCCATAAAATTGTTTCAATGATCAAGTTAACCTATAACCTGAATATCTTTTTAAATCAGCGTGCAAAAATCTTAAATTTCCTTGAGAACACCCATTTATTTTCTTTATTTTTTTATTTCAAAAAAAGAACCATTTGATTTTTCTAAGTCAATATGGCATTATTTTCTTTTTTGAGAAAATACTTTGGCAGCTCTAATAAAGTCAATAAATAAAGGATGGGGTGTGGCAACCGTACTTTTATATTCGGGATGATATTGTACGCCAATAAACCAAGGGTGGTCTTTTAACTCTACCACTTCTACCAATTTGGTTTGTGGATTAACACCAGAACTAATTAAACCAGCAGCTTCCAATTGTTCTTGATAGGCATAATTGTATTCGTAACGGTGACGGTGACGTTCGCTAATTTGAGTTTTTCCGTAGACTTTCTCAATTAATGAGCCTTCTTTTAACTCACAATCCCAAGCTCCTAAACGCATAGTACCACCCATTTGCGTAATGTTTTTCTGGTTTTCCATAATATCGATGACGGGATCTATGGTGCTTTCATCCATTTCTGTACTGTTAGCATCTTTTAGATTCAAGACATTCCTGGCATATTCAATCACGGCCATTTGCATTCCTAAACAAATTCCGAAGAAAGGAAGCTTGTTTTCTCTAGCATAACGTACCGCTTCAATTTTTCCTTCAATACCTCTTTCTCCAAAACCTGGGGCTACCAAAATTCCGTCAAGGCTATTAATTACTGAATTTTGATGATCTACATCTAAAAATTCAGAGTGTATACTTTTAATAGTTACTTTGACTTCATTTTCGGCTCCTGCGTGAATAAAAGATTCTAGAATAGATTTGTAGGAATCTTGTAACTCTACATATTTGCCAATAAGACCAATAGTAACTTCTGCCGTAGGATTTTTATGACGCTGCAGAAACTGATTCCACTGCGTTAAATCTGGCGGAGTGTCGTCTGGTAAATTTAATTTCTTTAAAGTGATGGTATCTAAACCTTCTTCTAGCATTAAATTAGGCACATCGTAAATGGTAGAGGCGTCAATAGATTGAATCACTGCTTCTTGCTTCACGTTGCAAAATTGTGCTAATTTTCTTCTTATCTCATCACTCAGCTCGTGCTCTGTTCTACACACTAAAATATCCGCATTTATACCGCTTTCCATCAAGGTTTTAACGCTGTGCTGAGTAGGTTTTGTCTTTAATTCCTTGGCCGCAGATAAATACGGAATTAAGGTAAGGTGAATCACTAAGGAGTTGTGTTCTCCCAAATCCCATTTTAATTGACGTACCGCTTCTATATAAGGAAGAGATTCTATATCTCCCACGGTACCACCAATTTCTGTAAGTACAATATCGTAATCTCCACTTTTTCCTAAAATCTGGATGCGTTCTTTAATCTCATTGGTAATATGCGGAACTACTTGTACGGTTTTACCTAAAAACTCGCCACGACGTTCTTTTTCGATTACGCTTTGGTAAATTTTACCCGTAGTCACATTATTGGCTTGGGAGGTATTTACATTAAGAAAACGTTCGTAATGCCCCAAATCTAAATCGGTTTCGGCTCCATCTTCAGTTACAAAACACTCTCCATGTTCATAAGGATTTAGCGTTCCTGGATCTACATTAATATAGGGATCTAGTTTTTGAATGGTAGTCCTATAACCACGGGCTTGTAAAAGTTTTGCAAGTGAAGCTGCGATAATTCCTTTCCCGAGAGACGAAGAAACACCACCAGTAACAAAAATGTACTTAGTTTGTGCCATTTTTAGAATCTTTAAATATTGTCTATACGGGGCGCAAAAGTACAAATTTTATCTCACATTTAAAGGCGAAATAAAGAAATTGCCAAACAATTTAAAAGTTGAATTTTTAGAGTGGTTTAGGATATTTTCTACGGATATCTTTTAGCATTCCTTCCAGACCATTTATTTTAAATTCATGTACGGCTTTTAGCTGTTTGCCTAAAGCATTTTCTGGGAATCCCTTTTGTGAAAACCACGTGTAGTAGGGTTCGGGGATATCAGATAAATACCAATTTTTGTATTTGCCAAAATACATTTTGGCGTAGGCTAATTTTACTAAGTCTTTAGGTTCTAATCCTGGAATCATGGCTACAAATGTAATGAAATATTGGAATATCTATTTAAAAGAAATTATTAGCAATTATCTTTTAGCGTCTAACTTTTAGCTTTTAGCAATTAGCTTCTAATATCTATTGTCTAGCATCTAGTATCCATTGTCTAATATCTAGTATCTAACCTCTAACCTCTCAGTCAGACACAACAAAAAGAAAATAATCTTGTATCTTTCAAAAAAAATAACGCGTGTACGATGTAATTGTTATTGGTTCTGGAGCTGGAGGTTTAACCAGTGCAATTTGCTTGGCAGAACGAGGAAAAAAAGTATTGGTTCTAGAAAAACATGAGGTTCCTGGAGGTTGGTGTCACAGTTTTTATTTAAACGGGCAACGCCACAGTCCGGGTGTTCATTATATAGGTCTTTTGGGAGAAGGCGAATCTACAAGCGATTTGTATAAGAGCTTAGGCATTGCCAATGATCTCACCTTTTTTAGAATGCATAAGGATGCTTACGAACGCTGCCATTTAGGCGAGCATAAATTCGATTATCCCAATAGTTACGATAAATTAATAGCAAAACTTATTCTTCGTTTTCCGGAAGAGGAGAAAGGAATCCATAAAGTGATGGAGCTTATAGAAAAGGTAAACGCTCAAATTATGCTTATTCCTCAATTAAAAGGTTTTTGGAACCACGTTCTAATTCCGTTTAGAACTAAAGAAATGGGAAAGTATGGTTTGTTTAGTCTAGAAAAAGTGCTTAAAAAATTTATTAAAGCCCCCGTTTTACGAAATATTCTTTCTGTACAATGTGGCGATCACGCGCTTGCTCCAAGTAAAATTCCTTTTCCGTTTCATTGTGCTTTAATGGGACATTATAAAAATGGCGGTTATTATCCTATGGGTGGAGGCGGAGCTTTAGTGAAAGCAAAAACCAACCGATTAAAAGCTTTGGGCGGAGAAATTAGAACTAAAAGCGGCGTAGAAAAAATCCTTTTTGAAGAGAAAAAAGCCATTGGAGTAAAGTTAGAAAATGGAGAGCAACTTTTCGCCAATACAATTATAAGTAATGCAGATCCGGATACCACCTATCACAAACTGGTTGGAGAAGAAAAATTAAGTCAAAAATTACAAAAAAAACTTTCTAAAACCACGTATTCCCTCACTTCTCTTATTTTATTCTTAACCGTAGACCTAGACATTACTCAATACGATATGCATAGTGGTAATATTTGGCGCTTTACTGAAGTAGATATTAATGACGCTTTACGCGGAATAACAGAAACGCCCTTATTAGAACACGAAGAACTTCCTGGAATGTTTATTAGTAGCAGTAGTCTAAAAGATCCTACCAGTTTTGATGGGAAAAATTACAATTTTGAAGTAATTACTTTAATAAATTATGAACAGTTTAAGCCTTATGAGCAGTTAGATGTAGAAAGAAATGAAGCTTACCAAGACTTTAAAAAAAGCTTATGTGAATTGTTTATGGTTTCTTTAGAAAAAGAATTTCCATCAATTAAAAATCATGTGGTTCAGATGGATTTGGGAACTCCGTTAACCAATGAATATTATGTAAATACCACTCGCGGGAATATTTATGGAACAGAGAAAAATTTAAAGCAAATAGGTCCGTTTTCGTTTAAAACAAAAACTCCATTTGAAAATCTATATCTTACTGGGGCGAGTGTTTTGTCTCACGGAGTGGCGGGAGCAGCACATTCTGGAGTGCAAACGGCTGCTAAAATATTAGGAGAACGTCCAGAAGAATTGCTTCAGGTGAAACCAGAACAGAAATTAAGAATTTTAGAAGCCGAAGATGATACGGATTGGCCAGAAGATATTCAGAAAAAAATAGCTTTAAAACAGAAGAAATTCCGCGAAAGCGAAACGATTTAAGATCATTTATTTAAATTTATACACATTTAATACTTCTTTACGGAAATATTATTGGTACTCATTATTACATTTGTTACTTTTGCGAATCAAATTGAACTTCTAGAAAAACCTGATTATGAATTTACACGAATATCAAGGAAAAGAAATATTAAATAGTTTTGGCGTAAGAATTCAGCGAGGAATCGTTGCAAGCACGCCAGAAGAAGCAGTTGAAGCTGCAAAAAAATTAACCGAAGAAACGGGAACGGGATGGCATGTGGTTAAAGCACAGGTGCACGCAGGTGGCCGTGGTAAAGGTGGTGGTGTAAAACTTGCCAAAAACCTACAAGAAGTAGAGAAAATTGCAGGAGAAATTCTTGGAATGCACTTGGTAACTCCACAAACTTCGGCTGAAGGAAAATTAGTAAATCAAGTTTTAATTACAGAAGATGTATATTATCCTGGAGACAGTGAGCCAGAAGAATATTATATGTCTGTCTTATTAAATAGAGCCAACGGTAGAAATATGATTATGTATTCTACGGAAGGTGGAATGGATATTGAAACCGTTGCAGATGAAACTCCACATTTAATCTTTACAGAAGAAATTGATCCTGCTACGGGTATTTTACCTTTTCAGGCTAGAAAAATCGCTTTTAACTTAGGATTGTCTGGAGCGGCTTTTAAGGAAATGACCAAATTTGTTACAGCACTTTACACAGCTTACGATAAATCTGACTCTTCTTTATTTGAAATTAACCCTGTGTTAAAAACAAGTGATGATAAGATTATGGCGGTTGATGCTAAAGTATCTTTAGATGACAATGCTTTATTCCGTCACAAAGATTACGAAGCGATGCGCGATGACCGTGAAGAAAACCCAACGGAAGTGGAAGCAAGAAAAGCAGGCTTAAGCTATGTAGATCTTGACGGAAACGTGGGTTGTATGGTAAACGGTGCAGGACTAGCTATGGCTACAATGGATCTTATTAAGTTTGCAGGAGGTGAGCCAGCCAACTTCTTAGATGTTGGAGGAACAGCAGATGCTAAACGTGTAGAAGAAGCTTTTCGTTTGATCTTAAAAGACGATAAAGTAGAAGCGATTTTAATCAATATTTTTGGAGGTATTGTTCGTTGTGACCGTGTGGCACAAGGAGTTGTAGATGCTTACAAAAATATGGGAGACGCTATTAATGTGCCTATCATCGTGCGCTTACAAGGAACAAATGCAGACATCGCAAAAGAATTAATCGATAACAGTGGCCTTAATGTAGAGAGTGCTGTAGAGTTTAAAGAAGCTGCAGATAAAGTACAAAAAGTATTGGCATAATTGCTACTGACTTATAGATAACAAAAAACCCGCTTTGATAGCGGGTTTTTTTATGGGTTAATCTAAACTATATTTTCTAAAGTAATGAAGTTGGCAGAATAGAATTTATTTATTTGTTGAGTTTTTATCTTTGGAAGTCTTGTCTTGTTTTGGCGGCATGGGACCGCGCATATGAATAATAAGACCGTTAAGGAAATTTCTTAAGAACTGATCTCCGCATTCTACATATTTAGGATGATCTTCTTTTCTAAAGATAGCATTGAGTTCACTTTTAGTAACTTTAAAGTCTACCAGATCAAAGATTTTAATAATATCATCATCCCGAAATTTATGTGCTACGCGTAATTTTTTAAAAGTATCATTGTTGGTTAATCCCATAATTTCATTTTTATATAATTACAAAAGTAAGTGTTTAATCGCGTTTATTAGGTAAACTTTTATAAAGTTGTTCTATACGACGTCTATCTTCC
The DNA here is from genome assembly GCF_031845265.1 of Mesonia ostreae. Lineage (NCBI taxonomy): Bacteria > Pseudomonadati > Bacteroidota > Flavobacteriia > Flavobacteriales > Flavobacteriaceae > Mesonia > Mesonia ostreae. Next base: position 221,660 of record NZ_JAVRBG010000003.1, on the reverse strand, counting down.
TCATTGCCAATATTTGCCTTTGCATCATCGTACAAGTGTTTTGCTTCATCGATTAAGCTATTATGATAGTTGTCATTACTTGTTCGTTGTAATAATAAGTATTTTATCATTAGAAATAATTTCTGCACACAGGTCATGTCATGTTTACAGTAGGTGCGATAACTTACCATAACTTGATATAAAAGTTCACTAAAATTTACGGTATTTACAAAAATTAAAGATTTATCGTCATTAGTAATTATGGTATCGTCATGCTTTTGAAGTCTAATTGCAAACAATTCTGTCAAATAGTCAATGGTATTAATTGCCGTACCTGGGTCATTAATTCCTGGTGACATTGCTTTTATACCTATTTCTGAGATTTGTTTAAAAGCTAGCGCATAATTATCATCTACAATCTCCCCCTCTGCAAAATTGAAATTGGAAAGAATTTCTTCCACCAAATCATCCTCGATTTCTTTACTGATTTTTACTATCGGAATCTCTTTTAGAACAAAACCTCCGGGAATAGGTAAGATTTTTATCTGTATGTCATGTTCCTCGCAAATATTAATCAAATTTGCAGCAGCAAAAGTTTGAAGATATCCTGTTTCTTTACTTCCGTATTCTTTCCAATCGCTAGTGTCGGGAAAACTTGGAGCTTTTTCTCTTTCTTTATCAACTAACATAACCAATCTATTTCTTGCTTTGGTGTAAATACTTTTTAAAATACTATTGACTTGGATAGATTGTGATATGGAGTGAATAAAGTATAGGAAAGCAAAGAAGCAGAGAACAGTTAGAATAATTCCTATGAGTACAGAAAAACCCGGAAGCTGATATTTGTCGTTTTCTAAGGGATCAATTCCTACTAATGTAAACGTATTATATAGAATTGTGGCCAAATACATTCCCAGTACATATTGATGATTTCTCTTCGAGATTAATCCAGGGAGTACTCTAGGAGAAAAGTTACTGGAAGCTTGATTCAACAGTACCATTACCATCGAAAAGCTAAACACCATGATAGAAATAATTCCTCCTGTCAAAAAACTAAGTAGAGTTTTAGCGGTATCTGCATTATTGATTACCAACTCTGGCACATGTTCTATCACAAAGGCAGAAATCCCTTCATCCTCTAGAAAAAGCATAAGCATGGCAAAATTAAAGCCAATAAAACTTAGCAAAGCGGGATAAAATGCGATATTATCTTCTATGGTATGAAAGAAGCTTTTAATCTTAATAAAGAATGATTTCATAAATGGTATTTAATTTTTAAAGTAACAGGCTTTTTCAGTATAATTCCCTAGTAAAGCTAAACATATATATTGGTTTTAATCAGAAATTATGGTAATAGCGCAAGTTTCAAAAATAAATACCAAAGAAAAGAAATATATTTTTTATAGATTACGAAGTTATTAACTCTATCCCTCAATTTTTAAAAGCAGGAGAAAAATTTAACTAAGAAACTACTTTTAAACCTATTATACTTATGATTAAGGTCGTGATGAAAAATACTCTCCAAAATGTAGCCGGTTCCTGAAAGTAAAAAATTCCCAGCAATACGGTGCCTACAGCGCCTATACCTGTCCAAACTGCGTACGCAGTTCCTATGGGAAGATGTTGTGTGCTTTTTACCAATAAGACCATGCTTAGCGTAAGACAAATTATAAAGGAGCCGTACCACATCAAGGAAGTGTTTCCCGTGAGCTCTTTTGCTTTTCCCAAAGAGAAGGCGAAACCTACTTCAAATAATCCTGCAATAATCAATAAAATCCAGTTCACGACTAATCTTGTTTTTCTTTCTTTAACTTTTCTTGTAACATCTTAATCTCATCTCTAAGTTGCGCTGCAGTCATAAAATCTAATTCTTTTGCTGCTTTTTCCATTTCTTTACGCACTTTACGAATACGATCCTCTAATTGATTTTCTGTAAAATAAGTTACTTCCTCTTCGGCGGCTTTTAAACTAGATGCTTTTTCAAACTTATAGGGTTCTACCTTTTTACCACTCAGCGCGCTATCTAAAGATTTGTTAAGTGCAGTTGGGGTAATGTTGTTTTTCGTATTGTAATCAATCTGTTTTGTTCTTCTATATTCGGTTTCATCTATGGTTTTTTGCATACTGTTGGTAATTTTATCAGCATACATTATTGCTCTTCCTTCCAAATGCCTTGCAGCTCTACCAATAGTTTGCGTTAAAGAACGTCCGCTTCTTAAAAAGCCTTCTTTATCGGCATCTAGAATAGCAACCAAGGATACTTCTGGCAAATCTAAGCCTTCCCGCAATAAGTTAACACCAACCAATACATCAAAAATACCTTTTCGTAAATCGTGCATAATCTCTACTCTTTCTAAAGTGTCGATATCGCTATGTATGTAGCGGCAACGAATGTCAATTCTACTTAAATATTTTGTAAGTTCTTCTGCCATTCTCTTGGTTAAAGTAGTGACAAGGATACGTTGATCTTTTTCTACACGTATTTGAATTTCTTCAATTAAATCATCAATTTGATTAAGGCTAGGGCGCACTTCAATAATAGGATCTAACAATCCAGTGGGTCTAATTATCTGTTCTACATAAACGCCATCGGTTTTTTGAAGTTCATAATCTGCAGGCGTGGCACTTACATAGATCACTTGGTTTTGTAGCGCTTCAAACTCTTCAGATTTTAATGGGCGGTTGTCCATCGCAGCGGGTAATCTAAAGCCATACTCCACTAAATTCTCTTTCCGACTACGATCTCCACCGTACATAGCTCCTACCTGCGGAATAGTCACGTGACTTTCATCGACAACCATTAAAAAATCGTCTGGAAAATAATCTAATAAACAGAATGGGCGTGTTCCTGGTAATCTTCCATCCAAATATCTCGAATAGTTTTCAATCCCCGAGCAATATCCCAACTCCCGAATCATTTCTAAGTCAAAGTTAGTGCGTTCTTCCAAACGTTTTGCTTCCAAAGGTTTTCCCACTTCCTGAAAAAAGTTGACCTGCTTTCCTAAATCCAAACTAATTTGGTCAATGGCACCATTCAAGACATCTGGTGAAGTCACAAACATATTCGCAGGATAAATGTTTAAACGATCGTATTTTTCAAGAATTTCATTGGTTTTTACATCAAAGGCTTCAATTTCTTCGATTTCATCACCAAAAAAATGAATTCTAAAAGCATCATCAGCGTAACTAGGAAAAATATCTATGGTATCACCTTTAATTCTAAAATTACCGTGTTGAAACTCCGCTTCGGTTCTCGCATATAAGCTTTGTACCAAACGATGCAATAACTTGGTTCTTGAAATTTCTTGGTCTTTTTGAATAGAAATCACATTCTTTTTAAATTCAACTGGATTTCCAATACCATATAAACAACTTACCGAAGCCACAACAATAACATCTCGTCTTCCAGAGAGTAGAGAAGAAGTGGTGCTTAAACGCAGCTTTTCAATCTCCTCGTTGATGGATAAATCTTTTTCTATATAGGTTCCAGAAGAAGGTATAAAAGCTTCCGGTTGATAATAATCATAATAGGAAACAAAATATTCCACTGCATTATCAGGAAAGAAAGCTTTAAACTCAGAATATAATTGAGCTGCTAAGGTCTTGTTATGTGCCAAAACTAGGGTGGGACGTTCTACTTTCTCGATAACATTGGCCACGGTAAAAGTTTTTCCAGAACCGGTAACGCCAAGTAAAGTTTGGTAGCGTTCGTTGCTATTGATTCCCTCTGCCAATTTTTTTATTGCTTGAGGTTGATCTCCCGTAGGTTTATAATCAGATTTTAAATTGAATTTCATGTCGCAAATTTAATCCCTCATAGAGGGTTTACTTTTCCAAGATTCGTCAGTGCCTTTCGGCCAGATTTACCTCGAATTTTTTTTTATATTTTCGATTTATATCCTACAGATTTATTCTGAAGATATCGATTTCCGCTTGACGGAACTATTTAGTTAACTTATAAAAGATAAATTTACTTAAAACCTATCGCTTTAAAGTGAAATGTGATTTAAAATTAGAGCCATCTAAAAGTTCTATTCTAAACCAATATTCGTTTGAGGGCAGGTTTTTCCCATTATTGGAACCATCCCAAGAATCGTAAGGAGAAAGAACCTGAAGCATTTTGCCAAAACGATCAAAAATCACGATTCTTTTGATGTGTCGGTTATTTCTATCGGTTCCTAACAATCTCCACCTATCGTTTGCTCCATCTTGATTGGGCGTAAAAAATTTCATATAACCAATTACATATATCTCCTTAAAACTAATTCCGCAGCCATTTTCATCTTTTACATAAATGGTATGTTTTCCAGAATTTACTTCAAAAATGGGATTGCTAGTATACGGCCCAACACTACTATTCACGGCATAGGTGTAATCTCCAATTCCCGCAGCAATAATTTCTAATTGATACTCTCCAAAATCTCCAAGGAGATTATGAGAGATAATCGCCTTTTCTGATGCGGTTACGCTAATACTATTTGTTACAGAACATGAATACGTAAATCCGTTTATTTGAGTTTCTTGAGTGATGCTCACCTCGTAAGTTCCGTCTTCCGAAACTGTAATTTCTGGCGTGGTTGCTCCGTTGTCCCATAAAAAGCTATAATTACTAAGATTTCCAATAACTCCAGAATTTATTTCTACGGAATTGTTTTCACCACAAAATGAAAAAGAAATATTTTCTTCCAATGGCGGAGCGGGAACCTGATCTAAAATAACCTCCACAATTCCTTCGCAGCCTAACGGAGTTTCTGCTCTGGCATAAATAGATTTTGGAAGTTCGGTTTTTAAAATTTCTATACTCGTATCTATAGGATTTTCTTGGGTAATGGCATCATCCGCAGTAGCGAAAAAATCAGCATAAATCGTATTTATTTCAACTTCATTTTCTAATAAAGGAATGGCATTGTTTAAATTGAAAATAATCGATTCTCCCACCGCACATTCCACAAAACGAACCGCATTGTAATTTTCAGAAGGCGTAGACAAAGTGATTTCTATAATTTTAAAACAGCCACGTTGCGTTTCTATCCTAGCATAAATAATTTGATTAGGGCTCGTATTTTCAAAAGCGGAAGGATTGGGAATAGGATCGGTTTCATTTTCGGCGGCATCTTGTGAGAAATAATAACCTGCAAGAGCATACAACGGATTGTTGTTGGTAAAGGTGTTATTATTGCTACTCAAATTAAAAATAGTGAGTCCATCACTATCGTCATCACACTCACTAATGGTTCTATTTCCCATATTAGAGAAATCGGCAAAAGCGACTATAATTTCATCTTCTGCAGTACAGCCATTTCCATAATCCAAAATTACTTTATAAGTCCCAGCCGCATCTACCGTATAACTGGTCACATTTTGACCTTGGGTAAGAATGGTTTCGTTTCCATTAGTGTCTACTTCTAGCCAAGTATAATCTTGAGGTGTATTTCCGTTATCGGAAAGCTGTAGCGTGTAGGTTTCGCCTTCACAAAGTGCATTTTCTCCTGTAATGTCATTGCCCAAGTCTGCGCCAATATTAAAACTTCCGCCTTCTAAAAATACGGCAGAATCGTAGCGGTAATTTTGCTCGTCAGCAATAATAAGTTTGATATGATAGGTAGTATTTTGCACTACGGAAGCTGTGGCAGTTAGAGCTTTGGTTTGGCCGTTAAAATTAATAGGAACAGTAGTGTCGTTAAAAGATTCAAAATATTCTTCATTTTCAGCATCACAAGAACCCGGAATTTCAGGGTGAACCGTAGTAACTTGTACGGGAATATTTGTGCCAGGAACCACGGCAATATTCGTATAAGTACCACCTTGAGGCTTAATTAAAAATGCAAAAACATCTGAATAAATACATGTGTTAGCATCTCCTTCTTGATATTCTTCGGAAGCAAAAATGTATCTGAATTGCACCAAATTCGCATTGGGAGTAAAATCAAATTCTAAAACCGTTGCATTGGTGGTATTGGATACGCCCAAAATATCTTCTAAATCTTGATCACCTCCCCATCCCGGCGCATCATCATCACTTAAACTAGTATTTGGGCCTGGGACGTTAGAAATTTTACCCGTACTCATGACAATTCCGTTATCGAAAGGGAAATTGCTATTGTTGTTTTCAAAATAGCCAAAACTACTATCGTTACTACCAAAATTACCAGAAACGGTATTGGTTACAGTGACATTCTCAATACAACCGCTATTAATAAGAATGTCTTCTACAAGTTCTTGCGGTGAAAAATCGTAATTTACCGTAATATACTGCCCATGAGCACTAATGCAAATGAGACCTATAACAAAGAAAAAGAAATGCTTCAATATTCCATATTTGGGAATGCAAAAATACGCACTAAAGTTGATTTACTGTAGGTTATAAAAGTTTTTTAATATATAACTAATGTTTTTTAACAGCTGTTTATCGGTTTAAATACACCCAGCCTTTATAAGGTCCAAACTCAGGATCTTTCAAGTCTAAAATATAAAAGTAAGTGCCTGTTGGAAGGTCTTTTCCTACATTATTTAAACCTTTATTGCTGGTGCCGTCCCAAGCTTCAACCATATTATTTCCTTTATAAATTAAGTTCCCATACCGATTGAAGATTTGAAGTTGAAACTTTTCAAAAATATCGTACAGTCCGGTTATAAAAAACGTATCATTAATACCGTCACCGTTGGGAGAGAAGCCTTCAGGGATAAAAGGTTCGCAATGCTGAGTAGAAATATCGAAAAAGTAAATATGAGAGCAAATATCTGGTAGATTACTATCTACTCTAACAAATATTCTTTGCGGATTTTCAGTATTTTGATATGAAAACGGAGCGTTAATAGGATTTTCAAAGCTGTTAGCATCGGCTAAGGAGAGAAAATAGCCTGTAATTTCTTGATCTGAGCTTAAACTGATTTGTTGTGTGACTTCGCTCAAATCAAAATCATTCGCATCAAAACCCGTATCACATTTTAAGTCTCCTTTTATTTCTGTAACGGGTATTTCCTTAACGGAAAGTTGAAAGGAAACAATATCCTTACAAGATTCGTAATTAGAATTATAGATCACCGCATATATCGTTTGCGGATTGTTGGTGTTCTGGTAATTATTAGAGTTAGAAATAGGATTGCTGTCAGTTTCCGCATCGGCTTGCGTTAAGTAATAATCAATACTTACATTTTGTTGATTGTTACCAATTAAGCTTGTATTTTCGGTTAAGTCAAAAAAGGAAATACCATCCATTTCTCCTTCATCGCAACTAAAAAGATCATCTGGAAATCCTGCAATTGGAGTTTGGTAAATCCTCAAAAAGAAAGAAGCTATGGCAAAACAATCAGGATCGGTGGAAGATTGAATTTTAATAAAAATTTCCTGTGGATTATCTGTGTTTTCAAAGTTGTCTGGATTGGTTATAGGATCGATATCATCTTCGGCGTTGGCAAAACTAGTGTAATAGGTTGCTGTAGCATTCTGTTGATTCCCAATAGCTAAATTGGTATTTTCTGAAAAATCAAAAATTTCTACGCCGTCGTTACTCGCATCATCGCAAACCTCTAGATCTAGTGGCGGAGAAGCGATAAAAACATTTCCTAAATTGATAGCTAGAGAAGTGGTATTATTACTTGGATCTATTTCTGAAATAATTGTATTTTCTTGAGTATCTAAGTTTACTTTGACTTCAAGAGTAAAACTATTAGAAATAGAGCTGGGAATGTTTAAATTAAGTTGAAAACTTTCCGAAGCACCTACGGCCAAATCATTGGGTGTAAAAACTTCTTCGAGAAGTTGATCATCAGCAAAAAAAGTAACCAAGGTTCCACTGGGCAAAATATCGGTACCACTAAAATTGTCTATGGTGTACTCTACACTAATTTCTCTTGAATTACACGCGGTAACTATAGCATCAATAGTAACCGCAGGATCTGGCAACGTGCTATTAAAAACGGTCACTACGCTGTTCACCATCACATAATCTGCAAAGGAAGTGAGTTCTATTGTAGCCGATGTATCGCCAATATTTATAAAATTTTCTACTTCATACACATCCAGATCCATATTATACAAATCTGTTGCTCCTGTAAAACTATTGGTGCCGTTAAATGCATTATGAGGAGGATTAAGAGCATTGCTTAGCACATTTCCATTAAGTTTTAGTTGTTCTCCTTCGGCAAGTGAAGCGTCGCCTTCCCAAGCTAGAAATCCTATTTTTGCACCTTGGGTATCGATGACATTTAAATTATCCAATTGAAATTCTAAAATATTGTTTTGAAAAGTTCCTACCAGCTCAAAACCGTCATAGAGATTTACTTGATTGGAAGGAAGCGTTAGATCTTCATAAACAATGAGGATGCTCCAGCCGCCATAATTAACACCACCATTGCAATGAAGCGGATTGATAAAGCTGAGCAAATCTAAATCGGATATAGTGTATGCTCCATTTCCTTCACTTTGCACAAGTGAAGTAATATCTGCAAAAGCAGCAAAAAAATCTAAATTATTCACCAATAAGCTAAACTCTCTTTGCGAGCTCACAGGTTGGTTGTTGACTAAAATTTCGAAATCTCCTGTCCCAGAACCCGCCCAATATAAATATGCAGCCTCTACCTGTTGACCTGGATCTAGAGAGAGAATGGCAGATGAGGAGGTCAATATATCACAATTTTCTGCATTCTCATTTTCTTCTAGATTGAGGGTATTTCCTATAGCGGTATAATCGAAATTACCATTAAATTGAGTGTAGAGTTCCATCTCTTGACTCCAAATAGAACTTGTAAAAGTGAGTAAAAATAGCAGAGGTAATAGTTTTCTCATAAGGAAGAAATTTCATCTTTCTAAAGGTAAGCATATTTTTTTATACCAATTTTAATGCATAATTTCCTAGTACAATACTATATGTTTAGCTTTGTAGTAACTACCTAATAAGGGACAACGAGCCTGTTAAAACTCTGCCATCTTCTAGAACCACCTTATACCAATAATCGTTAGAGGGCATTTCTTTGCCATTATAGCGCCCATCCCAACCTCTGGAAGCTCCATTGAGACTAACGAGTAGCTTTCCAAAACGATCAAAAACATAGATTTTCGCAGTGGTTAAATTGCGTTCGTATTTCCCTAAAACTTTCCAGCGATCATTAAAACCATCTTCGTTTGGAGTAAAAAATTTCATCACACCTTGCACACCAATCGTTTTTTTACTAATTCCGCAGCCGTTAAGATCTTTGACAAACACATCATACACACCCGGACTTAAATTTTCAAAATAGGGCTCCGATTGATATAGCCCAACACTGCTATTTAAAGCATATTGATACTCTCCAACAGCGTCTTCATTTATACTAATTTGAATACTATTGTTTTCTGAAAAGTCATTTACTTCCAACTCAAAGCTTGCTTTATTGGAGGGAACAATGGTCATACTTATGGTTTGGCTGCATCCAAATTGATTGGTGACCGTAAGCGTATGCGTCGTTATTTCATTGGTTTCGATACTTTCGGTAGTTTCTCCGGAAGGATTCCAGAGATAGGTGTAATTTTGAGTTACTTCGGAAGGAATACCACTGTCCAAGGTGATTTTTCTAGGTAAATCTTCTAAACAATAGATGATTTCGGGAAGATCTTCGCCTAAAGGAATATAATCGAAGATTTCTAAGTGAATTTCTACAATATCATGGCAACCCATAGAAGTTTCTAGTCGTAAATAAATCGTTTGATAGAAAGGAATCGTATTTTCAAAAGTGTCCTGATTTCCTATAGGATTCTGTTTTAAAATGGCATCTTCTTGAGAGCTGTAAAAAATTCCGTTAAGGTTGGAATTACTATCTATCACATTCTCTTTAATTTCTAAAAGATCAAATGTTTCTATCCCTGTATCACTGGTTGCACATACACTTTTGGTAATTTCTATATCTTGGATTACAACGACATCTAAGCTTATTAGTGCTTTATTAGAACAACCGGTTTCGTTATCTAAGACTTTTACATACAAAGTCTGCGGTAGGCTTGCACTTTGGTAATTGGTAAGATCATTGATATTGTTGACCCCATTTTCGACATCCTCTAAAGTCTCATAAAAACTAGCTTCTAAGGTAGCGGAGGTTTCAAGGTTTGGGTTGATATCCGTATAAAGATCTTCTAAGTTAAATGATGACGAGGTGGTAGAATTTGTGGAGCAATTAAAATAGTTTACCTCATTAGCAACAGGCTTGTCATTATACGTCACATTTGCAATTCCTTTAAAAGGACATTCACCATTATTTGGCTCTATTTCTAATTTATATGTATGAGAATAAGGCAATGTTGTATTAGTATCAAAATTAACATCCAAACTATTGCTGGTTTCGCCTACAAGAATTTCTCCGTTTTTATACCAAGTATAGGTAGAGCCAGGTAAATCATCATAAAATAAGGTATAATCTTCTTGCGGACAAAGTTTTAACTCGGTCACAATTTCATCGTCATCGCCATTAATGATATTGATGGTGTTTAAGAAAAAAGATTGAATAAAAGGTGGAAGACCAAAGGTAGCCGAGTTTCCGTTGAGGTTAATAGCTCCGTTTGATGTAGATTCAGAATAATTTACATTAGCAGCATCAGCTTCAGGATTATTGATAACCGCCAAAATACTACTTCCTAAATTGGTTTTGTAAATTTTTCCGTTGGGAGCCAATTGTAAAGCGGTTGCGGCAATTCCGCTAGCTCCTAAAATAGGTTGAATGCTGTTAGGAATATTTGCACTCTCCAAATCCCATTGGTATAAAGTTAAGTTCTCCAACTTTGTAGTGGTAGCATAAGCTTTTTGAGTATTTATAGAAAACTCAACGCCGTAAGCATTTACATTTTCTATTAAAGGAATGTTATTAGAAATATCTCCTGTATTTGGATTAAAATCTGTTAAATAAACTCCGCCATCCTCTACATCTCCATTACCTACTTGATTGTAGGTTCTTGTATTGTGAGCAATGAGTATTTTTTCGCCATTAGGAGAAGCTTTCATATATCCCAAAGCACTTCTTCTATAGGAAGAAAGAGGTAGGGTAGGACCTACTTGAGAAATAACAGGATTTGTATTTACGCCTGTCGCATCAATTTTAAACGCGTAAAATGAATCGATAAAATGAGTAATTACCCAAATCGAGTTGCAATCACTTCCTTTTACGGCTGTAATCTTTTCTGAACATTTATATTTAATTTCTTCGGAATTGTTAGGATTATAGGTTATTAGAGGCATATTTTTTTCCGTGGAAACAATATCTCCTAAACCTCCATTAAGTGTCATATCGACGAGTGAATAGTTGAGACCATTATTGTAACCATCATCGTCTTGCGGAATGGAACCATTGATATCTGTATATAAGGAAATAGGATTTCCATTGGCATCTGCTGGACCTTGATCTGGGTAAGCATTGGCATTTTCGTGATGAGGTTCGTCTACCGTAAAGACATAATATAAATCATCATTTGTAGGGTGGGGAACGATAAGTCCGCTAGAGGTACTCGAAGGATCTCCTAATAAACCAGTGCCTCCAAAATAGTCGGCATTGTCCATAATTTGATGGTTCCTATTCCAAACCGTTCGGCCATCGGTATAAAGAAGAAGTTGTGCGTTTTCATCAGAAATAGAGGAACAACCTTCATTGGTACTTAATTCCCCATCATTTACCGTAGAAGGCGGACTCGTATTGAAATTTACTCCTGATTTGTTTCCAAAATACCAATTGTTTGCTTCTCCTTGAGCATAAATCCCAGTAGATAAAAGTGTAAAAAAGAAGCATAACAGTTTATTCATGGGATGAATTTCTTCAAAAATAGCGATTTTATGAGTAGACTTTAGTTAAATAATAAAAAAACACCTTGAATACTAAATTTCTAAAGAGCTTATTATTCAAGTTGTTTTTGTTCATATTTCTGATTTTAATTCCTTGTTATCCGTTAGGAACCGAGACATTTTTTAATCTCAAATCTCAAATCTCAAATCTCACCTCTAATAACTATAAATCTCTCTTTTTAAGAATCGCAAGTGATCCCCAAACAAATATTGCCGTCCATGCCAAAACGATTAGAATTTGATACCAATGAACTGCGTGATCAAACCCGATATCGGTTTGAAGTTGCGTCGCTGCGGATTTGATGACGTTTAATCTAGTAAGCGGTTGCTTTACTAAGTTAGACATTGATTCTAATGGGAGAAATTGTGTGATGTATTCCGTTTTTGCGGCGTCGTTAATGATAAGAAACCTTAAAACTCCAACAACTACACTTTCTACAATCCACCAAACGAATAAGAATCCGAGGGCGAAAGCAGAACGTTTTACCAACACACCTAAAAACATACAAAACGTGAAGAAGCCTAATAGCTTGACGAAATAAGCCAGCAAGTATTCTAAATCTGAAAATATAATTCCTATTTCGGTATAATCCGAAAAGATTAAACCTAAAATTAATGAAACAATAAAGATAAATACGGTAGAGATAAAAGCAAAACTCACTACGGTATAGAACTTAGAGAGAATAAATTCTTTTTTGCTCAGGCCGTCAATCAAGTTTTGTTTCAGCGTTCTATTGCTGTATTCGTTAGAAATAAGAGAGACAATTACAATTGCCAAAAATATCTTGAGTAAGGCTGCACAATAGGTGTTAAAGTGCCAAATGTATGGGAAATTAAAAATCCCTTGGTCGGCGATATGAATTTCTGCTCCAAATAAATTAAACCGAATAGAGGCTATTAATGCTATGAATGTAAACAAACCAAAGTATATAATAGATAATACTTTAGCCGATTTGCTGTATCTTAATTTTTCAAATTCTATAGTAAGTAATCGTAACATTTAGGCGCTTTTTTGGTTGGTTAATTTTAAAAATTGTTGCTCTAAGCTTTCTTTCCTCTTTACCAAATGAGTAAGGATGATGTCTTTTTGAATGAGCATTCTGTTCAATTCTTCTGTTGCAGCAGGTTTAGATAAAATTGCGGTGAGGTATTCTTCTTCGGGATTTTTCTTTACGGAATCAAATAAGCCACTTTCTATTAAAGCGTTTTGCAATTTATCCATATCACTGCTTTTAAGCTCAAAATAACCGTGATTTGCATTTAATTGATCTACAGGACCCGAATATAATTTCACTCCTTTTCTAATGATGATCACATAATTACATACTTTCTCTACTTCGTCTAATAAGTGAGAAGCCAAGAGAATAGTCGTTCCTGTGGAAGCAATCTTTTTAATGATTTGTCTTATTTGATGAATCCCTTGAGGATCTAATCCATTGGTAGGTTCATCCAAAATAAGTATTTCTGGGTCGTTGAGTAGGGCAGAGGCAATAGCTAAACGCTGCTTCATTCCCAAAGAAAAACTTTGAAACTTGCTATCTCTACGATCTAATAAGCCAACCACTTCAAGTTTTTCGTCAATCTTAACTTTAGGTACATTTTTAATTTTACATACCAAATTTAAGTTTTGGGCAGCTGTCATATACGGGTAAAAGTTTGGACTTTCTATAATTGCACCTACTTTTTTTAGGGCCTCGTGAGTGGAATCACTTCCGTCAAACCAATGAAAATCTCCGCTGGTTTTGTTAACTACGTTTAGGACCATTCCTAAGGTTGTCGATTTTCCACTTCCGTTAGGGCCTAAGATTCCGTAGACGTTTCCTTTCTCAATGGTAAAGGATAAGTCCTTAACCGCAGTGATAGGACCAAATTTTTTCGTAATGTTGTTAAGCGTAAGAATTGTTTTCAAAATAAGTTCAATTTACAAGTAGGACGGCTAAGTTAACGTTTTGTTACAGTGAAATTACGCTAGAGAATATTATTTTTGAAAAAACCGAAAGTTAATGGATGAGAAGTTGATGTCAAAAAAAAAGCCGAGTTTCCCTATCAACGAGAAGCTTAGCAAGTATTTGATTAAACATAATCGCAATACGAAGATTCCTGTTTTCTATGAAGATTTGTTAAGGTTTTCGGGCTCTATTGTGGTGTATGATCAACACGATGAGGACACACTTTGGGTGCGTTGTTATTATCCAGATCACGAACGTACGGAAATAGACAACAGTCTAAAACGCGTTTATACCATTTTACATTCAGATGGTAGCGATGATTCTTTTGAGTTTTTAAATGTAGATGCGATTGATTATTGTACGTTCGGAAACTCGAAACCCTTTCGAATTAAAGTTCGAAACATCCTCAATGATAGTTTTACCTACTTCTACGTAAAAAAAGCAGATGCTTCTAGAATTTATGGTTTGGAGTTTGAGCATATTCTTTCTCCGCATCGTATCAACTTCCTTATTTACAAAGACACCCTTATTGAAGAACACATTGCTGGGATTCCTGGAGATGTCTTTATTGAAGAAAAATTGCAAGAATGCGATGAACGCGAAAAAACTCAGATTGCCAAACAGTTTGTAAAATTTAATGAGCGTTGTACGTTGCGTCTATTGGGAGATATGCGTTCGTACAATTATGTGGTCATTCCAACACACGATTTTGACCATGTAGCCTATCAAATACGTGCTATAGATTTTGATCAGCAGTGTTATGAAGGGAAATTAAAAGTGTACCGACCTCAATTCTTTAAAGAGAATTACGATATGGTGATGTTGGTAGCCAATAAACTGGAGCAGAGTTCTATCGAACAATACCGAAGAGAAGAACGCTCTCAAGTTGCAAAGAGACTCATTACCTCTCAAAAAAGATATAAGGAGTTGATTCGTTGTATGATACAAGATTCTATTTCTACCGAAAAAAATGTGAAAAGACTTAAAAATGATCTGGTAGAATTTTCTAAAGACGTTAAATTTAGACGCGCAAAAACTATGGGACATATCTTAAAAACCGCCCTAGATTTTGTAAAACGAAATTACGTAGATACCAATACCAAAGAGGGAATGGAATATTAAGTACCTAACCTGAGTTCGATCTAATTCTAGAAAAGTTCAAAATACTGTTAGTTCGAGTGATTTTTCGTAGAAAAATTATATCGAGAACAAGTATTTGAACGAAAATCGTTATTCTCGATACAAAATTTTTTCAAAATTTCACTCGAACTGACACGATTTTCTTAGGTCAAATTCAGTTACCTAGCTTTTCTTTGAAGAAATAAAACACAAAAAAAGGCAGAAATTATAATCAATTTCTGCCTTTTTATTTGTGTTAAATTCGATTAACTTTTCTCTTCTTTATTAAAATAAATCAAGTAGTAATACATTTGTTTTTCTTCGTCCCAACCTTTTTCTAGAAACTTCTCGGCACTTTCAGGATTAATAAAATCCATCTTAATTTGTACATTGGTATCCAGATTAATCACACTTTTAATCTTTTTTCTAGCCGATGTTACCGCAGTATTAGAAACAGGAAATTCTGTTAAGTCTTCAATTTTATATTTAGGCGCTTTTTCGGTTTTATAATTTTGAAATTCAGGAATCAACTCAGGATTTTCCATCACTTCATTTAAGAAATTCGATTCTTGAAAATTATCATTTTTCGCAAAATGATTCACTGCCCGATTCATAAACATGACCTCTTGCTGCTTGTCTTCAGCAGGTAAAACTACATCTTTAGCAAAATCCTGACAGAATTTTAAATATTTTTTGGTATAAAAATTCTCATCAGCAAAAACATCTACGCCCAAAAACTGCTCTAACCAATATTTGGTATCGTAGCGATTAGAATCTACAGAAAGTACTCTAAAGCCTTCCTCTTTACCTTTGTTAAAAATGAGTGCACCTTTATCCAACTTGTTCAGATTAACTCCTTGTTGAAGAATAGCTTCCAGATTTTCTGATTTTTCTTCAAACTGAAGAAAGTCATGCTTCACCTCCGACTTAAAGATTCCAATCGCATCCACCTTTTCGTTATCCAATAGCATATTTTCAAAATACACCACGTATAATTCCCCATTTTTAATATGCGGATGTTTTCCTTCATTAAAAAGAAGTTGCGCTATTTTTTTCGAGTTTTCGTGAATCGTTCTAGGATCATCAAATACTTCCGCAGTAGCGTTGTATAAATCGTGAAACTCCAAATCTGTTTCGTGTACAAACTGGTAGTAATTCTCCTCTTTTTCCCTAAAAGACTTTAAAAAATACTCCTTTAGCAAAGCATTAAGCTCGTCATTTAAAACGATGGGCGATTGCGAAAGAAAAATGCCTTCATTTCTCGCTTTGTTGCCTACACGGTGAATAGAAAGTGACTCAATTTGGGCGTTATATACGTTAATCATAGTATTTTTTAGATTGAAATATTAATAATTAGGGCATTTCCCTGCGGGTCGGGCTATACGCTATATCTTTTTTATTTGCCAATACTTCTCGACTCCGCTCGAAGTGACAAATAAAAAAGGATGCCGCTGCTATCCCTAATGCAAAAAGAAGGCGAAGCTTAATTCCAGTTTTCGTCAAAATCGAAATCATCCAAACTCTCAAATTCTCCTCCTTGGCTGTAAAGATCTTCATCTTCCTCGGCATAAGGATCATCTTCAGCTTCAAAATTTTTGTCTGGCGGACTATCTGGTAACTGTCCTTGTACAAACATCAAATTAGGATAATCTCTACCATCTTCAGGCGCAGTGATATCAGCTAACTCAACGTAGAAAGTCCACATACTAAAAAAGTCATACACGTAGATAAGTTGCGTTTGTTTTTTAGAGACAATGGTATCTAGAGCGGTTTCGTTCATCATACGAACAGAGTTGTTGCCTTCGCTCATATCAAATAAAACGATCTCTTCTCCTTGATTCCAATCCTCATCACTTACGTAAAACGAAGCCATCTCTGTACCATCAAAGCCAAAAGCTTGGGTAATAGAATTGTGTAAATCTTCTAAAGTATCGTTTTCTTCAATCTCAATATCTCTAAAAACATCATCTAGGGTGTCTAATACGATTCGAAATTTATATATCATCATCTTTCAAAAATTAGGATTGCAAAGTTAGTCTTTTTAAACTTATTTACTAAATCTGTGAAGCGCAAATGTCATTCCTGAAATAAGAAAAAATGCACCTATTTGATGTGCTACGCCTAACCATAAAGGAACCTGATTGATGATGGTAAATACTCCCAAAGCAAATTGTATAAACACCAAAATTAGCAATAAATTAATGCTATATTTTTGAGGTCTAGTTAAACTGTATTTTTTAGCAACAAACCAGATAATCCCTATAGCGATTACTACCAAATACGCAAGTGTACGGTGAATAAATTGTATTCCGCTAGGATTTTCAATTAGGTTTTTATAGAAGGGTTCAAGCAAATACACCGTATGATGCATAAACTTCCCTTCATTCATCATAGGCCAATGGTTATGAAGCATTCCCGCTTTGAGACCGGCTACAAAACCGCCATAAATAATCTGAACCAATAAAATAAGTATTCCTGTTATGATCCAATTTTTCACTGGTTTCACCGCAGGTTTCCTTTGTGAATATATTAAATCTAAGGCAACCCAAAGCGTAGCTGCAAACGTAATAAAGGCGGTCGTTAAATGCGCAGCCAATCTAAAATGACTTACATCTGGCATTTTTACCAAGCCACTTTTTACCATATACCAACCTAAAAAACCTTGGAAAGCACCTAAGGACAATAAAACTATAGATTTTTGTATGGTGGGTTTACTCAGTTGTTTGGTGAATAAAAAGAACAGAAAAGGAATTATAAATACGATTCCTATAAACCTACCGATAACGCGGTGAAACCATTCCCAGAAATAAATAGATTTAAAATCGGAAAGCTCAAAATGAGTATTGTAGGAGTTGTATTCGGGAAACTGCTTGTATAAATCAAAAGCCTCTTGCCATTCGGCGTCATTTAAGGGAGGGATAGTTCCCATAATGAGTTTGTAATTGGACATGGACAAACCAGAATCTGTTAATCGTGTAATCCCACCCACGAGTACCATAATAAACAACAAAACGCAACCGGTGAGTAACCAATAAATCACATTTTTATTATCTTTTGTTCTCTTTTTCATAACCTAGAATTAAAACCAATTATATATTATTAGGAAGTTACTCGTATACCAATTTTAATAGGTTATGCCGCATTAAGATATCATTAATGCAGACATAATCGGTCTAACTTGGTATTAAGCCCAAGGCTTCTCCTTTTTTAACCATAAACGCTTTGGCCGCTTCATATTCATTAGGAATTTCTCCTTCTAAAATCGCTTCTTTAATCGCATTTTTAATCACTCCAATTTCTCTAGAAGGCTTGATAGCAAAGGTTTTCATAATCTCTTCCCCAGAAACGGGAGGTTGAAAATTGCGAATGTGATCTCTTTCTTCTACTTCTTTCAGCTTTTGCCGAACTACCTGAAAATTACGGTGATACTTTTTATACCGCTTGGGATTCTTGGTGGTAATATCTGCTTCACAAAGTGTCATGAGATCTTCAATAGCATCTCCTGCGTCAAAAATTAACCTTCGTACGGCCGAGTCGGTGACGTGATCTTCTGCAATTACAATCGGGCGGGAGCTCATTAGTACCATTTTTTGAACAAATTTCATTTTTTCATTCA
The DNA here is from genome assembly GCF_031845265.1 of Mesonia ostreae. Lineage (NCBI taxonomy): Bacteria > Pseudomonadati > Bacteroidota > Flavobacteriia > Flavobacteriales > Flavobacteriaceae > Mesonia > Mesonia ostreae. The sequence goes on along the minus strand of NZ_JAVRBG010000003.1, from coordinate 203,196 downwards.
AAGGCATTTTGAGTCGTTTAAAAAGCGTAAATACCATTTTGGCACCTACAAATTCGTGCCCGTGAAACGTCCAACCAATTTTTTTATGAAATTTTTTCGTGGGTGCTTTTCCTACATCGTGTAAAAGTGCTGCCCATTGCAACCAGAGATTATCGGTATTTTCGGCAATATTATCAACTACTTCTAAGGTATGCCAAAAGTTATCTTTGTGCCGCTGACCTTCTTTTTCGTCGATACCTTGTAAGGCGGAAAGTTCGGGTAAAATAAGTGGCAAAAGCTGGGTTTTTCTTAATAACGCAAACCCTATAGATGGCTTTGGAGCGCTTAAAATTTTATTTAATTCGTCTACAATACGCTCTTTAGAAATAATCTTGATGCGTTGGTGATTTTCTGTAATGGCTTCTAACGAAGCGTCTTCGATTCTAAAACCTAATTGTGTTGCAAATCTAATGGCCCGCATCATGCGCAAAGGATCGTCAGAATAGGTGATTCCTGGCTCCAAAGGTGTTTGAATCAGTTGATTTTCTAAATCTCCCAAACCATTAAAAGGATCTAGCAACTTTCCGAAGTTATTTTTGTTGAGTTGAAGCGCTAGTGCATTGATGGTGAAATCTCTTCGGTTTTGATCATCTTCCAATGAACCCGATTCTACTTCAGGATTTCTACTGTTTTCAGAGTAAGATTCTTTACGAGCGCCTACAAATTCTATTTCCAAATCAAATGCACGAAGCATCGCCGTACCATAGGTTTTGAAAACTTGCACTTTAGGTTGATGTGGCAAAAGTCGCGCAACTTCTTCCGCTAAGGAAATTCCGCTCCCAACGGCTACAATATCAATATCTTTTGCATCGCCTCTTTGTAAAAAGAAATCGCGAACAAATCCGCCAATAGCGTATGTTTCTAAGGAAAGATTATCTGCAGCCTGACTGATGTATTCAAAAATTTTATGAGATAAGGCTTCTGTATACGTTTTGTCTTGGGGCATTTTATTTTCTAATAATTTGCACTTTTCCGTCTAAAGTTAACTTAATAATAGTGGAGGGTTTAGCGCTTTTTTTTGCTGGCTGCAAATTTACAACATAGTCTACTCCTTTTAAAATTTCGGGAGAGATTTTGTCGAAAGATTTTGGAGTACCTTGCCCGCTAATATTGGCTGATGTTGAAACGATAGGACGTTTAAATTTTCTAATTAATTTATTGCAAAACGGATCTCCACAAACCCTAATCGCCAATGAATTATCTTCTGCAATTAAATTTTCAGCTACTCTAATAGGGTCATCAAATATGATGGTTGTAGGTTTTGCCGCAAATTTTAAGATATCATAAGCGACTTCTGGTATTTCTTCTACATATTGATTAAGCATCTTATAATCTGAAACTAAACAGATAAGAGATTTACTTTCTGCTCTTTTCTTTAGTGCAAAAATTTTCTCTACTGCCTCTGCATTGGTGGCATCACAGCCAATTCCCCAAACCGTATCGGTTGGGTAAAGTATAAGTCCGCCTCGTTTTAAAACTGTTAGGCATTCGTGAATTTCGTCTATCATTTTATTTCATTATAAGTATATACACGTGGAAGTGCTAATCAATTTTATTATAGACTACAAATGTAAGTTTTTAAAGAGAGCTTTCGAAAAAAGAATAATATATTTGAAACTTATTCAATCCATTTATATTTTGAAGACCACTTTAATTATTACAACTTACAATTGGCCAAAAGCATTAGAGTTAGTGCTTAAAAGTGCAGAACATCAAACCCATATGCCAGATGAAATTATTGTTGCAGATGATGGTTCTGGTCTAGAAACAAGAAAAGTTGTAGAGAACTTCATAGATAAGCTGCCACTTACGCATTTGTGGCATGAAGATGAGGGTTTTAGGCGAACAGTAATTTTGAATAAGGCTTTGGCAAAAGCTGATGGAGATTATATTATTCAGTTAGATGGCGACTGTATTATGCATCCTCAATTTATTGAAGATCATTATAAAAATATGCAAAGAAATACATTTTTGTATGGTAGTAGAGTAAATATAAAAAAAGAATTTGTAGAGAACCTTTATAAAACCAAAAATATCGTTTTTCCATATGGTGATGCGAGAGTAAAAAATAAAACTCGAAATTTTCATCATTCTGGGCTTCAAAAATTATACTCTCCATCCTCAAAACTTTCAGAAAAATTAAGAGGCTGTAATTTATCTTATTTTAAAAAAGATATTATAGCCATAAATGGATATAATGAAAATATGACGGGTTGGGGCAGAGAAGATTCTGAAATGGCCATACGTTTATTAAATAAAGGTATTAAAGGTAAGCGGTTAAGATATGGAGGGATAATATATCATATTTGGCACTTAGTTGTAGAAAAATCACGACTGAATATTAATGATAGCATTCAACAAAAAGCACTTGACGAAAAGCTTACTTGGTGTGATGAAGGACTAAAAAAATATTTAACTGTTTAAGAAAACGTCTATTTCTTCCGCAGCTAATTGCGAAGCTGTTTTACTTTTTTCTTTGTGAAAATTTTCTTGGTTAATTTTTACTTGAAGATCTTTATAATTTTCAAAATCTTGTAGACTATTTTTTAAACGATTATCTAGCTCTTCTATTTCATTGATTACTGCCCCCATTTGCCAAAACCTAAACTCTAATTTATTATGATACGATTCTTGATTGGAATTAAGGAAAATACAAGGTCTAGGATTAATAATAAATTCATAAACTTGGCTAGAGACATCACCTAGGTAAATATCTGCTTGTAGGGTATATGTCATATCAACACTATTATCGCTGCCTAAATCTATGTGGATATTTTCCGCATTTGTATAAATCTCGGGAAAATTACTTTTATCTTCGAATCCAGTTTTGTTGAAAAGATTAATATGCGGAGCAAAAATGAGATTGTATGAGTTTTGTGCTAAAAAATAATCTAAAATATGTATTCCCCAAGAATACCAAGATGATAATGGTTTAGAAAAATGCGGATTGTAAACTACTGTTATTTTGTCATTATTAAAAAGATGCTTTTTTTTGGGTAATTGAGTAACAGCATCTATTTTAGGGTAACCTGGTGTAATTGGATGTGGCCCTAGAAGGTTCTTTTTCTTATATTCCTCATATTGAAATTTGCCAAAAATTAATTGGAGATCAAAATCTAATAACTCTTTATTGTAGCTATAACTTCTACCAGGAGCTCCGTGAGGAAATTTTAAGAATTTTGTAGTGCTCTCATATAAAGCTCTATATTTTAAAAATTTATGATGAGTATAATCTGTAAATATTAATGCATCGTAATTTGTGAGTATTTTTTTTGCGTTTTTTTTTACCCAAAATCCTTTTCTAGGAATGTCTCTATTTTTGAGCGTGTCTGTAAAAGCTCTAAAAAAATGAGTTTTTAGTTCTAAAACCCTAACCTTATCTGCTTGAATATTTAATAATGATTGCTTTAAAAAAGTATGCTCGCCAGGGTATGTAAGAATATCAACAAAATTGGTTTTTGAAAGTTCTTTAGCCACAGTTATAAAATGAAAAACGTGATGAATTTCATCTAAAAACATAATCCCAATGCGATTTTTTTTCCTCATTTAAAATATAGGTTTTGTATTAGAATACAAGGTTAATAATTTTAAATTTTAAATACTATTACCTTTTCATTATTATTGTAATTTTACAAAATGAATTATACTTTTTCAAACACCTGGAATGCTTATACCAAAGAAGTTATTGGGTTTATTAAAAACTTTAAAGATGAAGGAAAACTTTTTGGTGATGGTGACAGAAATGTCATTAAGTTATTTGAAATAAATAATGCTGTAGTAAACATAAAATCGTTTAAAATACCCAACCTGATAAATCAAATTGCGTACCGATTCTTTCGAAAAAGTAAAGCACAACGCTCTTTTGAATATGCCCAAAAATTGAAATCACTAGGAATAGGAACTCCGTTACCCGTGGCTTATTTTGAAAATAAGAGTAGTTTTCTTTTTAAAGATAGTTTTTATGTAAGTGAACATTTACAAGCAGATTTAACCTATAGAGAACTGACAAAAAATTTGGAGTATCCCAATCATACTCAAATTCTAAAAGCTTTTACGCGCTTTACTTTCAACTTACATGAAAATCATATTGAGTTTTTAGATCATTCTCCAGGGAATACGCTTATTCAATTGAATGATGGAGATTATAAATTCTTTTTGGTAGACTTGAATAGAATGAATTTTAAAGCCTTGAGTTTAGACGAACGTATCAAGAATTTTGCTCGGCTTACCACAAACAAAAGTATGGTGAAGGTAATGAGTGATGAATACGCAAAACTCTACGGAGCAAATCCAGAAGAGGTGTTTAAAAAAATGTGGAATTATACGGAAGCTTTTCAGGAGAAATTTTACCGAAAAAAAAGAAATAAGAAGCGTTTAAAGTTTTGGAAAAAGTAAAGTTTTGAGGAAAAGTATTTTTCATCTCAATATTTTTTTCTGATTTTTTACAATCAATTAACTCTAAATCAATTTTAGTTCCATCAATATTTGTATCGTTTAGTACTGTAAATCCTAGATTAATTAGTAAAAATTGAGGATATTTCAGGTCTTTAAGTTTTAATTGACATAGAAAAAGTCTAAACTCTTACAGCTTAGCGGTCTATGTTCTAGATAGATTATTTCCTCCCTCTTCTCAAAAGCCAAACCTTAGAATAACGCATTACTACCGTATAACTTTTAATATAGGCAATCGTAAAACCAACCACACCGTCTCTAAAGCCAGCTTGTAAGATATAATGTTTAAAAAAGCTCCAACAGGGTTTAATCACAAAATGGTAGGCAGTTAATTCTCCTGTTTTCTTATGGTAATCTCTAGCCTGCCACCACGCATAGCGATTCATTTTTTCTAGATACTTATCTAAGGTAATATAGGTATTGTGGTAAAATTTATTTTTTAGATAGCGTATTTTCCCATCTGCAATAATCTCTGCGTGCACTTTTTTATTTTCATAAACGCAATAATCCCTTTTAAACAAACGAATCACTTTATCATTCTTCCAGCCACTATGTTTTACGTGCTGTCCCATAAAATGATTTTTACGACCAATCCAGTATCCCACGGTATTGTCTTTTGGTGGGTTCGCAAGAATTGCCCTAATTTCTTCTCTTAACGGAACGGTTACGCGTTCATCTGCATCTACCAATAAAACCCATTCGTGTTTTGCTTGCGGAATCGCCCAATTTTTTTGAGAAGCAGAATACTCATATTGTCTTCTAACTACTTTATCTGCTAATTGGAGCGCTTTTTCATACGTACCATCTGTACTATAGCTATCTACCACCAAAATTTCATCAGCAAAATCTACAGATTTGATCACATTCTCAATATTGTGAACCTCATTCCCTGTAGGAATAATAGCCGTTATTTTCTCCAAATCTAAAATCTCTTTTTTGTAAACAGGAGGTCTGTTAAACGTTTGAAACGTAAAATAATGTAACTGTTGTCTTATTTTTAATTTACGTATCAGGTTAATAGGTTTTGGTTTTAACTCTGTCTTATCTTTATTTAAAAAGCAAATTGATGCATCAATAACTCGAGCGCTAGATAGACCATCATGATAGGGATGCAATCTTTGGGTAAAGGTTGCGAGCTTTTTCAATACTTTTTCAGGATATTCTAAAGCATATTGAAAAGAGGCTTCTATTTTGTTAGCATTATGCACATGAATAAGGTAGTCGTGCTCAAAAGTATGATCAAAACAAACGATAGGTTTGTGTTGCAAAGAAAACTCTTGAATCGCAGAGGTCGTGTCTGCAAAAAGAATAGCCGATTTTTTAAATAGCGGAATTAGATTTGTAGTGTCATAGTAAGTAAAAAACTCGCCTTCTAATTGTTTCCACTTCTTAATAATTTCCGCAGGCAATTTAGGATGTAAAACCATCAAAAAATTATAGTTTCCTGTAGTAGATAATCGTTTAATTTCTTGGAAGACTTCTTCGTTATAAGCTAAACTTAATCGCTCTGTAAAGGTAGAGGCAATCAGAATATTAGGAATAGCCGCAATCTCTTTAGTTTCTATGGGAAATAGTGGGTCAACTTTACTCCAACCCGTTTCAACCACTTCAAAATAGCCATATTTTTTCGCTAATTTTTTAAAATTCTCTGTAGTGCTTGGTCCTTGCGTACAATACAAATCAAAAAATCCTCTAATTCTAAATTCACTAAATAAATGCCGTTTAGAAGGTCTTTTCTGAGCTAAAAAGCCATGGAAAATTTGAACTTTTACACCGGTGATAAAATCTGGAACCATATTCGTTGCCGCCAATACAATATGGGGTTCATAAGCAATAACATCTTCAATATCGGTATAAACATTGTCTTTACCTTTTAAAGCTTTTTTACCATCCTTTTCATCGGCGAACCACCAAACCTCTTCTCCTCTTTTTAAAATCTCTTGCTCCAAGGGATTTCCCGTCGGCAAAGCATAGCTGTAAGAGATGTAAATTAAAAATTTATACTTCATAAAGACAGGTTGGCAATAAAATCTTGCAGCGGTTGAACAATATAAGAAGGAGTAAATTTAAGATAATATTTGGAAGGTTCCTTTTTTGCGGCTACAAAATCTTCTTCTTGGTAGAGGATAAATTCTTGAAGATGTACCGCCTTATGATTTTTGTTCTCCTTTTCTCCAAACCAGTTCTGCATCTTCAAACTAGGCGAAAAAATGGTAAATGTAGGAATTTGTAAAGCTTTTGCCATATTTATTGCGCCCCCTTCATTTCCTAACATCGCATCACAATGGGAGGTAATGGCCAAGAATTCGCGTAAACTTTTTCCAAAAACCGAAAAGAAAATGCATTCTTGAGTTATAGGCAAACAATGTTCGTAAACTTCTCGTGCTTCTTTCTCTTGTTTAGGAATGTAATTAAATAGGAGCTGAGCCTCCTTGTTTTCTGTCACCAAACTATCTAAAAAGCTTGCCATATAATCTAGAGGATATGTTTTTGCTTCACTACTTCCCAAAACGCTTATCATAAACAAGGGTTTCTTAAGACTTATATGAGAACGGGTTAAATACGCTTCCGCGGAAGAAATTTCAGATTGAGTTAAATATATTTTCGGATTGATTTCTTGAAACGGAATCTCTAAAAACTCCACTAATTTTAATCTATTTTCAATGGCGAGACTGCAATTGTGAACTGGTTTTTTTAGTCGTTCTAAAGTATGTGTGTATAAAAAAGCCGTGTGTTTTTTATGGTAAGAAATCCGTTTAGGTGCTTTAGAAAAATAGCTGATTAAATTACTGCTAATTTTTCCGTAGACATCAATCACTATATCATATTTTGCTTTACGGATTTTTTTTAGGAAACGATAAAAAACGCGTTTACGCTGTTCCATTTCCGAAGTAAATAACACCAATTCATCTATAAAAGGATTGTTTTCTACCACTGGAACCGTGTGGCTGTTTACCAAATAATGCAATTCAGCAGAAGGGTGTTTTTGTTTTATGGCTTCGCATAAAATAGAAGACGTAAGTACGTCGCCTATCATTTTCTGCTGAATTACAAGTACTTTCATATTAAACCGCTACATCGTAAGTTCTTAAAGCATCGTTTAAAGAAGTCTTTTTATTGGTACTTTCTTTACGTTTTCCAATAATCAAAGCACAAGGTACATTAAACTCTCCTGCAGGAAATTTTTTGGTATAACTACCAGGAATCACCACAGAGCGTGCAGGTATAACACCTTTCATTTCTTTAGGCTCATCCCCCGTCACATCAATAATTTTTGTAGAACCTGTTAAGACTACATTAGCTCCTAAAACCGCTTCTTTTTCTACGCGAATCCCTTCAACCACAATGCATCTTGATCCTAAAAAAGCATTGTCTTCTATAATTACGGGCGCGGCTTGTAAAGGCTCTAAAACACCACCAATACCAACGCCACCAGAAATATGTACGTTTTTACCAATTTGCGCACAGCTTCCTACCGTGGCCCAAGTATCTACCATCGTACCTTCATCTACATAAGCGCCAATATTTACATAACTAGGCATCAAAATAACTCCGCTAGAAATATAAGCTCCGTGTCTCGCCACAGCACTTGGCACTACGCGAATTCCTTTTTCTTTATATCCAGTTTTTAAAGGCATTTTATCGTGGTATTCAAAAATTCCTGCCTCTAAGGTTTCCATTTTTTGAATAGGGAAGTACAAGACCACCGCTTTTTTCACCCATTCGTTCACTTGCCATCCGTCTGAAGTAGGCTGAGCGCAACGCAATTCTCCTGCATCAATCTTATGAATAACTTCTCTAATGCTTTTTTGTGTGGTTTCTTCTTTTAAAAGGTCTCGGTTTTCCCAAGCTTCTAATATATGTTGTTGTAATTTTTCCATAGGTTCAAATTTGGCGCTAAGATAAGGCTTACTTATAAATATCACAGCAATACGCTTAGAAGTCTTACCTTTGCAAGAAAACAATTCATGGCAAGGATTTTAGCATTAGATTTTGGAACAAAACGTACAGGCATAGCGGTAACCGATGAGTTACAAATCATTGCCTCTGGCTTAACTACGGTGGCGACCAAAGATTTAATGGCTTTTTTAAAAACCTATTTTGAAAAAGAAAAAGTAGAATTAATGGTGGTGGGTGAACCCACGCAAAAAGACGGATCGGCTTCCCAGAGTGAAGTGTATATTCAATCTTTTTTGGAAGAGTTTGCGAAACAATTTCCGCAGATGCCAGTTAAGAGAGAAGATGAGCGTTTTACTTCAAAAATGGCTTTTCAAACGATGATAGACAGCGGACTCAAAAAAAAGCAGCGAAGAAATAAAGCTTTGGTAGATGAAATAAGCGCTACGATTATTCTTCAAAATTACCTTTACAATGCTTAATATTGTTCATTTCAAATTTGTTTAACTTAGTAACACACTTTAATGAACACTCCCTTTTTACTTTTAGTTTTTCACTAAACAACTCACCAACACATCAAATCATTGAGCTTGTTTCTTCAGTCCTAACACCTAACACCTAACACCTAACACCTAACATCTCATATCTAAAACCTAATCTAGGCTTCGATATAATTTTTTTCAAAAATCACTCAGCCACCAAGAAGCATTTTCAAATTAGTACATTAATATTTTTCCCTTTTCACTTTTAGTTTTTCACTAAACAACTCATCAACTCATCAACTCATCAACTCATCAACTCACCAACTCATCAACTCACCAACTCATCAACCTAAAAAGAGTTTCCTTTTATTTTAAAGTATCAAATCCTTACCTTTGCAAAAGAATTTAAGAATAGAGTCATATGATTTTACCAATAGTAGCTTACGGGGATCCCGTTTTAAAGAAAAAAGCGAAAGATATACCTAAAGATTACCCCAAATTAAAAGAGCTGATTGCAAATATGTGGGAGACGATGTACGGAGCTTACGGAGTAGGTTTGGCAGCACCACAAGTGGGACTTCCTATACGCTTGTTTCTTATAGATCCTTCTCCTTTTGCAGAAGATGAAGAATTATCTGATGATGATAAAAAGCAATTGAAAGGTTTAAAGAAAGTATTTATAAATCCGCAGATTATAGATGAAATGGGGGATGAGTGGGCGTTTAATGAAGGTTGCTTAAGTATTCCTGAAGTAAGAGAAGATGTATTTAGGCAACCCAATATTACGATTGAGTACTACGATGAGAACTTTAAAAAGCACACGCAGGAGTATACAGGATTGGCGGCAAGAGTGATTCAGCATGAATACGACCATATTGAAGGAATCTTGTTTACAGACAAGCTTTCTAGCTTAAAAAAACGACTGATAAAAGGAAAATTAGAGAATATTTCTAAGGGGAAAATCAATATAGAGTATAGAATGCGTTTTCCTAAATTAAAAAAAGGACGCTAAAACTTTTGTGATTACCCAGAGAGATTAGATATTTGCCACCCAAAAATAAATAGAAGAAGATGAGTTTAGATAAAGTATTAGCAATTTCAGGAAAACCAGGATTATATGAATTGAAGGCACAAACCAGAGGAGGTTTTATTGCAGAGTCTCTAGCAGATCGTAAAAAATTGTCAGTATCTGTAAGACACAATGTGAGTATGTTGAGTGAAATTGCGATGTATACCTATACAGAAGAAGTTCCTTTAAAAGAGGTTTTTCGAAAGATAGCAGAGAAGGAAGACGGGAAAGAGGCGATTAGCCACAAAGAGTCTAAAGCAAAACTAGAAGAATATTTTAAAGAAATTTTACCAGAATATGATGAAGATCGCGTTTATGTGAGCGATATTAAAAAAGTATTTCAGTGGTATAATATTCTAGTTGGAGCAGAAATGAATGACTTCTCTGTTTCAGAAGAAGAAGAAAGCAAACAAGAAGAAGTTAAAGAAGAAGCTTCTACAGAGGAAGAATAAACTTGTTTTTAGGACAAAATCACAAAGCCTTGTTGAGAAACAAGGCTTTTTTTGTGTGAATAAATTCATAACAAGTCTTATACACGATTTTATTTCCGCGAAAGCGTAATTATTATAAGCGATACTACATTGCATTTTCCAATTGGTATTTGCGGGTAAAACTGGGTCTATTCTCTCTATTGGTAAAACTTAGGATTTATATAAAAATCACTACATTTAACGTTTAAAAAACCAATTTATGAGTACGAGAGAAGAACAACTTAAAGCTTTTGATAGATTGCTCACCATAATGGATGAGTTGCGAGAACAATGTCCTTGGGATCGCAAGCAAACCTTAGAAAGTCTTCGTCACCTTACCATAGAAGAAACTTATGAGTTGGGTGATGCTATCTTAGATCAAGATTTGGAAGAGGTGAAAAAAGAATTGGGTGATGTGTTGTTACATATTATATTTTATGCTAAAATAGGAAGTGAAAAAAAGGCTTTCGATATTGGAGATGTTACCAATGGTATTTGTGATAAACTTATTAATAGGCATCCTCACATTTATGGCGATGTAGAGGTAGCCGATGAAGAGGAAGTAAAACGAAATTGGGAAAAAATAAAATTAAAAGAAGGTAAAAAAAGTGTTTTGGAAGGTGTGCCTCGTTCTTTGCCGGCTTTGGTAAAAGCAAGTAGAATACAAGATAAAGTTGCGGGAGCAGGTTTTGATTGGGAAGAACCGCAACAGGTTTTTGAGAAAGTAAAGGAAGAGTTGGATGAGCTGCAACAAGAAGTAGACAGCGAGAATCGCGACCTTATGGAAGCCGAATTTGGTGATGTGTTGTTTTCTATGATTAATTATGCTCGGTTCTTAAAGGTTGATCCAGAAAACGCTTTAGAGCGAACAAATAAAAAGTTTATAAAAAGATTTCAATACCTAGAAAGCAAAGCTAAGGAAAGCGGAAAAGAGCTCAACGATATGAGTTTAACTGAAATGGATGTCTTTTGGGAGGAAGCTAAAACTTTATAAAAAAATTATGGAACAAAAAGTAATTCAGAATACGGTACAAATTAAAGCCAGTCCATCTCAAATTTGGGACGTATTAACTTTGCCAGAGCATTCTCAAAAATATATGTATGGTTGTAAAGCAACTTCTACATGGGAGGAAGGCGCACTTTTAAAGTGGGAAATGATGCACGAAGGAAAACTCATAACGCCGGTAGAAGGGTTTATTCTTAGCATAGAAAAACCTTGGATGCTCACTTACACGGTAATCGATCCTCAAGCAGATTATGAGCATGTGATAGAAAATCATTTGAATGTCACCTATTATATTCAGGCTCTCAACGAGGAAGAATGTGAGTTGCGTATAAGTCAGTATGGATTTGAAACCGTTGCTAATGGAGAGCAACGCTATCAAGAGATTTATCAGTATGGTAAAGGTTGGGAATCTATCATTCAACAGATAAAACAAATCGCTGAAACCCACTAAATAAAACTTTTTTACGTATTTTATCGTAAGTTATAGCGAGCTTAAAGACTTATACCTTAACTCATTCGCTTTATAATAAAACATGAATTTATGAAATATATCTATCTATTAATACTATGCTTTATTTCTCAAATAGGTTTTTCCCAACAATGGAAAGCCGATGATCTCGCCATTTGTAAGGCAGAACGCCTTTCTGCAGAGAAAGCAATGCAATTTGTGCCCAATAGTAACACAGGAAATTATGATGTGAATTCCCAAAGTTTAGATTTAACCTTAGATCCTTCTATAGCGTATATTGAAGGTGTGGTAACCACTACTTTTGCAGCCACAGAAAACTTAACTACTATTGTCTTTGATTTAGCTTCAAATATGCAAGTAAATGGTGTAACCAATGATACTAGCCAATCTTTGACTCATACGCGTAGCGGAGATGAGTTAATAATCAATTTAAACACTTCTTTAACCGCAGGACAGAGTTTTACAGTTCACGTGGATTATGAGGGGAATCCTATAAGTTCTGGTTTTGGTTCTTTTGAGCAAACCACGCATAATGGACGCGGAATTATTTGGACACTTTCAGAACCCTATGGCGCAAAAGCGTGGTGGCCTTGCAAGCAAGATTTGAATGATAAAGTGGAAGAACTGGATGTGTATTTAACCGTTCCGCAGTATAATTCTTTTAATGAAGAAAATATAGCCGTAGCAAACGGACTTCAACTTAGTAGTAATTCTATTGGGAGTTCAAAAAGAGTTCATTTTAAACATAATTACCCGATTCCAGCTTATTTAGTTGCGATTGCAGTAAGCAATTATGAAGTGATTAATAGCAATTATTCGTATAATGGAATGAATTTTCCATTGGTAAATTATATATATCCAGAAGATGCAGCGAGCGTAACTCCGTCTTTACAAGTAACAGAGCCTATAATGGACTTATTTAGTACGCTTTTTGGCAATTATCCCTATGAAAATGAAAAATATGGACACGCCCAGTTTGGTTGGGGCGGGGGAATGGAGCATTCTACCGTTTCTTTTATGGGAAATTTTAATAGAGGACTTATCGCTCATGAGCTTGGACACCAGTGGTTTGGCAATAAAGTAACCTGCGGAAGCTGGAGAGATGTTTGGTTAAACGAAGGTTTTGCCACCTATTTAAGTGGTTTGGTGGTAGAAGATTTTGATGGCGAAGAGGCTTTTAATTATTGGAAAGGATATAAAGTGATGCAAATCACTTCAGAACCAGATGGCGCGGTATATATGTCTGCCAATGATACCTTAAATGTAAATCGTATTTTTAGCAGTAGATTAAGTTATGGTAAAGGTGCGATGGTGCTTCATATGTTGCGTAATAAAATGGGTGATAATGATTTCTACCAAGGATTACAAAATTATTTGGATGATCCCGATTTGACGTATGGCTATGCTTACACCAACGATTTAAAAGGTATTTTAGAACAACAAAGCGGCTTATCGCTTACTGAGTTTTTTGACGATTGGATTTATAATGAAGGTTACCCAAGTTTTACGGCCAACGTAGTTCAACCTACTTCCAATTCGGTTACGCTAACTTTAAGTCAGTCGCAAAGTCATCCTTCTGTAGATTTCTTTGAAACCTTTCTGCCGGTGCGACTTTTGGGAGCAAATGGGGAGGTTTTAGACACTTCGGTGGAGCATACTAGTAACAATCAAAATTTTAATATTCCTGTGAATTTTACGGTGGTAGAGGTGAAGCTTAATCCAGATTTTGATGTGATTGCTAAAAATAACTCGGTAAACTTATCTACTTCTAGCGCAAACGCAGAATTATTTACGGTGTACCCGAATCCTGCGAATCAAATAATTTACTTTTCTGAAATGCAAAATCCCATTAAAAGTGTAGCAATTTTTGACCTTAACGGAAGAAAAATTCTTACCGAAGAAGGCAATGCAACAGAAGTTAATGTAAGCACGTTATCAAAAGGCATTTATGTATTAAAAGTCAACTTTATAGGAAAAAAAAGTCTGATTAGAAAACTGATTAAGGAGTAAATTTGAACTTCATTTAGAACAAAAAATGAGGTTGTCTAGAAAGTCGATTACTGTCAACCTGAACCTGTCCGAATTGAATTCATTCAAGCGGGCTTGATTTAGGTTCTTATACTGGTTTGGCAATCAATATGATGAGATTCTGAAATAAATTCAGAATGACAGTTTTCAAAACATTTTAGACAGCCTCATTTTTTAAATTTTATAGGACTTGACATAATTTTTAAGTGATTTTATTCCGTAGAAATAAAGATGAAGAAAAATAGGACTAAATAATAAATGTGGGTTTCCATAAATTCTTGTACACAAAAATTTATGCAATGCTAAATGCATACGAATCCAGAAATCAATCTAACCTAAACCGAATATTGGTTTTGCAATTGAGTTAATTAAAAAGTTTAATCTGATTTTTTCTATTTAAAATAAATTGACTTCTAAAAGAAAAAGGAGTTATAATGAAAAAGAAATTATTATTTCGAAGCAAAAAGTAAAACCCATATTTTTGTAAGTAATCTCGCAACTATTTATACAAAAACTAAGTTAATGTTCTCTACAGTACAGTCAAACACATAATAGTTAAAATTAAAATGTTGCTTTTACTCATTCTAAATAATATTTTTAATATTTTTGTTAAATAGAGATCAAGCTTTATATTTTAACAAGGAAACCTTTAGAAAAGGGTGTCCATTGGTTAATAAATTTTTACAATTTTTTCATTTTGGTCTAAAGATATAATCTATACTAAAAAACTTATAATTATAATTTTCATGAATACAAAAACTAAATTTTCTGAATTCATCAAAGATTTTGAATCTAGTCTCCACCATCTATTTCATGAGAAGAGAGACATAGATCAATTAAGTCTAGAACGTGGCTTACCTTCAGAGGTTTTGAGTGAAATTATGTCAAAACAACCCTTATCAGTAGCTATTCCTTCAGAATATGGTGGTCGCGGAGGGCACGTAACAGAATGTTTGCAGGTGCTTTCAGCAGCTTCTTACGAGTCGCTTTCTCTTTCGCTTACCTTCGGAATTAATATCGCCTTGTTTTTAGAACCTATAGCAAAATATGCTAAAGATTCTATAAAGCCAGAAATTTTCAATCGTTTTCTTAAAGAACAAAATATGGGCGGTCTTATGATTACCGAGCCTAATTTTGGTAGTGACGCTTTGAATATGAAAACCTTCAGTAAAGAATTTGATGAGACTTACCATATTAAGGGAAACAAGCATTGGCAGGGACTTACTGGGATGGCAGATTATTGGCTAATTGCGACCAGAAAAAAGATGGAAAATGGAGACCTTTCTAGAGATATCGACTTTTTCATTTCAGACAATTCAAAGTCAAAACAGCATATTCACGTAGAAGAAATATATGACAATGCGGGACTTTATATGATTCCTTATGGTTTAAATAATTTGGATATTAAAGTTCCAAAAACCCAAAAATTGGTTCCCGAATCTACAGGAATCAAAATGATGTTAGATATTTTACATAGAAGTAGATTGCAGTTTCCAGGAATGGGAGCTGGTTTTATTAAGAGAATGCTAGATGAAGCTACCCAGCATTGTAAAAAACGAATGGTTGGGGCGAGCAATTTATTGGCAATGGATCAAATTCAATTTCAATTGGCAAAAATTCAATCGGCTTTTACTATAAGTTCTGCAATGTGCTTAAGAAGTACTGCTATAAGTGGTATAGAACATAATTTGGCTACCAATGGATTGGAAGCAAATAGTATGAAAACTGTAGTTACAGATTTAATGCACGAATCGGCGCAAATCTTAACGCAGCTTTCTGGAGCCAATGGATATAGAATAAGCCATATTGGTGGAAGAGGAATTATGGACAGTAGGCCTTTTCAAATTTTTGAAGGATCTAATGAAATGCTATATTCTCAAATTTCTGAAATGATTACTCGGGCTATGAGAAAGAAAAAGAACTCAAATTTATGGGAATATCTTAAAACTTTAGATCTTACGGCGCAAGCCTGTGAATATTTTAAGAAAGACCTCAATTTTGATATTAGTGGAAACCTCTCACAAAGAAAATTGGTGGAGTTGGGTAGAATTATCGCTAGAGTAGTAAGCATCGCATACGTATTAGAGCTTCAAGAGAAAGGATTTAGGAAAGATTTAATTGAGAATTGTATCAAAATGGTACAGCAGGAAATATCTGGTCTATTAAGCTACTTTCAGTTTGATAATTCTGTAAATGTGATTGAAGACTATTCTTTAGATAGCGCTTGGTCTAAATTTGCGTAAAGTCTATTTTTAGTAGGTATGGACAGCGTATTTAGCGGTTAAGCGAAATCAAATATTTCCGTTTAAAAACGAAGTAATTTTCTAACAATTTATCCATAAATAAGAAGCCTTCTCCGTTGGAGAGGGCTTTTTTAATTTTTTTTTGGCGTGGTTTATCGAGAACTCATGATCGAGACACGAAAATCGTTTTTTAACCATGTCTTCTCGATGCAACTTGCTAAGAAAAGCTACGCCAACTAAGATGGTTTGTTTTCTAAAGCAGCCCACTCGAAGTGACAATAATGTTAAACCGCAAAAGGATTTTCAATGCTATGCGAAGGTTTTGTAAACCACTCTGGGCCTTCTTCTGTCATATAAACATGGTCTTCTAAACGAATCCCGAATTCGTTGGGAACCACAATCATAGGTTCAATACTAAACGTCATTCCTGCTTGTATTTTAATATCATTTCCTCTAAGAATGAAGGGATGCTCATGAATTTCTAAACCTATTCCGTGTCCCGTTCTATGTGGTAATCCCGGTAGGTCGTAGTTGGGACCAAGTCCGTCTTTTTCTAATTGTGCACGAACTTGATCGTCTATATATCCACAAGACTTGCCGATTTGTGCTGCATCAAAAGCAGCTAGTTGAGCGGCTTTTTCATTTTTCCAAATTTCTTTTTCTTTTTCGGTAGCATCGCCGTAACTATAGGTTCTTGTAATGTCTGAGATATATCCATTATACTGCGTACCCGTATCTACTAAAACAATGTCGTTTTCTTCTAAGGCTTTTGGTGATTTTACGCCGTGCGGAAAGCTAGAATCTTTTCCAAATAAAACGATGCAAAAATAGTTTCCGCTGGCAATACCTAGATTTTGATGTGCTTTGTGAATAAAATCCTCCACTTCTGAAGTAGTAATGCCTGGTTTTAAAATTCTGGCAGTGGCTTGGTGTACTTGCAAAGTTAGATCCATGGGGTATTGAAGGTGTGCAATTTCAGCTTTGCTTTTCACCATTCTTAGGTCTCTAATCAACTCTTCTGCGCTACTAATCTTCAGTTTTTCATGTTCTTGAAAATGAGAAACCATGGTAAACGGAGTAGCATCATCAATCGCTAAGCGTGTACCTTCTTCAACCGCTTCAGCAATTTTTTGTATTGGAGACTCGTGTTCTAACCACGAAATGATTTCTCCCTCAATTCCGATGAAATCGTTAAACGTGCCTATTTCAAAATCTGGAACTATATAATGAAGACTTCCATCGGCAAAAAGAAGTGCGCCTACCAAACGCTCTGAAGCATTCCATTGCGTATTGGTAAAATAATAAAGGTTAGTTCCTGCATTGATGTAAAGCGCATCCAAGCCTTTTGATTTCATAGCCTTGCAAGCCTTATCAATTCTATCTTGAAATTCCTCATTTTTTATAGGCGTGGGCTTTTTGGTTGGTGCGTTTAATTTAGAGAGTTCTTCTTCTGGCGTACTACCGCCAATACCATATTTTCTGTTGCTATTCATTCTTTATATATTTTAAAATTGATGTTGATATTTCAGCAGTGATGAAAACTTATTTTTGACTTACTTCTAGGCAATCTGATTACCTATAAAAAAGGGCTAATGCAGATATTTTGAAATTAATGAATTCTAACTGGTAATTTCCTAAAATTTATATAAAACATCGTGGGTGAAAAGCCAATATCCAGCAAGAGATCATAAGAAAATCAGTTCATAAAGAGCGAGCTTTATACGGCGGATACACGTGTAAGAACTGCGGCGTCGAAATGGATAAGTTCGGAGCCGAATTAGAAAAGTGATGCAAAAAAAAAGTAGGGTAAAGCTTCCAAAACAACAGATAAAACTACTTTTGATCTTTTCATAAAAATATTTGACTAATTTTATGTTCTACAATCAAAGTGATTGTAAGAAATGAAGCTTACCATCATCTAATTTTAAGAATCCACTTGATGAAAATAAAAATCAAATTATCTGTATTATTACTTTTTAGTCTAATTTTAACTAATTGTGCAAAAGATGATGAGCAAAAATTAAGTTCGGAAAATCAAATACTTTCTTTTAAAATTATAGAAAATGAGAATGAATACAGTGGAGTAATTAATCAATCAAATAAAACCATTAATATTATGGTAAGTGATTTAGATTTATCCAATCCAATTACCCCTAAAATCGAAATATCAGAAAACGCAAGTATATCTCCTTCAGACAGAATATCTCAGAATTTTAGTGATAGTGTAGAATATACTGTAACAGCAGAAAATGGAAACGAAGTCATTTACTCTGTAAGGGTAGGTAGTTCAGATAATGAAATAACCTCATTTAGTATTACTCCAATCGATACAACTTATTCTGGAGTAATAAATCATGTAGATAAAACTATTCTTATTGAAGCCCAAGGTTTAGAATTAAACAATACTTTAATTCCAAACATTGAATACTCTCCTAATGCAAGTATCTCTCCCAGTTCTTCACAAGAACAAGACTTCAGTGAAAATATTGAATACACAGTTACGGCTCATAATGGAGAACAAGCAACCTATAATGTTATAACCAATAATACACCTTTATCAAATGAAAAAAAAATATTAAGCTTTCAACTTATTATTGACGACGAAATTTTTGAAGGCGTCATCAATCATGCTACTCGCACCATTGAAGTGGAAACCAACAAAAATCCTAACAATATATCGCCAATTATTACGATATCAAACGGGGCGCTCATCAGTCCTGATATTACCGAACCTCAAAATTTTGAAGATATTGTAGAATATACAATAACGGCAGAAAATCAAACCTCTAATGTATATAGAATTAAAACCAAAGTGTTTTCATTTTTTACTATGAATGTAGCTAATAGTACTAATGATATTGCTACAAAATATTACAGTAATGCGATTCCAATTGTAAAGGCCTCTTTTGTTGATTTAACTATTCCAGATTCAAAACTTATTTTAGAAAATGACCAAAATAGTTACGAGCTTACTTTTTCAGATTATTATTCCAGTACCTATAATGATATTCTATTGACCAGTTTTAAAATTGAATTCCCACAAAACATCGTCACAGCAAGTAACTATAAGTTAAAATATAAAGTAGGGGATATAGTTAAATGTGTTTCAAATTTTGAAATTGATGTCTTAGCGGAAAATGTTCCAGAAATAACTTCAATTAATCAAACTAGCTTTTCTTTTATGGACACCCTTATTTTAGTTGGTAATGATTTAGTACCGGGACTTAGGGTTTTAGCTCATAATGGCACAATCTATCAATATAATCAATCTTACGTTAGTGTAAATCCAGATGCTACACAATTAACATTTCCAATTCATATAAATAGTTATATGTTTCCTTCAGTAGTAGGACAGTCTTCTCCACATCCGACACCAATAATTATCTATTACAATCAAAGGTATGGGGAAGGAGTCGTAGTAGACTTCAATTAGAGTTATTGTAATTAATTAATATATCTAAACGATACTGGCAAAAACGCAGAAGTATTAAGACAGATTTCTCAGTCCGATATTGATTAAGATATCTCGAAATTTTTTTTTCTAATTCTTAGCTCTTAGGGCTTGACGCTAGATTTTTGATTAAATAATAAGATTGATGAACAATGGTCGGATAGAATTAATAATGCTAGAAACACTTAAAAAGCTTTCTTAATCTTCAAGAATAACTCCACCAACAGCAAACAGGCAAAACCCGCTACAAGTCCAATAAAGAATTCAAATAAGATAGAAGGTATAGCTTCTGGTAAGAGGTGATGTATAAACTCTATATTGTGAACAAAAATTCCGCCTGCCACTAAAAGTAGAGCAATGGTTCCTATAACGCTTAAACTTTTAATCACTTTGGGTAGTGCCGCTACTAAAAATTCTCCCAATTTATTGGTAAAACTCTTTTCTGAGGTGCTTTTTTCTATTAAATGATGACCTGCTTCATCCATTCTTACAATTAGAGCTACAATGCCATAAACTCCTACAGTTGCAATAAGCGCAATGATGCTTACCACAATTATTTGGGTAGCAATGGGTTCTTTTACTACGGTACCCAATGCGATAATAACAATCTCTACGGAAAGAATAAAATCAGTAACAATAGCAGATTTTACGCGTTCTTTTTCTAAAGCCAGAATTTCTTCTTTTGTACTTACTTCTTTAAGCTCTTCTTTTTTTGATTCTTGTTGATGAGGATTAAAATAGTGATAAATCTTTTCGGCACCCTCATAACCGAGATAAAGTCCTCCTAAAATTAAAATGATGGTGATGGCCCAAGGTAAAAAGGCGCTTAATAAAAAAGCGATAGGAAGAATGATGATTTTGTTTAATAACGAACCTTTTGTGATGGCCCAAAGCACAGGAATTTCTCTAGAAGAAACAAAACCTGAGGCCTTTTCGGCATTAACTGCCAAATCATCCCCTAAAATTCCTGCTGTTTTTTTTGCAGCGACTTTACTCATCATCGCCACATCATCCATAAGGGCTGCGATGTCATCTAAAATTGCAAATATTCCTGAAGCCATACTTTATATTTGGAGATAATAAAAGATAATAAAGAGAGTTAAAGATTATAAAGCTCTCAACTTTTTTAGTTTAGCTTTCCAAGTTTCTAACTCTTGCTTATGGCGTTCAATATTTTTTAAAACTTCTTTAAATAGAGGATTAGACTCATCTGCATTAGAGAAAAACTGCATATTGTTTTCCAATTGTCTAATTTCTGCTTTTGTCTCATCAATTCTCTTGCGAATAAAGAACTGCTCTTTGCGTATTTTTTCCGTATCATCTGCGTCGTCTAATGCCTGCAAACGATTTTCGTATTTAAGCATTTCAGAGTCTTTTTTACTTAAGTCCAATTCATTAAATAAATGATCTAATACTTTATTAAACTTGCCTTCAATATATTTCATTTTATAAGGCACTCTTCCCAATTCTTTCCATTCAGAAATCTTGGTTTTTATTAGAGCTAGAGCTTCTTTATGTTCTTTTGGTAATTTGAGCTCTTTTACTTCTTCTAGCATTTTTTTCTTCTTTTCAAATGCTTCTATGCCTTCTTTATTCTCTTCATCTTGCTTAGAGTGCAAACGATCAAAGTAATGGTTACAAGCTTTTTTAAAGCGTTTCCAAATCTTATCACTATCTTTTCTAGGCACGTGTCCTACCTTTCTCCATTCGCTTTGCACCTTCTTCATGATAGGCGTAGTGGCCTCCATGTCTTTATTGTCTTTATTATCTTCTGCAATTTCTACCAATTCTAATTTTTTCTCTAGATTTTGGTATTGTTCTTTTTTAAGATTTTTATAGTAAGCGTTCTTTTTACGATTAAACTCTCTAACGGTTTCCTTAAATTTGGACCAAGTTTCTTCATTTACATTTCTAGGAACTTTCCCCGCTTTAAAAAACTGCTCTCGTAAAGCCTCTATTTTTTTAATACGCTGTTGAGCTTGATTATGAGAAGTGATATCTAAACTTGCAAATTCTTGTATTTGACTAATTAAATCATTTTTAGATTCTAGATTTTTCTCTTTGTCTTTATCTAGTTCAGCAAAATGAGCTTGACGGTTTTCGTGAATCTTTTTTGTAGCCTCACTAAATTTTCCCCAAATATCTTCGCGATATTGTTTCTCTACAGGACCTACATCTTCTTTCCACATTTTATGAAGCATTTGTAACTCTCTAAATGCTCTATTGATATTGGTTTCTTGAGCCAATTCTTCTGCACGAGTAATCATTTTAAGTTTCTGCTCTAGATTATGTTTAAAGTCCATATCTCTAAACTCTCTATCTAAATGCAAGAAATCATAAAAATGCTCTACGTGATGGTGGTAATTATTCCAAACCGTATTGTATTGATCTCTTGGGATAGCTCCAGCTTTTTTCCAACGTTCTTGCAGCTCTTTAAATTCTTTAAAGTTGGCATTCATATCGGCTCCAGCTCCAATCATCCCTTTTAACTCTTCAATAATCGCTAACCTGCGATTTAAGTTTTCATTTAAGTTCTGCTTCAGCTTTTGATAATGTAGATTGCGTTTTTCTTTATACTCGAAATAAGCAGAGTTGAATTCTTTTTTTACAGGAGTCGAATATTGAAAATCAATAATGTTTCCTCCTTCTTCTAAGAAATCTTCCTTTTTCTGCTCCATTTCTTCTTCAAACTTCGCATTAAATTCGGTTTTGATTTCTTCTACGTGATCTTTTATCGCCTGAATTTTCTCTTTTTTAACCAAAGACTGTAACTCATTCACTAAATCTTTCATGCTCATCGCATGATAGTCTTTCATCTCAATGTCATGTTTTTTCCCAGAATCCTCATCTTCACTTTCCTCTGCAATAGCGTCATCCATTTCTTTATGCATGTCGGTACCCTCTTCCTTTTCCTTAGAATTTTCCTTCTCCTCTCCTTCAGCTTCTTTCTTATCCTCTTCTGCGCTTACAGGAGTTTCCTCGTTTCTTTCAAAATCTGCTTCCTCAACCATTGCCTCCTCTAAATTAGCATCTTTATCGCTATTCTCTTTAGGTTCTGTAGATGGGGTTGGGTTGATTTTTTTTTCTTCGTTTTCGTTTTCGTGAGTTTCCTTGTCAGACATTTTTTTCAATGTTTAAGTTCATATGGTTATAGGCTTGAAAGATAGTAACTACGAGTTGTTTCTGCAAGAAAAATATGCCGAAGGAATATTTGCTTATTCATTCCAAATTTGCCAAGCTCTTTCTGCCTGATATTCTAACATTTTATTGCCATTATAAATACTGCAACCTCGTATTTTCCCTTTCGCTAGAAACTCAGTAATAGCAGGGTTATACACCAAATCGTAGAGTAGATGAGAAGGCTCTAAAAAGTCATAGGGAATTGCTGCAGATTCTTTTACTTTAGGATGCGTTCCTAAGGGTGTACAATTGACAATTAAAGGATGCTCTTTAATTATTTTCTCATCCAATTCCGCGTAAGCGAAGTCATTCTCCTGCGGATTTCTAGAAACAAAACAATACTCAATTCCCATAGATTTTAAAGCATTGGCCACCGCTTTTGAGGCGCCTCCTTTTCCCAAAATAAGCGCATGGCTATGCTGTTTTTCTAAAATCGGAAATAAAGATTTCATAAATCCAAAAGCATCTGTATTGTATCCAATGAGTTTGTTGTCTACAAATTTGATGGTATTTACGGCTTGTATTTGTTGCGCTTCCGCGGAAAGTTCATCTAGAAAAGGAAGAATACTTTCTTTGTAAGGAATGGTAACATTTAAACCTTTTAGCTGTTTGTTTTTTTGAAGGACGCTTTTAAATTCTTTGATGTTTTCGATATCAAAATTATCATATACCGCATCTATCTGAAGCTGATTAAATTTTTCTTGAAAGAAATTTTTAGAAAAAGAATACGAAATGTTTTTACCTATAAGTCCAAATTTTTTCATGCTTGTTTCTCTTTTGAAGGTCTTCCATAACGTTCTAAACCTAGAACGATTGAGATACCCATAATAATAAAAATAAGTGCAAGGTATGTACTAGAATCTGAAAGACTTGGCCAATAGCGGTCGTAGTTGTCTAAAACTTGATTGCCGTTGGCATCTTTTAAAATTTCTCCAGCCATATCGGTTTTAAAAATCTTTTCTTTCCAGGGCCAAACCACGCCCAGCGAACCGGTAATAAAACCAATAATAATGGCGTATGTGATGTTCTTATAATGATTTAGTACAAATCCCAAAATATGTGATAAAGTGACTAATCCCACCACAGATCCTGCCGTAAAGCTGGTAAGTACTTGCAATAATCTAACTCTTGCGGGATCGTTCGTGAATGAAAAGTCTAACCGCATAAGATCTGTAAGCGTATCGAAAAGCGCATTAACTGAATCTACAAGTAACAATACATAATTACCGATAAGAATAAGAATAAAGGAGCCCGAAAGCCCGGGTAAAGTCATCCCCGAAACGCCTATAATTCCGCATATAAATACAAACCAAAGGTTGTCATTTTCGGTAGCGGGCTCTAATAAACTAATCCCAATTCCGGCAATCATTCCTAAAACAATAAAAAGAATATTTTTGGAAGATTTAAGATTAAAATCTTTGGCGATAAAATAAATGGATCCAATAATCATCCCAAAGAACGTAGACCATACATAGAGTTCGTAATGAACGATGAGGTAATCGAGAATTTTGGAAACGCTAAAATAGCTAATCACCATTCCCAAGATGAGGAGACCTAAAAACTTTCCGTTTACGTAGTGATAAAAAGACCTAAATTTTCCTTTCAGAAGCAATAAAAACGAGTTATAATTGATTCTTTGCAGGGAATGAATAAACTCTTCGTAAAAACCAGCTACAAAAGCAACCACACCTCCAGAAACTCCAGGAACTTTATTGGCAGCTCCCATCGCTAGACCTTTAAGTACTAAGAATAATTTATCTCTAAAAGTTCGGGTTTGTTGCATTATCCTTCTTTTTGACCAAATTTCTCTAATAAAAAGATGGTTAAGAACCCAATGATCATTAAAGCAAGAGCCCAGAAAATCTGCGCGTCTGTGCCTTGGTTAAGGGTTTCATATGTTGTAGGAAGTACACTTACATCTGAAATTGTTTTGAGCGTTTCAAAATCTTGTGTTTCTTTTTGAAAAAGAGCTAGCGTACCAAAATTGGAGATTTCTGATAGACTGATTTCTCTTCCTAGGTCTTTACTCCAAACAATTTCAGTGATCTTCCAAGGCCAGACTTTGTTTAGAGATCCAAAAATGAATCCGGTAAGTACAGCCAGCGTACAATTATGATAGTTGTTAAAAAGCCATTTTAAAACTCGGCTAAAACTTAATAGACCTATTACAGCTCCCACCACAAAAAGAGCAATTTTTTTAAAATCTAAGTCGTGAATGGCATCGCTTAGGGTTTTATAGGCTCCTAAAATCAATAAAATAAAGGAACCCGAAATTCCTGGTAAAATCATAGCACATATTGCGATTGCTCCTGCGAATAATAAAAAATAGGAATTAGAATTACTGGATAATGGTGGGAGAGAAGAAATATAAAAAGCTGCTACAGCTCCCAAGATGAGGGAAATAATTACTGCAATACTCCAAGTTTTTATCTGTTTTCCAATAAAATAAATACTAGCGACAATAAGACCAAAAAAGAAAGACCAAATTAAAACAGGTTCATTTTCAATTAAGTACTTTGCCAATTGCATAAAAGAAACAAAACTGATAATGATTCCTAATAGTAAGGCAAGTATAAAATTGCCGTTTAATTTTTCCCAAAATGCCTTAAAACCTTCTTTGGGAATTGTTTTAAAAAGTGCAATATCTATGTTGCTAATCGTGTTGATTAATTCTTCATAAATACCAGAGATAAAAGCGATGGTTCCTCCAGAAACTCCTGGTACAGCATCTGCTGCTCCCATAGCCATTCCTTTTAATCCTATGGAGAAATAGTCTTTAAATGTTCTTCTCATCAAGTTGATTCAATTCTATAAAAGTAAAAATACTAAAATAGAAAAGAAGGCGCTAATTTTAATACGAGAATTGGTTAAGCTTTATATTTCGCAATAAGCTTCTGGATACTAGGACGGTTAAAAATATTAGGAAAAACATAATCCATTAGAAGAACATATTCCTGATCTATTTGTAATCCTTTTTCTAAATGAGCATATCCTTTTACACCTTGATTAATGCTAAAGTGTAGACCAGATAAACGGTATTCTATTTCGGCAGTATCTGGATAAAACTCCATCGCTTGATGCATAGACTGTATAGCAGTTTCAAACTCTCCTAAATTAATAAGTAAATCGCAGCGAGTGATCCAAGTTTCTAACTCATAATTTCCTAATTCTAAGCTTTTTTGTAAACCCTTTTCGGCTTCCTCCAAAAAGTTAAGCTTCTTATTTATTTTAGAAAACCGCTTCCAATATAATATGTTTTCTTCATCAATTTGTATCGCTTTGTTGATGTAATATAAAGCTTTTTGAAAATTGAATTTGCGGCAGTGAAAATCGGTTATGGCAATCCAAGCTTTATCTAGTAAAGGATCTTCGTGAGTTGCTTTTTTATAGTAATGAATGGCAAGATCTTCTACTCCTAACTTCTCGTAGCACTTTCCAATATGTAAAAATGCAAAGGCAGTAGGATCATCTAATTCTAAAGTAATTTGATAGTTTTGAATTGCCTCCTTATATCTTTTTAATTTCTCTAGTACTTTTCCTTTTTCCAAATAGGCGCCAATAAAAAATTCATCAGAAATAATGGCATAGTCAAAAGCATCTAAGGCTTCTTCATATTTTTTTAAGTGGCGGTATTGCATTCCTATTTGATGCCAAGCGACTTCACAATAAGGATTTAATTCTATAAAAGAAAGAAGATATTTTATAGACTCTCCTTTCTCTTCTAGCACATCAAAACAATAGATAATATTATATAAAGCGCTATAATCCTCTTGGTCTATCTCTAAACATTTCATATAATTGTTTTTGGCATTTTCAAAATCTTCCAAAAACATATATTCCATAGCTAGTAAGGAGTAAACATCTGGCGCATCTGTAGTATTTTCTAATGCGATCTCTAGCATTTTTATAGCCTCTTGGTGCTTGTCTTTCTTAGAAAGAATGTTGGCTTTTTGAATATAGATTTCTTCATTAGAAGGTTCAATTTTGTGTAAATTATTCAAAATGTTATCTGCTTCTTCTAACTTATTTTCAAATATGAAAATCTCGACTTTAAAAAGCAGTAAATGAATTGAATTAGGATGCTGTTCCAAACCTAGACGCACCGCTTTTTTTGCCAAAGCAATTTTGCCAACTTCTAGGTAATGAAATATAATAGCTTCAAATTCGTCCGAGTCAAAAAACAAAATATCATTTGTTTTAAGCATCGATTCAAATTTAGAGAGTGAGAAATGATGTCCTTCGTTTTGACTCAAATGCATATACGAATGTTTAATATTCCTACATTACTAAAGTTAGTCTGTAATTTCAACAAAACTAACATTAGACTGTGTTATTTGTTAACAAAATAATTAACAGGCTGCTTATTTATCTCGTCTAAGAGAGCTATAATTTTTTTACAACCTTCTTCAATTTCTTGATGAGAAATAGTTAGGGGAGGAGTTATACGTACGGCTCTTTTTTCAAATAAAAGCCAAAATAAGATAAGTCCTTCTTCTTGTGATTTCAAAATCAATTGATTAGCAACCTCTTCAGAAGTAACAATTAAAGCTAGCATTAATCCTACTCCACGTATTTCTTTAATGAGCGAATGTTGTAATATTTCTTTGAATAAGGCTTCCTTTTCTAGAGTTTCTTGCATAAGATTAGAAGAAGTAATTTCTTGTAATGTTGCTAAGGCTGCCGCGGAAATGATTGCGTTTCCACCAAAAGTGGTAATATGTCCCATTTTTGGAGCGTCACTTAACGTATTAATCACCTCATTTTTTGCCACAAATGCTCCTGCGGGTAAACCTCCAGCCATTCCCTTCCCAATAACTAAAATATCTGGAACCACCCCATACTTCTGAAAAGCAAATAAGTGTCCCGTTCTTCCAAAGCCGGGTTGTATTTCATCCAAAA
The DNA here is from genome assembly GCF_031845265.1 of Mesonia ostreae. NCBI lineage: Bacteria > Pseudomonadati > Bacteroidota > Flavobacteriia > Flavobacteriales > Flavobacteriaceae > Mesonia > Mesonia ostreae. The sequence continues at coordinate 175,511 of NZ_JAVRBG010000003.1, read as the reverse complement.
TTAAAAGCGCGCCTACTTCTTCACAACGTTGCTTTACTTTTTTTAAGTAATCGTCTTGAGGTGTTATAAAACCCGCGCCCCCTTGAATGGTTTCCAATACCACCGCAGCGGTTTTAGAAGTAATTTTTTCAATATCTGCAATACTATTGAATTGAATATGACCAATTTCTGGAATTAGAGGATAAAACGGTTTTTTGCGTTCTTCAAAATCTGACAAACTCAAAGAGCCCATGGTATTGCCGTGGTATGCTTGATGTGCCGAAATAATTTCTTGCCGTCCTGTATACCTTCGCGCCAATTTAAGCGCTCCTTCAATTGCCTCGGTGCCGCTATTCACCATATAAGTGGTGGCATTTTCAATCTCTATGTTTTCGGCGAGTAATTTTGAAAACTCAATCGCGGGACCTTGGGCATATTCGCCATACACCATCACGTGCATATACAACTCGAGTTGCTCTTTGATCGCAGCGACTACTTTAGGATGCAAATGGCCTAGACTACAAGCAGAAACTCCCGCAACAAAATCTAAATAGGTTTTGCCCGAAGTATCATAAATATAACTTCCTTTCGCGTGCTGCACTTCGATTCCTAAAGGATGCGGAGTGGTTTGTGCTTGGTAGGTTAAAAAGTCTTTTCTCATAACTTCGACTTTAACTCGGGTTTCTCTTTCTTTAATTCGGGGACTTTGGGTTCTTTTAATTTCACACTGTCTTTGTCCCTATTTTGAAGTAGTTGCGGTGTAAGTCTAGAGTTTTTATTCAGGATGACTTCTTCTCCTTCCTCTTTTTCTTCAAAAAATTCTTCTTCCTCTGCTGGCAATGGTATTCCTTTAATTTTGGGTAAATTTAAAGGTGCATCATTGATAAATAAATCTGACTTTTGAAGTAATTGTTCGTCACCACGCCAGTTAAAACCTTTTAGTTGCCGTGCATTTTCAGGAAAATCTTCTTCTTTGTATAAAATACTTTCTACATCGGTATAATAATAGATATCTGTAATGGCTTTTTGCTTAAATAGAATCTTGATGGAGGAGGAGATGGCTTTATCTATTCCGATAAGGGAAGTATCATCATCTCTACTGTAATAAATGGTCTCGGTGTTTTTAATAAAATTGGTTTCGGTGATTTCATTGTCTTCAAACAACCCAAACATTTCTTTTCCTTTTACTTGATTAAATCCGTTAATGGAATCTTTTTGAATCATAAACGCATTTTCAAAGACTTTTAAAGAATCTAGCTGATTGGTTTTTACGTTGTTCAATAAATGAATGGTATCTCCTGTCATTTGATTACTACTTGTCCATACCACAGGTTTTCCTAGCATTTCAGTTAGGCCTGTATATTCGTTGACGATAACCGAATCGCATTTTCCGCTCATATCAGATTTGTATAAGCGCGTGTCATAATAACCTCTAATCAATCGGCGTTCTGGTTTACCTGTAATCATTAAAGTATCGCTATGAATATGAATGGAATCCTGCTCCTGTTTCATAGAAGCTAAGGCTCTTTTGGTAATAAAAACAGAATCTTTTGCTCGAAAAACCTCTGCATAATGACCTGTAATTAAAGATTGATTAGCGGTATCTGTCACTCTAATATTATTGGTGGCAGACGCAAAACTATTCTCTCGATTAAAATAAATACTATCGCCTTGCAATTTTCTATTATCGTAGTGAATCGTAGAATTTTTTACAAAGTAGCCTTTATCATTTCTAGTGTCATAAAAACCACGTTCGCAATACACTTCACTCGATTCTCCTTTAATTGTAGATGGTCCATAAAGATAAGCGTGTCCTGTTTCTGAATAAAAATCGATTTGCTCGGAATTGATCACGTATTCTGGATTGGTGACTACCACATTCTGAATAAAAGAAATTTTATCTTCTTCCATAAAAAATCTTCCCACCCTACTCTTAATAGTGCTGGCAGTATCTCTTACTGTGCCGCCGCTTCTATAAAAAGCTTGTTGTTTCATACGATCAAAAAAGAGCGTATCTGTAGTAAGTGTATTTTTTGGAGTAGTGAGAAATACGTTGGTGCTGGCAAAAGCAAATTTGGTATTTCCGTTATATTCGGCGTATTCACTTGTCATATTAATGGTGTCGCCTTGTATCATTTTTACATTCCCAAAGGCTTTAAAGAAATCATCTTCTTTGTAAAAAATAGCTTGATCGCACCAAACCTCAATTCCTTCGTGATTAAAATAAACCTGCTCCGTAACTTTACTTAATAAGAAAGCTCCTGGATATTTTTCTTCGTTTTTAATAGATCTTTCACTGGTATAATCAATTTTTTTAGAATTCTCTTGCGCCTGAAGCGAGAATCCCAAAGTAAGAAAGCCAAAAAGAAAGAGAAGATAATTTTTCAATACTTTAATTTTTATCAAAAGTAATCATTAAATCGGAATGCCATATAAAGCTATTCTTCGTTTTCAATCAAAAAACGCTCCAAAATGGAGCGTTTTAAAATTATTTTCACGAATTATTAATTCCTTAAGATGGTTTGTTTTCTGTCTGGTCCTACAGAAACAATGCTAATAGGCAAGCCTATGAAATCTTCAATATACTTAATGTAATCACTAAAGTTTTTTGGGAATTGATCTTCAGAAGACATTTGGGTAAGATCTTCTTTCCAACCTTTTATTTCTTCATAGATAGGAGAAATATTTTCTTCTTCAATATTAAAAGGCAGGTGATTAATTTTTTCTCCTTTATAGTTGTAGTGCGTACATACTTTTAAGGTATCAAAACCGCTTAGTACATCGCCTTTCATCATCATCAATTGCGTTACTCCATTTACCTGAACCGCATATTTTAAAGCGACTAGATCTAGCCAACCGCAACGTCTTGCTCTTCCTGTGGTTGCTCCAAACTCATTACCAACTTTTGCCATTCTGGCACCATCTTCATCAAATAGCTCGGTAGGGAAGGGGCCGCTACCCACACGTGTGGTGTACGCCTTAAAAATCCCGTAGACTTCTTTAATCTTATTTGGGGCTACGCCCAAACCTGTACAGGCTCCAGCAGCAGTAGTATTACTTGAAGTTACAAAAGGATAGGTTCCAAAATCAATGTCTAATAAAGAACCCTGAGCTCCTTCTGCCAAAATTGTTTTATTATTCTTTTGTGCTTGGTCTAAATATTCTTCAGAATCAATAAATTTAAGTGCCTTTAAAGCCTTAACAGCGGCAAAAAACTCTCTCTCCAATTCTTCTAAATTATACTGAATATCTACGTTGTAAAAAGAAATCATAGATTCGTGCTTGTTTGCCAAAGCACGGTATTTCTCTTTCCAATTGTCCATTTCTAAATCACCAATACGCAAACCATTTCTTCCAGTTTTATCCATATATGTAGGGCCAATTCCTTTTAAAGTAGAGCCAATTTTAGCTTTCCCTTTAGAGGTTTCTGAAGCGGCATCTAACAATCTATGGGTTGGAAGAATTATATGTGCTTTTCTAGAAATAAAGAGTTTGGAAACGATATCGATATTAAACTGCTTTAGATTGTCCAATTCTTTATTAAAAATCACAGGGTCAATCACCACACCATTTCCTACCAAGTTAATGGTATCCTCGTGAAAAATTCCGGAAGGGATGGTATGCAAAACGTGTTTTATGCCGTCAAATTCTAGGGTGTGGCCCGCATTTGGTCCTCCTTGAAATCTTGCAATAATATCATAATTTTTAGTGAGTACATCGACGATTTTTCCTTTTCCTTCGTCTCCCCACTGTAGTCCTAATAGCAAATCTACTGCCATAAAATTTTTATTTGGATGGTTTTTTATTTCCGTAAAAGTATAACGAGTGCTTGCTAATTTCTATATCAAACACTTCTTCTATTGTTTTTTTAATGGATTCTATACGTGGATCACAAAATTCAATTACTTCTCCAGTATCGGTTAAGATGACATGATCGTGCTGCTTATCAAAATAAGATTTTTCATATTGTGCCTGGTTTTTACCAAACTGATGTTTTCTTACTAAGCCGCTATCTAAAAGAAGTTCTATAGTATTGTATAAAGTAGCTCTACTTACGCGATAGTTTTTATTTTTCATTGTGATGTATAAGGTCTCAATGTCAAAATGCTCCTCATTATCATAGATCTCTTGAAGAATCGCAAAACGCTCTGGCGTTTTACGGTGTTTCTTATCTTCTAAAAACTTGGTAAATACGTTTTTAACTACTTCTTGATCGTTATTTTCTTTTTTTGTGCCTTCCATAAGTTGGGTGCAAATTTAAGCTTTATTCACGGGTTACTTTATCAATTCCGTTTATTTTTTTAAGTCGGGTCATTAATTTTTTAAGAATCGTCTTATTTTTTACAATAACGGTAATTTTTCCTTGAAAAACACTGTCATGGCTATCAAAAGATATGTTACGCATATCTACATTCAAATTATTGGAAATTTCTTTGGTAATTTGACTTACCAAGCCTAAATCGTCTAACCCAGTAAGTTTAATGACCGCTCTAAATTCTTGTTGACTAGAGTCTACCCATTTGGCTGTCATAATGCGATAGGCATAATTGCTTTGCAACTGAATGGCGTTTGGACATTCTTTTTTATGAACGTTAATGCCATCATTAACGGTGACAAACCCAAATACAGAATCTCCAGGAATAGGATTACAGCAATTCGCTAATTTATATTCTAATTTATCTTCCTCTTTTCCGAAGACAAGCAAATCAAAATTTGTGGTGATTTCCTCTTTATGTACCTCTTCTGGAACAGCAGGTTTTCGCATTTTATTTTTAAAGAAAGAAACCAAAGCATTACTTCTAGAAGCATTATATTCTTTGAGAGCTATATTATCTATAGTTCCAATACCTACGCGATAAAATAGATCTAAACTGGTTTTTAGTTTAAAAAACTTAACCAACTCGTTAATTGTCTGCGGACTGTAAGGTACTTTCAGGGAGCGTAATTTTCTTTGTAAAATTGCTTTCCCTTCATCTGCTAAATCCTTGTGCTCATCTTTTAAAGCATTCTTAATTTTAGATTTTGCTCGTGCTGTAGTAGCATAATCTAGCCAATTGTTATTAGGTTTGGTATTTTCTGAAGTAATAATATCTACTTGATCTCCACTTTTTAAAGTATGACTTAACGGAACTAATTTTCCGTTCACTTTAGCACCTCTAGTTTTTAAGCCAACTTCAGTATGTATGCTAAAGGCAAAATCTAAAGGAGAAGAACCTTTGGGTAAAGACTTTAAATCTCCCTTTGGAGTAAAAACGAAAATTTCTTTAGAATAGAGGTTCAGTTTAAATTCCTTAACAAAATCTACTGCATTACCCTCGCTATTCTCTAGTGCTTCTTGAAGTTTGTTGAGCCATTGCTCTAAATTTTCATCTTCTTGTTTTGCACCGTGTTTATATTTGTAGTGTGCTGCATAGCCTTTTTCTGCAATATCGTTCATGCGTTCACTGCGTATTTGCACTTCTACCCAACGCCCTTTGGGACCCATAACCGTAATGTGCAAAGCTTCATAACCCGTGGTTTTGGGAGAAGAAATCCAATCTCTTAAACGGATGGGGTTAGGGCGAAAATGGTCTGTGACAATAGAGTATATTTTCCAAGCTAAAAACTTTTCTTCTTGAGGTTTGCTCTTGTAGATAATTCTAATCGCAAACTTATCGTAGATTTCGTCAAAGCTTATATTTTGCATGACTATTTTCTTCCGAATGGAATAAATAGATTTGGGCCTTCCCTTAATTTCATACTCCAAGTTTTCTTTATCTAGGCTATCAGAAATCACCTTAGAAAAGTCTTTTATATAGAGATCTTGCTCTTCCTTACTGTCTTTAATTTTGGTTAAAATATCCTTATACATTTCTGGTTCGGTATATTTTAAACTTAAATCCTCCAGTTCAGTTTTAATATTATACAAACCAATACGATGAGCTAGAGGCGCATAAATATAAAGCGTTTCCGAAGCAATCTTTACTTGCTTATCCTCCCGCATAGATTCCATGGTTTGCATATTGTGCAATCGGTCGGCGATTTTAATAATGATTACTCTGATGTCATCATTTAGCGTAAGCAGCATTTTTCTAAAGTTTTCCGCCTGAAGCGAAACATCTTTATCGTGCTCTAAATCGCTAATTTTAGTTAGACCTTCTACAATTTTAGCGACCACCTTTCCAAACATGTTTTCCATGTCTTGAAGGGTAAACACCGTATCTTCTACCACATCGTGCAAAAGAGCTGCAGCAATAGAGGTAGCATCTAGACCAATCTCTGAAGCTACAATTTTTGCCACTGCGATAGGATGAAAAATATAGGCTTCGCCAGATTTTCTTCGCTGATCTTTATGAGCGTCCACGGCAGTTTCAAACGCTTTTCTAATAAGAACTTTATCCCCATCTGTTAATTCGCGGTAACTAATGCGTAAGAGTTCTTTATATTCTCGAGCAATCTTCTTGTTCTCTTTTCTTAATTTTTCTTCTGTCATCATAGCTCTAAGATACTAATTATCTCTTGTTTTTTAAATTTAAAATGCGTTGTCCTAAACTAGGATGTGAATAATGGAAAAACACATAAGCAGGATGCGGAGTTAAGTTGCTCAGGCTGTTACTAGAAAGCTTTTTTAAGCTACTAATTAATGGCGAGGCCGCATAGGTTTCTTTGGCAAAATTATCGGCTTGGTATTCAAATTTTCTGCTCAATAAATTCATTAATAAACCTGTAATTTCTGAAATAGGCGTGTATAACACTCCAAAAGCGATTAAACCTATATGAAAACTGGTTTTTTCTACTCCCAAAGCTTGAGAAAGCAGCGGATTGTTAACCAAAAGCGATAAAACCCATAGGGTGATTCCTGTGGTGAGAATGCTTAAACTTAGGTTGTAGATGATGTGTTTTCTTTTATAATGTCCTACTTCGTGCGCTAAAACAGCTACAATTTCTTCTTCATCTAAATCGTTGACTAAGGTATCATAGAGTGTAATTCGTTTCTCTTTTCCAAAGCCAGAAAAGTAAGCATTGGCTTTTGTACTGCGTTTAGAACCATCAATAATAAAAATTTTATCGATTTGGAAACCTACATTTTTGGCATAAGCTTCAATTTTATGCCGAAGAGAACCTTCTTCTAACGGCGTTTGTTTGTTGAATAACGGCACAATTAATCTACTATAAAACATATTCATCACTATAGAAAATACCGTAACCATCGCCCAAGCATAGATCCAGAAATCTTTTCCCGTAAGTTGATAAAACCAAATGATTAAAGCAAGAATTCCCCCGCCAAGTACGGCTCCCATTAGCCAACCTTTTAACTTGTCTAGAAAGAAGGTGGCTTTGGTAGTTTTATTAAAACCAAATTTTTCTTCAATCACAAACGTACTGTAATATGAAAATGGTGTGGTTAGAATATCACTGGCAAATAAAATAATTCCGAAGAAAACCAACGCAATAATAATGGGATTGTCGCTGATATTTCTCGCTATCTCATCCACATAAGCAAAACCACCTAAAAAGAAAAAAGCCAGTGTGAGTATTAAAGAAAAAGTAGAGGTGATGATCCCAAATTGGAAGTTGGTCTTTTTATAAGCTTGCGAGCGTTGGTACTCTGCATCCTCATAAACATCAGCAAGTTCTTTTGGCAATTCGTCATTAAAATGCTTCGCATTAAGCGCATCCAAAACCTGATCAAAAATAAAGTTGAAGATAATAATTGCGATAAGAATAAAAAAAAGGATTTGTGGAGTCATAAAAGTAATTAGTAATGATCAATTAATAATGTGTAATTAGCGACACTAATTTTTAATGAATAATTAATAAGGTGTAATCTAAAATATTCTTTTGAAGTATCAATAATTTACACCAAAAATTTATTCTTGCTAACTGCTAACTGCTAACTGCTAACTGCTAACTGCTAATTATTCATTACTAATTGTCAATTGTTAATTAATTAGAAGCCTCTTTGTCTTTTCGCCTCATAGATTAAAATCCCCGCTGCAACCGATACATTCATAGAATCAATTTCTCCTTGCATGGGAATGTAGATATTTTGTGTGGACTCTTTTCGCCATTGCTCACTTAATCCGTCGGCTTCTGTGCCTACTACGATTGCTGTAGGTTGTGTAAAATCTTCATTTGTATATATATTTGAATTCTGAAGTGTTGCAGCGTAAAAATTAATCTTTTTTTCTTTTAAAAAATCAATAATTTCTTGCGTACTTCCCGTAGCGATTTGATTGGTAAACACACAACCTACGCTAGAGCGGATGATATTGGGATTGTACAAATCGGTTTTGGGATTGGCGATGAATACGGCGTCAACTTTCGCAGCGTCTGCAGTACGGAGAATAGCGCCAATGTTTCCAGGTTTTTCGGGAGCTTCCGCAATAAGCAGTAATAGATTTTTCTGCTGAAATGTTAACTCTGCTAAATCATGATTTTTTGTATGTGCAATAGCGATCACGCCTTCTGTACTTCCGCGGTAAGCGATTTTTTGATACACCTCTAAACTCAGCTGAAAAATTTCCTTAACGGAAATGTTTAACGCTTCCAATTTTTCAAATGAAATCAACTGTTCGCAGTAGTACAAACTCTGGATTTGGTAATTTCCTTTGATGGCAAGTTGCAATTCGCGCAGACCTTCAATAATAAAAACACCATCCTTTTTTCTATTTCTAGATTTTTCTTGAAGCTGAATTAAACGTTTTACCGTTTTGTTTTGAGTACTGCTAATCTGAAGGTGCATAAAATTGATTTTGATTTTGCAAATTTACATGAAATTTTAAACGCAAACACGAAAACTAAATCGGTCATGTTGAACCTGCCCGAATTATATTTTTTAAGGCGGGCTAGTTTCAGCATCTCATTTCATCCGTAGTAATCAATTCTGCTTTTGATGCATATTCACCAATAGCGCCACCACATAATTGTAACTTTCTATGCCTTGAGGTTGATTGTTGGCCTTTAAATAACCTCCATAAAAAAGTTTAAAGAAAGGCTCAAGCGGATTTTTGTGACTTTCCCAAAACAACCTCACTTCTCTATAATCTTTTAAAATTCCGGGATGAATGCTAGCAAGGAGATTTTCGGCTTCGCACGGCTGCGTTTTTAAAAGCTCGCCATAGCAATACTGTAAGGCGAAAGTATAACCCGCGTAACGCATATATTCATCGGGATGATTCATCGTGGTAAGGCACGCCATATAATTGGCTTCATTTTCTTTGGCATAACCCAATTGATGGCCAATTTCATGACTCGTAGTACTGGGAAGCTTAAAAAGTGGAATTTGTCTATTGTACTGCGCCTCGTTGGTAAGCGGATTCAAATAGCCGTTAAACCCCATATACGTAAGCGGAATGCTAAACAATGAGGGTTTTAAACTGCGCTGAGGATAGGCCAATTCTGGAAATGTTTGGGCAATATGATGATAACCCTCTATTGCTTTTTCATCCACTTCAAACTTGGTAAAAGGGAAGCTAATTTGGAGTGTGTCATTTTTTGTGAGCTCGTGGTGTAAAGTATTGCTTTGCTCAATGAGATGCGAAGTATAAGTGAGTAACTCTTCAGGTGTATAATTGGTTGCAATTTCTAAGGAAGTATGTAAAGGTAAGCGGTAGTAATTGTAACCCCAAAATAAATTAAAGCATCCATAAATAACGGAAAGTGTCGCTAAAGCGGAAAAAATCCAGCGCTTGAAGTTTCTAAACCTTGTTTTAATCCGAAGATAAAACCAACGCATCAAACCTATAATAAGAAAAGCATATAAAAAATCCCCCACAGAAAAGGGAATCCAACCCAAGAGAAATCTTAATGTATAAGAAATATACGGATAAATACCTAGACTGTAGAATTGCTCTACCCAAACCGGATTTGCTTTTAGCACCGTAATCAGCAATAATTGCAAGGGCAGTAGAAGACTTAAGAAAATATTCAGTTTATTTTTCACGGGTTAAAAATACAAACTAAATCTAGGCAGCCAAATTTTATAGTTGCAAGAGAAACCAATACCTTTGTAAGACTTTAAAAATCAAGATATGAATTCAGAAATAAGAAACTTAGAACCTAAAGCGGTTTGGAATAAATTTGCCGACTTAAATGCAGTGCCAAGACCTTCTAAAAAAGAAGAGCGCGTGATTGCTTTTATGAAGGACTTTGGTAAAAGCTTAGATCTAGAAACACTAGAGGATAAAGCAGGGAATGTGATTATTAAAAAACCAGCCACCAAAGGATTAGAAGACCGTAAAACGGTAGTCTTGCAGTCGCATTTAGATATGGTTCATCAAAAAAATAACGATACCGATTTCGATTTTGATACGCAAGGAATTGAAATGTATGTAGATGGAGATTGGGTGAGAGCTAAAGGAACTACGTTGGGTGCAGATAACGGACTAGGAGTAGCGACCATTATGGCGATTTTAGAAAGTAAAGATATAGAACATCCTTCACTAGAAGCATTGTTTACTATTGATGAAGAAACAGGAATGACGGGTGCTAAAAACTTGGATGACAGTATTCTTGATGGTGAAATTTTACTCAACCTAGATACCGAAGAAGATGATGAAATAGGGATTGGTTGCGCCGGTGGAATTGATGTTACCGCTAAAAAAACCTATAAAACCATTAAGGCTGTTACTAATAGTAAAGCTTTTAAAATTACGGTAAAAGGGCTTAATGGAGGACATTCTGGAATGGATATCATTAAAGGTTTAGGAAACGCCAACAAAATTATGAATCGCGTTTTATTTGAAGGAGCTAATGCAGGAATGCAAGTGGCCAAAATTAATGGAGGCGGATTAAGAAATGCGATTCCGCGTGAGAGTAATGCAGTAGTTGTAGTTACCGAAAAAGACTTGAAAAGATTTAAATCTGCGGTTGAAAGCATCACCAAAGCCATTAAAGAAGAGTATGTGACTTTAGAACCTAACTTAAAGGTTGAGTTAAAAGATACAGAAATGCCTGCGGAAGTAATGTCGGAAAAAGATCAAACGGAATTATTAAAAACGATTACAGCCATTCATAACGGAGTGTTTAGAATGAGTCCTGCGATTGAAGGTTTGGTAGAAACGTCTAATAACGTTGCCAAAGTAAGTGTAGAAAATGGAAATGCAGAAGTAATGTGTTTAACGCGATCTTCGCTAGAATCTGGAAAATGGAATTTAGCCAACACATTAAAATCAGCTTTTGAATTGGGTGGATTTGAAGTGGATTTAAGCGGAGATTACCCAGGATGGTCGCCTAATCCTAATTCATCTATTTTAAAAGTAGTAGAAAAATTATATGTAAAGCAAAACGGCGAAGAAGCAGATGTGGCAGCTTGTCACGCCGGTTTGGAGTGTGGAATATTAGGAAGTCACTATCCAGAAATGGATATGGTTTCTTTCGGCCCCACCATTCGCGGAGCTCACTCTCCAGATGAACGTGCAAGTATTTCTTCTATGCAAAAATTTTGGAAATTCACCTTAGCTGCTTTAAAGGAAATTCCTAAGAAGTAGATTTTAAAATAGAATATAGATAATAAAGCCTAGATTTTATACGATTAGCGTTTAAAATCTAGGCTTTTTTAATGGAATAGAATTTAGAATATAGATTTTAGAGTTTACGAATTTTCAATATGACAAGGTAGGAAGCTCTATAATTTGGAATTATTAGCAAGAGATCCTGAAACAAGTTCAGGATGACAGTTCTTTTGGTGATTTGAGAAGCTAGAATGAGATTCTTGAACAAGCCCGCCCTAAGGGTACGGGCAGGTTTAGGATGACAGTTTTTTTTCTTTTTTATTTTGTCTAAATTCTATTTTCTAACATTTAACAACTAACATCTAGATTCTAGAATCTACTTCTCATCATAAATATCTTCATAAGAGTTTCCTTCAGTAACGAAAAACTCGCCTGTAACATATCTAAAATGACGATCTAAGTCGGCTATTTGTTTAAAATCGTCTTTGTCGAGGTTTACTCCTGTACTTTGGATGTTTTGTATAATTCTTCCTTCGTTGGTTGACTTTGGGATTACCGCTGTTCCGCGAGATTCTGCCCATTTAATTAAGATTTGCGCAGGAGAGGCACCATGTTTCTTAGCGATTTTCTCAATGGTTTTATTTTCTAATAAAGAAGGTTCGTCCTCGGCTTTCATGGCAGGAATACGATCCCCACTTCCTAAGGGAGAATATCCTGTCATCAAAATTTTATGTTTTGAACAATATTCAAATAAATCATCTTGCTGCAAATAGGGGTGAAGCTCTACTTGATTCATTTCTGGAGCTTCTCCTATTTCCTTAGTAAGCTCTTCTAGTTTTTTTACACTAAAATTGGACACGCCAACGTGTTTCACCAAACCTTGTTTTTTGGCTTCTAACATCGCTTTATAAGTTTCGGCAAGAGGTACTTCATCTAAGGAAAGATAATCATCATCATTTTTTGGAGCTCCTTCTAAACCAGATTTAAAAGCTACAGGCCAGTGCATAAGGTATAAATCTAAATAGTCTAGTTGTAAATCTTTTAAGGTTTTCTTTAAAGCAGGTATTACATCTTCCTTTCTATGTGCATTGTTTCAAAGTTTAGAAGTAATAAAGACATCTTCTCTTTTCATTTTTTCATCATCAAATACTTCGGCGAAAGCCTTACCTACAGCGTCTTCATTCCCATAAGTGGCGGCGCAATCTATATGTTTGTAACCGTTATTTAAAGCATGCTTTACTGCGTGTGTAACTTCTTCTGGCGCAGATTTCCAAGTTCCTAATCCTATGGCTGGTAAATGATCTCCGTTTCTAAATGTAAGTGTTTTCTAAGTGTTTTCATCGTTTTTTCTTTAAAGATAAGGAGTAGAGGAGAACTTGAAAAAGATTGCTAAGGTTTTAGCAAAACTTTAATCTCTATATATACTTTAGTCTTTCCATAGTATCTGGTTAAAAATAATGTAAAGTTGATGAGAACTTTAAATATTTGGAAACTAACAAGTTTTAAAATGTATATTTTGCTTTTTGAAAGTGATTTTATCGAGGGCGAGAGGGTATTTATTTTAAAATGCTGCAGCTTATCAGATACTTATAATTAAGTCTTGGTTCTTGTTTCTAACAGCGTAGCGGTCTTGGTTCTTTATCAGGCTAAAATGGTTTCTTATAAGGAAACTAATTACATCTTACTTCTAGGGTGAAAATTTTCTAAGACCGTTTTTAAGTGGCTGCGGTCTACATGCATATAAATTTCGGTGGTAATAATGCTCTCGTGACCTAACATTTGCTGAATGCTACGCAAATCGGCCCCATTTTCTAATAAATGAGTAGCAAAAGAATGTCTAAAGGTATGCGGACTTATTTTCTTTTGAATCCCCGCTTTTTTGGCTAGCGTTTTGACGATCGTAAAAATCATCGCTCGGGTGAGTTTTTTTCCTCTTCTATTCAAAAATAAAATATCTACATCTTCTTTTTGAGGTTCTTGGTGCACCCTTATCAAGTCTTTATAGGTAGTAATGTAATTTTTGGTAAGCTCACTTACGGGCACAAAACGCTGTTTGTTCCCCTTTCCAGTAACTTTAATAAATTCTTCCGTAAAGAAAAGATCAGATATTTTTAATTCAGTAAGCTCAGAAACCCGCAGGCCGCAACTATATAAAGTTTCCAAGATGGCTCTGTTTCTTTCTCCTTGCGGATGACTTAGATCTATAGCATCTATGAGTTGATCAATTTCTTGAGTAGTAAGGGTATCAGGTAATTTTCTTCCAATTTTTGGCGATTCTATAAGCTCTAGCGGATTTGTTTTTCGGTAATCTTCAAAAATCAAGTAATTGAAAAAACTCTTCAAACCCGAGATGATTCTGGCTTGGGAGCGCGCATTTACCACTTTCGCTAAATGGTAGATAAAAGGCTGAATTTGCTCTTCGGTTAACCGAATTGGGGAAACTTGAAGCTTTTGTTCTTCTAAGTACGAGATTAATTTAACAATGTCATAAGCGTAATTTTGAATAGAATTGGGCGATAAACCGCGTTCTATTTTGAGATAATGTTGGTAATCCTTAAGGGCTTGGCTCCATTTCATAGGCTAAAAGTAAGCATATTTCTTAAAATTTCCTTTGGCATAACTTTAAACATTACTTAGTAAATCTTTAAGGAAGCAAGGCCTAAGTTTGTATCAAACAAAAAAACAAATACAATGAAAAAGTTAATTTTAACCGTAGCCGTAGCTGCTACATCAATTTTCGCCGCAAACGCTCAAGCTGATTCAGATTTAATTCAATTTGGTGTAAAAGGAGGGGTAAACTTCGCGAACTTAACGGGAGATGACATTGGTGATACCAAGTCTAGAACAAGTTTCCACGCTGGTCTAGTTGCCGAAGTTCCTTATTCTGAACGTTTCTCTTTACAAGGAGAAGTGATGTATTCTGGTCAAGGTTTTGACGTTGAAAGTTCTGGACAAGATAACTTCCTAGATAACGATGATAATATTGAGTATCAACTAGATTATATTCAAGTCCCAATTATGGCTAAATATTATGTAGTGGAAGGATTAAGTGTATTAGCTGGACCACAAATAGCTTTTAAAATCAATGAAGAAGTTGATTACCAACCTAATGCTGACGCTGGAGATGTAGATCTTAACGAAGCTGAAGATTTTGAGTTTGGTATAGTTGGTGGATTAGAATACAAATTAGATAGTGGATTCTTTGTACAAGGAAGATATGTATATGGAATATCTAAATTACTAAATGAATCTGAAGTATTAGGAGATCCTAGTGTACATAACTCTGTATTCCAATTAGGTGTAGGGTATATGTTCTAAGTAAAACAGAATAGAAAGTAAAAAGGGAAGGCATTTGCCTTCCCTTTTTTATTGATTAAATTCAAAATTTAGAATTTGTAAATCAAACCTAAGTTGATATCATCCATATCCAATCCAAATTGGAAAGAATTAGTTGCTTTGGCTCCATCAGCATCAGGTTTTACGCTGTTGTAACCTAAAATTCCAAAGCTAGCTTCTAAGGCGAAATGTTTAGATACAAAATAGCTTAATCCAGGAGTAACGCCTACATTAATCCCATTTACTTTATTGTCATTTATGTCTTTTGTGGTTCCGTAACCTAAACCAAGTTCTCCAAAGAAAGAGAATTTTTGAGCGGGCATAAGGTAATACCTACCAAAAACCCCAATGGTAAATGTAGAATTGTCTACAACGTCATTTCCTAAAGTATTTTCTTCTTTTTGTTTGCTATACCCTGCTTGAGCTCCAAGAGCGATGAAATCATTTAAGAAATAACCAAAACGTGGGGTAATATTAAATGAATTTTCTTTAGAGTCATCTGGGTATTTTGTAGTTCCTACTCCAAAAGAGCCAGAGATAAACATATCTCCTTCTCCAAACCCATAAGTTTCTACTTCTTGTTCTTGTGCACTTGCAAATGTAAAACTTGCAATAGCAGCAAGAGATAAAATTAATTTTTTCATTATTTTTTCATTTAAAAATTTGCTACAAATTTACTTCTTTTTTTTGTTCTAAATATGAATAAGATCTTTATAGAGTAAGGCTTGGCTAGTTTTCTTTCATTAAAAACGTCTAGAAGTTTTTAAAGTCCAAACAAAAAACCTCCTCCATTGAGGTAAATAAGCACAACCAATTAAAAAAATGCTTAAATAATAAAAATGATAAAGTTCTCTTTGCTTAAAATTATTTTTCTAAATTGCTTAGTATAAGTTAATAAGGATCCTTAATGATTCTTAAAAAATTACTTTTTATGATTATTTTTTACAAAATTCTTGATTTTTTGTAAAAAATGATATATTTGTTAATGTATAACAAAAACTAATTAATAATGAAAAAATTATTACTTACCGCTGCAATCGCAGTTTTTGGAATTATTGGAACACAAGCTCAAGATGTGAGATACGGAGTAAAAGCCGGTGTAAATTTTGCAAATTCACATGGAGACACTGATGATGCAGATTCTAGAACTGGTTTACATATTGGAGCTTTCGCCGAGTTTATGCTTTCAGAAAAGTTTGCTTTTCAACCAGAACTTCTTTATTCTATGCAAGGAAATAAATATGAGGAATCTGAAACAATCTTAGGAGAAACATTTAAGGCAGAAAGTAAATTAAAACTTGATTATATTAATATACCCTTAATTTTTAAATACTATGCAACTGAAGGTTTAGCGATAGAAGCAGGTCCTCAAGTAGGTTTTTTGGTATCAGCTAATGAAGAGTATGAAGCTAGTGGAGCTGATGTAAGTGAAAGTGGAGATGAGGATGTTAAAGATTTCTACAAATCTATCGATTATGGATTAAATATTGGTTTAAGCTATACTTTAGATATGGGAGTTATGTTTGGAGCTAGATATTACTATGGTTTAGCAGATATAGCTGACACTGATAATTATGATGAAAAAAATAATATGATTCAAATTTCAGTTGGATATAAATTCTAATCCAAATTTTAAAAATACCTAAAAAGCGAAAACGAAAGTTTTCGCTTTTTTTATGTCCAGTCTCTCGCTTTAGCCTTTAAAATCTTATTTTAGCAGCACTAATTAATATAAATATGAAAAAACTAATTCTTATAGCAGCTGTTGCTATTTGTACACAATTTGCTACCGCCCAAGTAGGGATTACGGGAGGTTATTTAAATGTAAAAACTGAAAATGCTGGAGAAGGAAATTCTGGCTTTTATGCTGGTTTTTATACCGATATAGATATAACCGAGAGTTTTCACTTGCAGCCGAGTTTGCTTTATGGGAATTCTTGTGACACGAACTTTATATACGTGCCATTAATGTTTAAATATTATGTAGCTAATACTGATTTAAATATTCAGGCAGGTCCACAAGGAACCGTTATTTTAGAAGATTTAGGAGATTTTAAAAATCAATTGGGCTTAGATTTAGCCGTGGGTGTAGGCTTCGACATTTTTTATAATATCTTCGTAGAAGCAAGATATGCCTTTAAATTAGTGAATGAAGATATTGCACGTATAGGCAGTACCAACTTTAATACCTTACATATAGGATTAGGAATTGCTTTGTAAGAGCGTATTCTCCAAATATAATTTGTATGAAAATTTTAATTCTTAACGGCCCCAATTTGAACCTTCTTGGAGAAAGAGAGCCAAATATTTACGGAAATATTTCTTTTGAAACCTACCTAGATCAGCTTAGAAAGCGATTTCAGCAGCTCGAAATCAATTTCAAGCAATCCAATCATGAAGGAGAACTTATAGATTGCTTGCATAAGGCAGACAAAGAGGTAAATGCTGTGATCCTTAATGCAGCGGCATATACCCATACTTCTATTGCTTTGGCAGATGCTGTAAATGCAATAAAAACTCCCGTTATAGAAGTTCATATCTCCAATGTGTTTGCGCGCGAAGAGTTTAGAAAACAATCTTATATTGCTCCGGTAGCTAAAGGAGTCATTACAGGCTTCGGACTTCAATCGTATGCCTTGGCCATTCAAAGTATTTTAGATGACAACAACTAAAAAAACGTATCTTAATTGGAGTTCTGGTAAAGATGCGCTCATAGCATTGCACATTGTGCATAAGGCGGGCGGCTATGACATTCAAAAGTTAGTCACTACTATAAATGACGATCTTCAACGTGTGAGTATGCATGGAGTTTCCGTAAACCTTTTACAAGCTCAAGCAAATGCTCTTCAACTTCCTTTACATATGATCGCTTTACGCGGAAGTGTTTCGTTGTCTGTATATAATGAAACGATGAACGAGCATATGCAAAAACTCATTAAAGAAGGTTTTGGTTATGCTATATTTGGTGATATTCTTCTTGAAGACCTTAAAACATATCGCGAGAAAGAATTGAGTAAAGTGGGTTTACAAGCAGTTTTTCCTTTATGGAAAAAAGATACTCTAAGTCTGGCCCGAGAATTTATAGATTTGGGTTATAAAGCTATTGTCGTTTGTACCAGTGCAAAAAATCTAGATGCTTCTTTCTGCGGAAGAGAATTTAACCATAAATTTTTAAAAGATCTTCCCCATGATGTAGATCCTTGTGGAGAGAATGGCGAGTTTCATACCTTTGTCTATGATGGTCCCTTGTTTAAACATCCAATCAGCTTTAAAAAAGGAGAAAAAGTCATGCGTTCTTATGAGCCTTCTAATAAAAATGCAGATGATGACTGTTTTAAAGGGCAGACTTTCTGGGACAATCAGTTTTGGTTTCAGGAGTTGGAAGAACCTAATTCTCCAGAAAAAGCTTAATTTTTTTAACTTTTTTAGGTAAAATTTAGGTTTTTAAACCTAATTATTAACGTCTTGTTGAGAATTTTTTTGTTTCGATTTTTAGTTCTTTGTTGAAACAAAAAAAAACATTAATGATGAACAAGAAATTTTTATTTTTACCCGTAGTTTTAATGACCATTTTATTTAGCTCTTGTAGCGATGATGATGATGTGGTAGATCGTTTAAGAACTATAGATGACATTCCTGTAAGTGTTGAAGAAACGGTAAGTTACTTACCTATTAATGTATTTGATTTTCCTATTGAAACTGATGTAGACTTACGTGGTGCTATAGAAGATGAATTAGGAACTGATGAAGCTTTAGACCAAGTTGACGAAATTGAATTGGATAATATGGCACTTGAATTAGTAAGTGCCGATGATCAAGAAAATTTTGATTTTATTGATTCGGTTACAATTAGTGTTCGTACCAATGGTTTAGACATTAAACAAGTGGCAAGCTTAGATAATGTTCCTGAAGGAGCAACACGTATTGAATTAAATACAACCGATGATTTTGTTGATGAGTATGCAAAATCTGATGATTTAAAACTCATCATACAATTCACCAGTACCGAGGATGCTAATAATATCACCGTAAAAATGGATATGGAGTTTGATGCTAAATTAGACCCATCTCTATAAGTTAGTATAGAGTAAACTATAAAAGCTCTGCATTTATGCAGGGCTTTTTTTATGCTTATTTTTTTACTGTCATTCCCACTTTGGAGGAATCTTTCTCATAGAAGTAGGAGTAAAGAATGATATCCAAAGCCTACTTAAATAAAAAGAATTTTTTCTTTCAACTTATCATTCCAACGCAGGAGGAATCTCAAACTTAGAATTTGTAGTTTTTTATGATTTTTAAGTAGTCTCATAAGATTCTTATTACCGTTGTTGAAAGTTGTTTTGAACGAATCCGAAAGATTCTGAATAACATTTTTTTTCTAGCTTATATATTCTAACAGTTATATTCTATTTTTTACATGCTAGGGTTTTTTGTAATAAAATTGTTTAATTAATAGTAAAGGTTAATTTTACTACTCACAAAACTAATAATTATGAAAAAAATGTACTTACTTGTCATTTGCGTAATCCTTATGGCTTGCTCTCAAGATGATACTGTCAGAGAAGAAGTAGAAGCTATAGGTGATTATAGCCTTAGCGGAAAATTTCTAGCTCCAAATCAAATAGATCCTATTTCCAATGCGAACGTAACACTTTTTAAAGCCGAACAAAAGCAGGCAGAAACGCTTACAAATAGTTTGGGAGAATTTAATTTTGAAGAACTTTTTGAAGGCTCTTATTCCATTCTTTTAGAAAAAGGACATTTTTCGAGTAGACTAAATGTAGATATTGAAGATGGGCAAATAAATAATTCTGTTGATGTAGGAAATATAGATATACAAGAATTTCCTAGAATAGGTGTTGTTACTGGATCTTATGATAATATAGAAAATATTCTTTACGATATGGGATTGGTGAATCCAATCACAAATGCTCCATTATTTGATATTATTGAAGGAAATTCTGCCGGAAGATCTTCTATAAAGAATAAGAATCCTAGAGGACAGCAGCACAATCACTTCGGAAAGACGGCTAGTACTAATCCTTATTTAACTACGAATGTGGACTTCACTTTGGAAGAGCTTTTATCTAATTCAGGACAATTAGCAGAATATGATATCTTATTTTTCAATTGCGGTTTAGACACAGCTAATGCAGATTTGAATACTAATGTATACGACTTTGTAAATAATGGTGGAATTTTATATGCTACAGATTGGGCTTTTCCTTTTATAGAGCAGATTAATAGTATAAGCGGTAACGCTTATCTAACTTTTACAGAACCTCACCGAAGCGGCGTTTCAGTAAGTACAGAGGCGACAATTCTTGATGCAACTTTAAGCAATTGGCTCGTAGACAATTTTGGTGTAGGTGCTAATGGAACCTTAACCATAGATGAGTTTTTAGGAAGCTGGCAAGTAGTGGATTCGCACGATGAAACGCAGGTATTGCCTTGGTTAAATGGAAGTGTTGAATATATGGATGCAAATAATAATCTGGTGAATACTACTAAAAATTTAGCGTTTACGTATCAAATAGGAGAGGGAGGTATATTCTATTCTTCTTTTCATACCGAAAATAATGAAGAAGGTTTTAGCGATGTAGATCGAATTATGGAATATATGGTTTTTGAACTTTCAACTTTAGGTCAGGCTCAAGAGTAAATATAGAATTGTTGTTTTGGCCTACTGTTTTTTACTCTCGATAATTCTTAATGGATAGTCTGAGATTCTTCATTACCAGAAGCTTCAGTTTGAATGATAGTTCATTTCTTTTGTTTTGTTTTGTTATTCCGACGAAGGAGAAATCTTTCTAATCCAACTGGAGTACTTCTTTATTGAACATTCATAATTCAATCCAAAAAAATAAAAACTAACTTTATATACTAACTAAAATGAAAAAAATTGGAATACTTAGAATGCTAGCCATTCTCTTAATCACCTTTGGAATTGTCTATCTAGATTTTGACAACTTAGATCTTGATGTGAATTATAAAGCCTATGCTGCTTTAATAACTGGTTTGATAGTTTCTATGTTTTCCTTTTTAACACCTCAAAATTCTAGCGTTTAGGCATTAGTTTTTTGTCAATGGTCAATAGTATTTAGTAAATGGTTAATAGTATTTAGTCCATAGTCTTTAGTCTATTTTCTAGATTCTATTTCGAGTCTATGCTCTATCATCTAACTTCTAGTCTCTAGTCTTTGGTCTATGTTCTATTTTCTAATCTCTCACCTCTATTCAAAACCCAAAAAAGCCTCGCAGAGAACTGCGAGGCTTTTTTGGGTAAAAAAATAATTTTTATAAATGAATTACTTCATCATAAGCAGCAGCTGTAGCTTCCATCACCGCTTCACTCATCGTTGGGTGAGGGTGAACTGCTTTTAATACTTCGTGTCCTGTAGTTTCTAATTTTCTACCAAGTACTGCTTCAGCAATCATATCGGTTACACCGGCGCCAATCATATGGCATCCTAGCCATTCCCCGTATTTTGCATCATAAATTACTTTTACAAAACCTGCTTTTTGACCAGAAGCACTTGCTTTACCAGAAGCTGAAAATGGGAATTTCCCTATTTTCAATTCGTAACCTGCTTCTTTAGCTTCTTTTTCTGTCATTCCTACACTAGCAATTTCAGGAGAAGCATACGTACATCCTGGGATGTTTCCGTAGTCTAAAGCTTCTACTTTCATTCCTTTAATTTTCTCTACGCATAAAATTCCTTCCGCGGAAGCGACGTGAGCTAAAGCAGCACCCGGAGTTACATCTCCAATCGCATAATAACCCGGTACGTTGGTTTGGTACCACTCGTTTACGGTAATTTTATCTTTATCGGTTTTAATACCTAAATCTTCTAGACCAATATTTTCAATATTCGTTTTAATCCCTACTGCGGAAAGAACCACATCTGCTTCAATCGTTTCTTCGCCTTTTTTAGTTTTAACTTTTGCTTTTACGGTTTTCCCAGACGTGTCTACACTTTCTACCGAAGCATTAGTCATCACTTTAATACCCGCTTTCTTAAATGATTTTTGAAATTCTTTAGACACATCTGCGTCTTCTAGAGGAACTAAATTTGGTAAATATTCTACAATCGTCACCTCAGTTCCCATCGCATTGTAAAAGTGAGCAAATTCAACTCCAATAGCTCCAGAACCAACAACAATCATACTTTTAGGTTGCTTTTTAAGACTCATGGCTTTACGGTAACCAATCACTTTTTCTCCGTCTTGCGGAAGATTTGGCAACTCTTTAGAACGAGCTCCAGTAGCCACAATAATATGATCTGCTTGGTACTCTTTCATTTTATCGTCTTTGTCTTTTACTTCTACTTTTTTGCCAGATTTTAACTTTCCAAAACCGTTGATGATATCAATTTTGTTCTTTTTCATTAAGAATTGAACTCCTTTGCTCATTCCTTCAGCCACATTGCGGCTTCTATCTACAACGGCATCAAAATCTTTATCGGCTTCTTTAACGCTAAGTCCATAATCTTCAGCGTGTTTTAGGTAATTAAATACTTCAGCACTTTTTAAAAGCGCTTTGGTAGGAATACATCCCCAATTAAGACAAACCCCACCTAGACTTTCTTTTTCAATCACGGCGGTTTTAAAACCTAATTGTGAAGCTCTAATAGCAGCTACATAACCTCCTGGACCACTTCCTAAAACAATAATATCGTATTTACTCATATCTTTATTTTTAATGCTGAATTTTGAATTGCGAATTTAAACAAATATCCTCATAACCAAAAGTGAACGCTTAAATTTAAGCGTTCACTTTTTTATAATCTTTTAAATTATAATACCGTTTTACTGAATCGTAAATTCATTTAATGCAAAGTCTTGTTGTTGTATTGCTTTTTCAAGTTCATCGAAAGTTTGAATATTGATTTTTGGATCTTTAGCAAAATCTGAAGGAATCACTACAAATCTAAAAATTTGATTGTTTGTAAAACCTGTGTCTAAGCCAGATAAATTAAAATTACCATTAATGAGTAATTCCACATCTGCATCAGTATGATTGTATAGGTATTGAATTGTTCCTTGTGGTACGAAGAAATTTTTAGGAATTAAACTCCAAGTTTCTATTATATTTCCATTCACAATTTGCTCTTCAAGTCTGTAAACTAAAATGGCGTCCGATGGGAGTATCTCGATTTCGGGCGGTACATTTAATAGTGTCGCGTATAAATTGTTTGCAGATTCATAGACAAAATTTACATTTTCATACTCATATGTTTGACCTATGAATGCTGTTCCATTTTGACCAGGAGGTCCTTGTGGTCCTCTATCCCCTTCGCAAGCCAATAAACCAGCCGCTAAAAAAATTCCTAAGATTAACTTTTTCATATTTTATTCCTTTTCGTTAATAAAATCGATGCTGGCAGAGTTCACACAAAAGCGTTCTCCTGTTTCTGTTGGTCCGTCATCAAATACATGTCCTACATGTCCGCCACAATTGGCGCATAAAATTTCGGTTCTAATCATTCCAAATGTAGCATCTTTTTTATACTCAATGCTGCCTTCTATGGCTTGATCAAAACTTGGCCAACCGCAGTTACTTTTAAATTTAGCCTCACTTTCAAATAACTTTGCATCACAGGCTGCGCAACGGTAGGCGCCATCATCAAAATGCAAATTATATTTACCTGTATGCGGAGCTTCGGTTCCTTTTTGTCTTAAAACTCTATATTGTTCTTCAGAAAGTTGGTTTTTCCACTCTTCATCAGATTTTTCTATACTGTATTTTTTCATTTTCTTTTATTGTTTATTAGGTACAAATACCATTGCATCTCCATTCATGCAATATCTTTTTCCAGTTGTTTCTTTAGGCCCATCGTCAAAAACGTGTCCTATATGACCACCACAATTGGCGCAAAGTACTTCGTTTCTCGTATATCCCAGTTTGTTGTCTGTAGAAAAGAATACTCCTCCTTTTATAGGTTGATCAAAACTTGGCCATCCTGTCCCGCTTTTAAATTTATTCTTTGTAAGGTAAAGAGGATTTTCGCAAGCAGCACACAAAAAAGTACCCGCTTCTTTAATGTCATTTAAGGGACTTGAAAATGGTCTTTCCGTTCCAGCTTTTCGTAAAACATTAAACTGTTCTGCAGAGAGCTCCTTTTTCCATTGCGCTTCTGTTTTTTGAATGGGAAATTGTTCTTCTTTTGATTTCTTCTGTGCATTAGAATCACAACTAAAAAGAAGACTCGTACACGCGATAAGTAAGAATATATTTTTCATTGCTTTTTTTGTTTAAAATTACAAAGACCTTGCCATTAATTTAAGTATCAAGTGTTAAAGCGATGATAAACTTTTAAAAAGTAAGACTTCCTTTTTGTAGTTTTAACCATCAAAAAAATTAGGAAACCTTATGAAAACAAAAAATATAGTATTGATTATGTCAACGGTTTTATTGCTGTTTTCTTGTAGTCAAAATCCATTTACAGGAAAGAAGACTTTAGCTTTAGTGCCCAATTCACAAATCTTGCCAATGGCATTTGCTCAATATGATGAATTCCTTACAGAGAATAATGTAGAGACAGGAACTTCTGAAGCTAATATGGTGCGCAGCGTAGGACAAAAAATTGCCACAGCATCAGAGCGCTGGTTGAATGCCAATGGATACCAAGGATATTTAGATGATTATCGTTGGGAATATAATTTGGTAAGAGACGACCAAGTGAACGCTTGGTGTATGCCAGGAGGTAAAATTGTTGTTTATACGGGAATATTACCAATTACTCAAGATGAAACAGGCTTGGCAGTTGTGATGGGACATGAGGTGGCACACGCATTGGCAAATCATGGACAACAACGTATGAGTGCAGGGCAATTGCAACAAGTTGGTGCTGTAGCAACGGCTGTAGGAACACAAGCTGCAGGAGTAGACGAAGAAACAGGAGCTTTATTTAATACGTTATATGGGGTAGGTTCGCAAGTAGGAGTGATGTTACCTTTTAGTAGAAGCCATGAAACCGAAGCCGATAAAATTGGGCTGACTATTATGGCGATTGCTGGATATAACCCAGATGAAGCTGCAAAACTTTGGCAACGAATGAAAGCAAATAGTGGGGGGCAAGGACCGCCAGAAATTTTAAGTACGCACCCTTCTAATGATACACGTATCAATAACCTATCACAATGGGCGGCTAGTGCTAAAGCAGAAGCTCGTAAATTTGGAGTAACCTCTTTTAAATAAAAGTTAGAAAATCCTATAAAAAAAGCCCGATTTATCGGGCTTTTTTTAGTTAGGAAAAGTAGCTTTTACAATTTTTTCGGCTTCCGGTTGATGGGTAACGTGAACTAAAAGTTGCACTTGCATCGCATCCCCACCATAAAACCCACTTCGAACTCCAGATTCGTGATTGTTTTTTATAATGGATGAAATTCCTGCTTTTTCCATTACACTTTGTAAATATTGTATATTTACTTCGGTACCGGTGTAGATGTTTACATATTCTGTATCGCTCATATTCTTTCTTTTTCTTAAAGATAACCGAAAAACACGAGTAAGAAAACTTACAACTCTTATTTTTGAGAAAATTATAACAGAAATGATTTAGGCTCTCTAGTTGGTAGTTTTTAGTCGATAGTCTTTAGTCAATAATTGTTAGTCTCTCGACTCGTGCCTCTTGAATCTCGTCTCTTGAATCTTTACTCTCAACTCTTGTCTACTTTCTTTATTTATTAACGCAATTCTGCGCCGAGTTGCTTCTCAAATTGTTGTTGTAGTTTAGACATAATCTTATCTACTTGCTTATCGGTAAGGGTTTTATGCTCATCTAAAAAGATAAAACTTACCGCATAACTTTTCTTTCCTTCTGGTAGATTCTTTCCTTGATAAACATCAAAAAGATCAACATCCTTTAAGAGCTTTCTTTCGGTTTTATGCGCAATATCATAAATATTATCAAAGCTAATATTTTGATCCAATAACAATGCAAAATCTCTTCTTACAGATGGGTATTTTTGGATAGGCTGAAATTTAATTTCTTTGTTCTTAGACATTTCAATTACTGTAGTCCAATCAAAATCTGCAAAAATTACTTCTTGATCAATACTGAAATTCTTTAAAATTGATTTTTTCACCACGCCAAATTCTGCCAATTTCTTTTTTTGGTAATTAAGTTGTAACCCTTCAGAGAAAATTGAATTTTTTACTGGTTGGTAGCTTATTCCTTCAGCAAGATTTAAACGTTCCAAAATGCTTTGAATACTTCCTTTAGCATAAAAGAAATCGTTCTTTTGTGCAGAACTGTTCCAGCGTTCCTTGTTTTTATTTCCGCTAAGGCATAAAGCTAAATGCTTGTGTTCTTCTCTTCCGTTAGGGAAATTATGATATGTTTTTCCGAATTCAAAAAGCTTTAAATTTTCATTCTTTCGGTTGAGGTTGTACGCGGTAGATTCTAAAACACTAAAAAGTAACGACTGGCGCATTACACTCAAATCTTGACTTAACGGATTTAAAATATCTACATTATATGCTTTATTAACGGTATCGCTTAACGCGGAATAGTCTTTCGTTAGCGAGTTGGCCATCATTTCATAAAAACCTTGTCCCACCAGCTGATTGGCGATTATATTTTGCAATCTATAATCTTCAAATCGGGTAGAGTTGGAGATGGAGGCATTAAATTTTTCACTAAATTCAATATTATTATAACCGTAAACTCTTAAAATCTCTTCAATCACATCTACTTCTCGCTGCACATCTACGCGATACGCAGGAATGGTAAGTCCTAAGCCACTTTCGGTCACATTGTTAACACGAATGTCTAAGGAAGCTAAAATTGATTTAATAGTTCCAGGATCAATTTCTTGGCCAATGAGTTGATTAATTTTATTGAAGGTTAAAAACACTTGAAAATCTTCTATTTTCTTAGGATAAAAATCATCTACATCACTAGTGACATAACCTCCTGCAGTTTTTTGAATCAATAAGGCTGCTCTCTTTAGCGCATATTCTGTAATATTAGGATCAACTCCTCTTTCAAAACGAAAAGAAGCATCGGTATTTATACCGTGTCTTTTGGCCGTTTTTCTAACGCTTACAGGATTAAAATATGCACTCTCTAAAAAGACAGAAGTGGTTTGCTCATTTACGCCAGAATGTAATCCACCAAGGATTCCCGCAATACAAAGAGGTTTTTCTTGGTCACAAATCATCAAGTCGTCTTCGTGCAATTCTCTTTCAACACCATCTAAGGTGATGAATTTTGTAGCTTTAGGAAGCGTTTTAACTTTAATTTTATTTCCGATGATATTATCGGCATCAAAAGCGTGTAATGGCTGTCCCAATTCGTGCAATACATAATTGGTAGTGTCTACTACATTATTTTTAGGGGTAATTCCTATTGCTTTTAATCTATTTTGAAGCCATTGTGGGGAAGGAGCTACTTTAATTCCAGAAATACTAACTCCGCAATAGCGTGGAGCTAAATCTGAATTTTCTACTTCAATCTGTATTTTTTTACTTCTATTTTCTACATGAAAACTACTTACTGAAGGGGTGTCTAAACCTTTGTTGATTTCGCTTTGTAAAAAACCTGCTTTTAAATCTCTCGCTACACCAAAGTGACTCATCGCATCTGCACGATTAGGCGTTAAGCCTATCTCGTAAACTTGATCCTTTTCTACTTCAAAGATGGTACGGAGTGGTGTACCAGGAGTTAAAGATTCTTCTAGAATCATAATCCCGTCGTGACTTTTTCCTAAGCCTAACTCATCTTCGGCACAAATCATCCCGAAGCTATATTCTCCTCTTATCTTTCCTTTTTTGATCACCCAAGCTTCTCCTTTTTCATCGTAAAGTGTTGTTCCTATAGTAGCTACAGGAACTTTTTGTCCTTCAGCAACATTAGGCGCACCACATACAATTTGTACAGGCTCTGGTTCTCCAATATCAACTTTTGTAAGTTTTAGTTTATCGGCATTTTCATGAGGAACACAGCTAAGCACATGGCCTACCACAATACCTTCTAAGGAGCCCTTAATAGATTCGAAATCATCAATACCTTCAACTTCTAATCCTAGATCGGTAAGTAGTTCTCCAGTTTTTTCGGCGTCCCAATCGGTTTTTATGAATTGCTTAATCCAGTTGTATGAAATTTTCATGAAATACAGTCTTTTTTACGGGTGGCAAATATAGAATTTATTTTGTTAAATTAAGATGTGAATTGAGGTAGAGGTGAATAAAAAATTGAGAAGAGATTTAAGTGAAAAGTGAAAAGTGAAAAAATAAAATAAAGAACTTTCAACCTAACCTTACAGCATCCTTAGCGCGGACTTGCTTTAGAAATTTATTGAAGGCTTATTAGAAGGCTTAAGATTTCTTCTACATCTAAATTATAACTTTATCATTCTATATTGTCAAACCTAATTCAGTTTCATCATTTTAAACCAAATACTATTTTTAAAAGTATTGCATATATGAAATGCAAAAAGCTCATCTTTTTAAAGATGAGCTTTGATTATAAAGAAATAAATAGCTTATTTCTTTTTTCCAATTCCATACGCTGCTCCAATGATTAATCCTGTTAAGATAAAACCATCTATTGGAGCTGCAGGTATTTCATCCTCTACATTTGTGTCAAAATTGGGTAGATTGTCTTGTGCAAAACTTGTAATACCAATTCCTAAAAACGCTAGAGTTATATATGCTGTTAAAAATTTCTTTTTCATAAATTTTATTTTTTAATAATTTTCTTAGTAAAAGTTTGTCCTTCTGTAGTTAGAGAAAGAATATAAACTCCACTATTTAATTTATTTAATTCTTGAAGTTGAATAGTGTTACTTGTCATCTCCAATTCAGTCTGGTAAACTTCTTGACCAAGAATAGAGCTAACTTGTATTTTAACATTCTTTCCTTCTAACTGTGATGAGTTAATGGTAATTCCACCTTCCTTGAAAGGATTAGGATAAACAGCAAACGCAACTTCTTTATCAACTACTTGTAGAGAACTCTCTTCAAAAATAATTGAAAAACGACTATCAGAAATACTTTCAGAAACCTCTTCATCTATCATAAATGTTATAACATTCTCACCGCTGTTTAATAAAGTTTGTTCTTGTAAGTAGTTATCTACCAAATACGCTTCAACTTCATTAAAAACTGGAGCTTCTATTTTTAAAGTGTAATTGCTGTTTCTATAGTTATTGTTGAAAAACGGCAGCGTCTCTCCTGTAAAAGGTAAACTTCTTTTTTCAATACTCAAATAGCTATTATCATTTACAAGAGCAATATTCTCATCTAGGTTTCCTAATTTACCCGCATCCTCATCTGTAACGTCGTTAGAGTATTGGTCGTTAAATAGAACCATAAAACTATCTGTTAAGATTTCCTCATTGGTAGCATTTAATTGTGCAAAAAGCTGAACGGTTAATTGTAAATCTTCAACAGTATTAGATTTGAAAACTTGCGTTAAACCTTCATTTACTTTATGTGATTGAGCAAAAACAGCTTTTGGATTGGCTCCATTGGTTTGTACAAAAAACGCTTGATTAGGCTGAGCAAATTGATTCGCTTCTGAAGCATCGGAATTGATTCCCGCAGGAAGACTTACAGTTACATAAGCACCTCTAACATTCTTATTAGGATCCCACACATAGTATTGATTAGTATTTAAATCTGTAGAAGCATTTAATACGCTATTCATATCAATAACAGCTTGATAAGGATTTCCTACAAAATTATACGCATTAGTGTTGGTATTTAAAGAAGATGTAGGAATAATAACATCTACACTAGGATTTGTCAAGCTTCCTTTCATTCTTAATCTTGTAGTATCTGGAATCGTTTCATTATTAGTTACATCTACTCCACGACTACCACGTATCATAATTCTATACGCTTCGCCAGAAGTTAACGTATTTGTATCTGTATTGGTTACTGCATTCCAATCTAAAGTCGCATTATCATAAGTGAACAATGAAGGATTTCCAGAATCTGTAGCATCTAATCCATTAGCACCAGATGTAGAACCGGTAATATGCGTTCCAAAACCGGGATTTGGATTTTGATTAAAGTTACCTGTCGTAGATGTGTTATGAACTCCCTCTTGCCAATTCGCATTAATTGATGTAGAAGTAGTTACTGAACTACTTAAAAATCTAAAAGCTCTAGTTGGCGGAATAATACGTTCTACGCTTGCCTCTCCTGTAATTATAGCCGAAGAAGATAAAGGTCCTAAGGTACCAATTTGTGTAGGGGACTCACTTGCAAATAGTAAATCTCCATTAATCACGACTTCATTTCCTTCTACCAATAAGTAATCTTGAACTTTTAAAGTTTTACCTGCATCAATATATAAATTGTTCGTAGTTATAGGTGAGTTTGCGGTAAAGTTATCATAGAATAGAACATCTTGATCGTTTATATCATCTACAGCGTCATTATTGATCCAAGCTCCATTTGCATACAATAAGTAATCTAATTCTCCTGGATTTGCATTGCTTTGAAGATTATCTACAAATACACCTGTAAAAATATTTTGATAAATTCTTTGTCCGTTTGCTGTACTTGTTCCAGTTTCGTCAATTAAAGTACCATCAGCAACATCGGCAGTTCCTCCTTCAAATAATTGAAAACTTCTGTCTGTTCCAAAGAACATTCCACCGCTTCCTTCAATAAAATTGGTGTTAGCGTTTAAAGATCCAAATTCATTCTCAAATTGTGACTTATTATTTCCCCTAGATATAATAGCGAAACCTTTTGCTGGTATCGTAGTTGGATTAAAATCACTTAAGTCCCATACGGTACCTTGAGGTAACATTACAAGTTTCGTAGTGCTTAAATCTATAGCCTGATTTGTGATATTAAAAATCTCTATAAATTCATTTTCAAAGTCATTTGCATCTGAGATTTCCGTAATATAAATACTGCCTGGTGTAGGTACAGAGGGTATAGCTAAAATATCAAAAGAATCACTTGTTAGGTCAGGTAGTAAATCATCTGATACCGTTAGAGTAAACCCTGTTCCTAAGGCAGAGTGCACCAAATTATTAAAATTAGCAATCCCGTTTACAGCAGTTTCTACCACGGGAGAACCAACTAGAGAACCAGTAGAAGTTACAGATAAATCTAAGTTATATTCCGTATCCACATTTCCATTTACATCTACAGCGGCAACCATAACTCCTGGATCCATCACAGTATTGATAACCGTATTTGTTGGCTGCTGAAAAAATCTAGACTCAGTAAAATCTACGTCTATAGTTATATTATTTCCTGTAATTGCACCAAATAATAATGGGTCTGCAAATGAAGAACCGTTAATGTCAGATTGAAATCCGTGTCCTGTTCCAGGAATTTCGAATTGAATAATACTTTGATCTACAATATTGGTTGTATTTAAATAGATTCCTGTTAAGAATTCCAAAGAATCACCATCTGCAATACTAATAGGAGTGCTAAACTCTAAACTAATTAAGTTGTCTGTAATAGTTACCGTAGGAGTAAAGGTAGTTAAATTTTCGTCAAATATTACAATTCCTTGAATATGATCTGTCCAATCTGCCGTATTATTAGCTCCTGGCACAAAATTAATTTTAGTTATATTGGTGGGAAGGCCATCGCCAGATGCTTGATCTTCAACAATAAAACCGAAAATTTCTTCAGAATTTGAACTTGTGGTAACATCTGCAGCGATAATCTCATTAGACACAACCTGATTTGTTGGCTCATACACCTCTGTAGTTAGGTCATTGGCGTTGGCAGAGATTCCATTTAATTGAAAATTATCTACCCCAGCATAATCACTTCCTCCGTTTTGTTTTGCGGAAATAATTATTCCAACTTCATTAGCTGAAGGATAATCTGTAGATATATTGATGCTGATAGTTCCTGAATCGTCTTTAGGAAGCAAAACTTCTCCTTGGCTAACGTTGTCAATTACTAATTCATAACTTAAACTGTCAGTGCTGTCATATCCAATTGTATGATAAAAAAAACTAAGTTCTACATCTGAATAAGCGCTAATATTTTCATTTGAAAAGGTAAGGGTATGAGCAAATGAACCTCCGCCGTTATTATTATCTAAATCTTGCATTCCCCAAAACTTGGAGCCTTCATTTGGTGAAATACTGCTTAAAGATGCAACGATATCCCATACATCGCCAGAGATATTATAACTATCCGGATTGACGCTATAGTTCCAATTGTTTCCAGAATTTTCGAAACTTTGATTTTTAATATTAATAATTTGCCCCCAACTTAAGGAGACAGAAAAAAGAAATGCGAATAAAAATGTAATAGGTTTTAAAAAACCCGTGGGTAATGTTTTTTTCATAGTGATATAATTTTTAAGAATTAGTGCAATAGTAACATTTAAAAATGAAACTTACTCTTAAACTGATTTTTAAGCAGTTTATTTAACAAATTTATATCTTTATCGGCAATAAATGCTTTAAAACGATAAAAATTATTTCTATGCAGGGGAAATAAAGCAGCTTTTCTATTTCTGTATGCTATGATCTAGAAAATTTAATTTTTAAATAGATATGCTTATTCTATTTTAATGTGAAATTATTCTATTTTCTATATTCATTTATTAGATTATCCTTCTGATATAAAATCACATAGATATAAAGTAAGCCGTTTATAAAAAATAATTATTCTTTATAAACGGCTTACTTCAAACGAATCGTTTTCGGTGCTTTTAGTGCACTTTAAACTGCCGTAAGACTTTCCTTTTCTAAAGCTATTGCTTTTGGAAATAACATGTTATTTTCTAAATGAATATGTTTGTGTAAATCATTTTCAAATTCTTCTAAAAGGCTAAATGTTACTCGGTAAGTTTGACAAGCATCTTCTGGCGGAGTATAGTCATTACTTAGTTCTGCAATTTTTCTAAAGCGCTCTCCTTCCGCATCGTGGTCGTGCATCATCATCTCTATAGGATTTTCTACCGTTTCAAAAGAAGCTTTTGGCATTTCTTGTTGCGTTTCTTTTGCGGTATTCATTTTTTTAATAAAAGGAAATAAAATTAGTTCCTCTTTTTTCATGTGGGCTGCCAGCTCTCCCGTAGAATCATTAAAAAGAGTTTTAATTTCATGAAGCTCTGGATGCTGATTGCCGTGAACCTTGCAAAGTTTATCTAAATAGGCTTTTAATACAACACTTTGCTTCTCTACATAACGATGATGTGTTTTCTCAATATAATCTGCTAATAAATCTAATGGCCAAGCATCAAAATTGATATTCTCTTGACCTTTTTGAGCTGCAGCATTTTCTAGCTTCTTAATAAGTGAATCTGTAGAGATGTTTTTCTTTTCGCAAACATCGCTCAAAGAACGATCGCCATTACAGCAAAAATCTATTTTGTGGTCTTTAAAAATTTGCGCTAATTTATAATCTTGCGCAACGAGTTCTCCTACGTGTTGGTCTTTTGAAATAGTCATAAGTTAAAATTTTAAAATAAAGGTTTTGTGTTATTTTCTCGGTGAAAATTAATTTTAGTTTCAAACATTTCTGCCATTTTAGATGCTCTCCATCGTGCTTCTTCTGCGGTTTCTCCTTCAAAATTTTCATCGATGGTTTCGTTAAAAAGTTTTAACCATAACTTAAAATGCTTTCCTACTAAATCCATTTTTTGATGAGGCAAAAATGGCGCTCCTTTATACGTAAGCTCTTTTAACAATACGGTTTGCCAAAAACGATACATCTTAGCCAAATGTTCTGGCCATTGATCTTGAATGATCTCATTAAATATGGGAGATAATACTTGGTCTTGTCTTACTTTTTCATAAAAAACATCCACCAGTTTTTTTACCTCTGTGATCGATTCAATTTTGGTTTTCATAAATAAATGTACTTCAAATTTTAAAATAATTTACTCGCTCTTCCGCTTGACGGTAAGAACAGTTTGAAAGCTTATTTAGAGGATGATAATATGATAGGTAATGAAAAATACGCATACTAAGAGACTTGCAATAAGACTGTTAAATACTATTTTTGATTTTAAGCAAGCTAAAACGGTTGTATTAAAGCCCATACAAACGGTCGTGACAATAAATAGCTGAATCATTTGTGAAACTCCGTGGCCACTCATTAATATGAGCATCGCTGCCGCTCCTCCCAAGCAACTAGAAAGAATAATTCCTAATGTTGCGTGCGCATAGTATAATTTTCCAAAATCTTCTAATGCTTTATGATATGTGCTCATTTCCTTGTGTTTAAATTTTATAGCACAAAGTTAGCGAAGAGATGGTATTGTAATTTATGACCTAAATCATAATTATTAAATATTATCTATAGAGTTTTCGGTTTTTAATTTTAAGTTCTTCTTTTTTCTCTAGAGATTTTGTGGCACGAATTACCGTTTCTACGCGTAAACCAGATAAGTCTGCAATTTGCTGGCGTGTAATATTCACTTTAAAAGAAAAAGGTTCGTTAAGATGATGTACATCTTTTTTAAGGTAATCAAGTAGGGTAAGAATGCGGTGTTCGGGATCTTCTGAAGAGATTTCTGATGCCATTATAGCTTTATAATATAGTCTTTTTGCCATTCCACGAGTGACGCTAAGATGCACTTTGGGATATTTTAATAAAAGATCTAAAAAGACTTCTTTTTTTAACCGAAAAACTTCTGCTTTAGAAACTGCTACAGCATTGGCTGGGTAAGGAATATCTGAAAATAGAGGAGGTTCACCAAAGCTACGTGGACAAGAAAATATGCTTTGTATAAACTCTTTTCCTTGGGCATTAAAATTGTTCATTTTAACTTCTCCACTTTTTACCTGAAAATAGTAATGTGCTTTTTTGCCTTCTTCAAAAAGATATTCTTCTTTAGTGTACGTAATTATTTCGGCTCCAAATTCTAATAACAATTCTTCAGCAATCATATTAAAAATCTAATTTAGGTCTATGCTTAGCATTTTAGTAGATTTCTCTGTAAAGCATAGGGTTAAATAGAAGGGAAAGGTAGTAGAATTAAGCTAGAAAAAGCACCATCTTAAGATAAATTAACCAATGAAATTGTTCTTAGTTTAATTTATAAATCTAAGGAATACGAAAGGCTTTTCTAGTTGGTTTTCAATTAGGGTTTTAGCAGATTTTTTTGAAATAAAATTTTAATTTGTGAAAATAAATTGGAAAAAGCATATAAAAAAAGCCTCGCAAAAGCAAGGCTTATCAAAAAGGGTGGAAGACCGGGTTCGAACCGGCGACTTCTGGTACCACAAACCAGCGCTCTAACCAGCTGAGCTACAACCACCATTTGTTTGAGCTGGCAAATTTAATACTTTATCTCAATATGACAAAATAAAAAATGAACTAAATTAGATCAAAAATTGAATTCACTGCGGGACAGCGTTCTACCGTGTAAGCTTCTGCGTGTTCTGTATGGATAATTCTACCCAAGTTTCTTGCTCTATACGTAACGCTATCTAAAAAATTATTACTTGTGATAGGTGTAGAGGGTTCCTTACTATTTTCGTCAAAAAACTGAGATTTATAAGCCTTAACGGAAGCTACTTTTTGATCTATATATCCAGAAATATCAACGATTATGTCTGGTTCTATTTCCATCCATTGAATGTAATGAAGAATAAGTTTGGGACGCCAAGGGTGTTGATGATTATCTTGATGAATGGTTTCAATTTTACGCAAACCGCTTAAAAAACAAGCGTCACTCACCAACTGACTTCCTTTCCCATGATCTATATGCCTGTCTTTAATAGCATTGCATAAAACGACTTCTGGTCTGTATTTTCGAATCATTTTAATGATTTCTAACTGATGCGCGGTATTATTAATAAAAAAACCATCGCTAAAACCTAAATTTTCTCGTACAGAAACTCCTAATATTTTTGCGGCATTTTGGGCCTCTTGATCTCTAATTTCGGCAGAGCCTCGTGTGCCTAATTCGCCACGGGTTAAATCTAAAATTCCGGCCTTTTTGCCTTTTGCAATTTCTTTGGCTAAAGTTCCGCTACAGCTTAATTCTACATCATCTGGATGTGCTCCTATAGCTAAAATATCTAATTTCATGCAGTTGCTTTTTGAGTTTGTTTTTCTGTAAGTTGTCTAATTTTAATATTTAAACCAGCAAATAGTAAGGTCATAAACGGACTTATATAATTGAAAATGGCATAAACAAAATAACTCGCTACGGGAACGCCTAAAACTCCACTATGGTAAGCTCCACAAGTATTCCAAGGAATTAATACCGAAGTTACCGTCCCTGAATCTTCTAGAGTTCTACTTAAATTTTCTGGCGCAAGACCTTTATCTTTATAAGCCTTGGCAAACATTTTTCCTGGCACTACAATCGCTAAATATTGGTCTGAAGCCGTCGCATTCAAGGCTAAGCAACTAATTACCGTACTGCTAAATAACCCGAATGTGGTATGAAACATTTGAAGTAGTGCTTTACTAATTCTCGATAATGCACCAATGGCATCCATTACTCCGCCAAAAGTCATCGCACAAATAATTAACCAAATAGTCCCTAGCATTCCTTTCATTCCGCCAGAAGAAAATAAATCATTCAAGGCTTTGTTAGAAGTTTCAATTTGGGTATCTACCGTGATAGCATTCATAATTCCTTCATAAGCGCTTTTAAACGTAAGTTGAGAACTTCCAGCGATTTCGGCAACTAGAAGAGGCTGAAAGATAAGGCTTGCAACAGCAGCTAGCAAGATTCCTAATAATAAGGCGATTAAGGGAGGTGTTTTTTTGATAATTAAAAAAATAACTAATCCTGGTACCACAAAAAGCCAAGGAGAAATATAGAAGGCAGCATCTATTGAATTTAAAATTGAAGCAGTATTGGCTACTCCTTCTGGCTCTAGATTAAGACCTATAATAATAAATACAATTAATGTAATCACAATACTAGGTACGGTGGTATAAAGCATATAACGAATATGGGTAAACAAATCTGTACCAGCCATAGCGGGCGCAAGATTGGTGGTATCACTAAGCGGAGAAAGTTTATCTCCAAAATAAGCCCCAGAAAGAATGGCTCCAGCCGTCATTCCTAGAGGAATTCCTAAGGCTTCGGCAATTCCTATTAGAGCAATTCCTACGGTGGCAGAGGTAGTCCAACTACTTCCGGTGGCGATTGAAATTATAGAGCAGATGACAATACAGGCAGCTAAGAAAATTGTCGGATTCAAAATTTGAAGTCCGTAATAGATCATGGTGGGAATAATTCCGCTTACCAGCCACGTTCCTGCTAAAGCACCTACCATAAGTAAAATTAAGATAGCGCCAGAAGTAGATTTAATATTCTGAGAAACCTCTTCAATCATGGTTTTGTAAGAAGTTTTATTGAAGTGTCCTACTACCGCAGCAACCGCAGCTCCCATAAGTAAGATAAATTGATTGGAGCCACCTAAGGCGTCATCTCCAAAGACAAAAACATTATAAGCCAGCATGGCGACTAGAGCGATGACTGGAAGAAGTGCGGCGCCAATACTTATATTGTTTGTTATAATATTTTGATTGTTAGGGTCAGAAGATTGACTATCCATAGAGTATCGATACTAGATTAATTTTAGGAGGAGTAATGTAGTAATTTTTCACTATCTGAGCCAAGAAAGCGTGTTAGTTTTTTTGACTTTTCAAATTATTTAAAATTACAAAAGCAGAAGATTTCTTTCTTCCACAAAATTTATCAAGACTATCACAAGTACTCCCATTAGTTAATGAATTTAACTAATACAGGCTTTACAAGAACTTTATTTTTGTCTGTGAACTTAAAAACTATCTTTTAATCGGATATATTTTCAATCTTATTTTTATCTAAAAAGAGGCTATTAGTTTTGCACGAAAATTTAAATAAAATTATGATATTAAAAAGTATTGGCTTTAGCATTATTGGCCTATTTATTTCTGTTGCATCTACTGCCCAAGTGGGAATAGGTACCACTAATCCAGATCCTTCTTCTATTTTAGATGTAAGATCAACAAATCAAGGAGTATTATTCCCTAGATTAGATTTAAAAAACTTAGATCTTGCTTCACCCGTTGAAAACCCCGCAACGGGATTGATGGTTTGGAATACGGATGCATCCAACAATTTTTTAAATCAAGGTTTCTATTTCTGGAATAACAATCGTTGGGAGGTAGTAAAAGATAAAAAAGGTTCTCCAAAACATTGGTCTAGTGAAGGAAATGCTTTTGAATCTGGTGCATTTTTGGGAACAATTAATGATCAACCTTTACTATTTAAAGTCAATAATGAACGTGTAGGTTTTATCCAACCAGTGGGAGGAATTGCTTTTGGAAAAGGGGCTTTAGCAAACAAAAATAAGAGTATTGCTATAGGAGTTGATGCAAAAAGTAACACTAATAAAGAAGCAGTTGCCATAGGAAATCTAGCAGAAGCCGCTAGTTTTAGGTCTATTGCTTTGGGTTCTCAGAGTTCGGCTATGGGATATGCATCTACTGCTATTGGTAAAAACGCTAAAACCACTGCAGATAATGCAGTAGCTATAGGCCTAAATTCTTTAGCAGATAACATCAATACCATTATCTTGGGTGATACAGGTTATGCTACTAAAGTAGGTATTGGTACCACTAATCCTACAGAAAAATTACAAGTGAATGGTAAGATAAAAATGGTAGACGGTAATCAAGGATTAGGCAAAGTGCTTACCTCTAACGCTGATGGTGTAGCCAAGTGGGAAACTTTTATTCCCAAAGCAGCATATGCTCAATCATATCGAGATACTCCAATCAATTATTTGTATAAAACTACGCCTATATATTTGAATTTGGGAAATATCTTTTCTAGCCAAGGAATCTACATTCATCCTAAGTATTTTGAAATTGAGGATTTCGCTGGTGTGTATAGAGTATCCTATAATATTATTGTAAAAAGAGATACTCTTGGCGCTGAAGAAAAAATAGATTTAAAATTCTTTTTGAGTAAAACAGAAGCTTCTCCCGAGCCTCTGCAGAGAAGTGTGGTGTATGCATCTATACCTAAAAATACCATTACGACGATAACAGGAAATGTCTTGGTAAGACTAAACGTAGGTGAAAAAATTTATTTATTTCCA
This sequence comes from Mesonia ostreae, assembly GCF_031845265.1. NCBI lineage: Bacteria > Pseudomonadati > Bacteroidota > Flavobacteriia > Flavobacteriales > Flavobacteriaceae > Mesonia > Mesonia ostreae. The sequence goes on along the minus strand of NZ_JAVRBG010000003.1, from coordinate 136,752 downwards.
GATGTCAATACTCAAAATTTACAAATTTTACCAGATGGAACTGTGATGAATATAGAGTTGGTTAAGGCCAACTAATAAAAAAAGTCAATAAATTTAGAACCTCTCCTTTCAGAATCATGAAAAGAGAGGTTTTTTTACAATATTCCCACTTCTTTCATACAAGTTTTCATCATTTTCAATGTACGATCTATATGATTATCCAAACCTATAGAGAAGCGAATCAATCCGTCGCTAAGTCCCATCTCTTGTTGTTCTTCTTCAGGGATTTCAGAAGAGGTAGAACTTCCGGGAGCGCTAAATAAGGTTTTATAAAAGCCTAAACTCACGGCTAGATAGCCTAAATTTCGTTTTTGCATCAATTCCATTAACGTATTGGCTTTATCTAAAGAACCTACATCTAAGGTCAGCATTCCTCCAAAACCATATTCTTCGTTCATCATTTCTTGGTATAAAGCGTTTCCTTTATGTGATTTTAATCCAGGATAAACGGTTTTTAAGCCCAAAGCCTCAAATTGTTCTGCTAAATACATCGCATTTTCGCTGTGTTTATGCATCCTAATGTGTAGCGTGCGCAGGTTTTTTAATACCGAAGCCGATCGCATGCTGTCCATAGTAGCTCCTAATAACATACAAGCGCCATCATTTACATTTCTAAGTTGATTAATAAATTCCGCGGAAGCGCAAACCACGCCACCTACCGTATCACTACTTCCGTTGATAAATTTGGTAAGGGAATGAATCACGATATCTGCACCCAACTGAGTAGGAGTAATGGAAAGCGGAGAAAAGGTATTGTCTACCACCAATTGCAAGTGGTGTTTTTTAGCAAGCCGAGCCAAAGCCGGCAAATTTGCAATTTCCAGTAAGGGATTACTCACCGTTTCACAAAAGATAACTTTGGTTTCTGGTGTAATCGCAGCTTCTACGGTTTCAATTTTGGTGATGTCTACAAAAGAGGTTTGTATGCCAAGTCTAGGAAGAAAATTCTTCATAAAAGCGTAGGTTCCGCCGTAGATAGTTCTGCTTGAAATGAGATGATTTCCGCTATCGCATAATTGCAATAAAACCGGAGTTATGGCGCCCATTCCGCTGGCGGTCACCGTGGCAGCTTCGGTCGCTTCCATTGCGGCAAGTGCTTCGCCCAAATATAAGTTGCTGGGGCTCGAGTGGCGGGAGTAGAGGTAGCAACCTTCGGCATTTCCTTCAAAGGTGTCAAACATTGTCTTCGCAGAAAGAAAGGTGTAGGTAGAGGAATCTGAAATGGAAGGGTTTACTCCTCCAAATTCTCCAAAATATTGTAAATCCTGAATTTTATCGGCTGGTTTATATTTCATGATAATAAGACTTAAATGAATAATAACTAAATTCGGTAATTGTTAGATAATTGTCAATCAAATTTTTATAATTCAGAATAAAATTCTATTTTAATTAAATTATATAGAATTTTAATCCATAATTGCTTCTCAATTTTGATAAATTCTGAAAATTTACCACAATGATAAAATTAGATACCATAGACCGTCAATTGCTTACCTATTTGCAAAAAGACGCTAAAAAGACGACCAAAGAATTAGCACTTGTTTTAGACTTGTCTAATACCGCCGTTTATGAACGCATCAAGAAACTAGAGCGACAAAAAATAATCACCAATTACGTTGCGCTTATCGATAAAGAAAAAGTAGAAAAAAGTTTTATGGTACTTTGTCAAGTAAAGTTATCGCAGCACGTTAAAAATAACATCGTACAATTTGAACGCGAAGTATTAAAACTCGAAGAGGTGTTAGAATGCTATCACATAAGTGGCGATTATGATTATATTTTAAAAATTCTGATAAAAAACATGGATGCCTACCGCAAATTTTTAATCGAAAAACTAACGGTCATATCGGGAATAGGGAGTACGCAGAGTATGTTTGTGATTAAGGAAGTGAAAAACACCACGCTTATCGTTTCGTAAATTCTAAGGATTTTAACAATCCTTTGTGTCATCTACCTTGTTGATTGAATTAGATATCGTATTTTTGTCAACGTTTTTCAACTCAACAAAAACTAAATTATGAGCACTTACGATGTAGCAGTGATTGGTTCGGGACCTGGAGGTTACGTAGCCGCAATACGATGCGCACAACTAGGTTTAAAGACCGCAATAATAGAAAAATATTCCACCATGGGAGGTACTTGTCTAAATGTAGGCTGTATTCCCTCTAAAGCATTATTAGATTCTTCACACCACTATGAAGATGCCTTGAAGCATTTTGAAGATCACGGGATCGAAATTCCTGGCGAAGTAAAGCTTAATCTAGAAAAGATGATGAGCCGCAAAGCCACGGTGGTAGAACAAACCACTAAGGGGATTGCCTTTTTGATGGATAAAAATAAAGTGGATACCTATGAAGGTATTGGTTCTTTTAAAGATAAAACGCACATCAATATCGCTTCCGCGGAAGGGGAAGATGTAACGATTGAAGCGAAACATACTATTATTGCAACGGGAAGTAAACCTTCTTCTTTGCCATTTATAGATCTTGATAAAGAGAGAATTATCACTTCTACCGAAGCTTTAAAACTAAAAGAAGTTCCTAAACACATGTTGGTGATTGGGGGCGGAGTTATAGGATTAGAGTTAGGACAGGTATATAAGAGATTAGGCGCAGAGGTGACCGTAATTGAATATATGGACCGCATTATCCCTACTATGGATGCTGCTCAAAGTAAAGAGCTTGCCAAAGTGATGAAAAAGCAAAAAGTAAAATTTGCACTTTCTCACAAAGTGACTGCTGTAGAAAATACGGGAGACGAAGTGGTGATTAAAGCAACCGATAAAAAAGGAAAAGAAGTAGAGTTTAAGGGAGATTATTGCTTGGTTTCTGTAGGGAGAAGACCTTTTACCGATGGCTTAGAAGCAGATAATGCTGGAATTAAATTAAATGACCGCAAGCAAGTAGAAGTAAACGAACACTTACAAACCAATGTAGAGAATATCTACGCGATTGGAGATGTAATCAAAGGAGCGATGTTAGCGCATAAAGCCGAAGAAGAAGGTATTTTTGTTGCTGAAACCATTGCAGGTCAAAAACCACATATTGATTATAACTTAATACCAGGAGTTGTATATACCTGGCCAGAAGTTGCTTCCGTAGGAAAAACTGAAGAGCAATTAAAAGAAGATAAAGTAGAATACGCCTCGGGTCAATTTCCTATGCGTGCTTTAGGACGTTCTAGAGCGAGTGGAGATATTGAGGGATTTGTAAAAATCTTAACCAGTAAAGAAACCGATGAAGTTCTAGGAGTACATATGGTAGGAGCTCGTGCAGCTGATTTAATCGCAGAAGCGGTGGTGGCGATGGAATTTAGAGCAAGCGCTGAAGATATTGCTAGAATGAGCCACGCACACCCTACTTATGCCGAAGCCGTAAAAGAAGCCGCTTTAGCAGCAACAGGAAACCGTGCTTTACACGTGTAAGTAGGTATAATAGGAGAGAATCAGAAATGAATTCTTGCTCTTAAATAAAAAAATCCGAATCGTATTGATTCGGATTTTTTTATGGTTTTAAATATCAAACTAGCTTCAAGTAGTCAAATTGAGCAGAAATGAGAAGAATTCATTCTGGCAGATTTATTTCTTAATCTCATGATATGACGTTAAAATCATATGGATAAACTGAATCAAGCCCGCCTGAATAAATTCACTTCGGGCAGGTTAGGTTGATAAATCAAAATTTTTATATAGTCTTTATTTTATCTTTTTGATTTGATAATACATCTGAATACTAATATTTAAGAAATCAAATCTAGCATCTATCATCTAAAAGCGAAGCGTTCTATCTTCTTCATTAAACTACATACAAAATATAACCCAAAGAAATAACAGAGATAATTACCCAAAGTGAAACTCCTAATACTATGGGTTTAGCTCCACTTTCTCTAATGGATGCGAATGTAAGTCCGGCGCCTACAAGAAATAAGGTTAAAATCAACAACTGTTTAGAAATTTCAGGAATGTTGAAGCTCATCCATTCGGGTAAATTAAGGTAAGAATTAGCAATTACTGCCAATACAAATAGTAAAATAAACCAAGGAATTTTAATCGAATTGGATTTTCCTTTAAACAAAAACATAGAAAATATAGATAGTGGAATAATCCATAAAGCTCTACTTAATTTTACAGTAACGGCAATATCTAGAGCTTCTTCTCCATAAGCTAATGCAGCACCAACAACAGAACTTGTGTCGTGAATGGCGATGGCACTCCATAAACCAAAATCTTTTTGGGATAACCCCAATTGATGTCCTAAAACGGGAAAAATAAAAATGGCCAACGCATTTAAAAAGAAGACTACCCCAAGCGCGATAGAAATATCTTTTTCTTTAGCTTTAATCACTGCTGATACTGCTGCAATGGCGCTACCACCGCAAATTGCCGTTCCAGAAGAAATTAAGTAAGAGATTACTTTATCCAATTTTAAAAGTTTACCTATAAAATATCCTAAAATTAACGTAGTACTAATGGTGATAATGGTAAGTAGCAAACCTTCTTTTCCTACTTCTAAACTTTTATTCAAGTCCATACCAAAACCTAATCCTACCACCGAAATTTTTAGGAGCCACTTTACGGTTTTGCCCGTTAATGCAGGAAAAGGATTAAAGAGCAAATTGGTAAGTATGATTCCCATTAAAAGGGCGATGGGAGAAGAGATAAAAGGCGTTAAACACAAAAGCGCAGCAAGTGCAAAAATTACTTTTACATAAATTGGGTTTATATTTTTAAGCATGTATGTTTATTTTATCCCTACAAAGGACGGGGAAATAAACAGAGGCTACTCAACAAACATTGTGATGGGTTATAACCTGTTGTTATGGGTTGAATAGAAAAATTTTTTAATTTTATCAAAAAATAAGGAACGCTCTCCTTGAAGACGAACAAAATATAATGGCCGTTTGATTTCAAAATTTTCGATATCAATTATTTGCAATTGCTGATGTCTTAAATCATCAAAAACAGAAGAGATAGAAACAAAAGCATAACTAGGCGTAGCATACAAATAAGACTTGATACTTTCGGTGCTACCCAAAATCATATCGATGTTAAGGTCTTTTTTTCGAATTCCGGCTTTAGCCAAACGATTTTCTAAAATAGATCGTGTGCCAGAGCCTTCTTCTCTAATAACTAAAGGAAGTTGAATCAGCTCTTCTAATGAGATTGAAGCAGCTAAGTTGTTGCGAGAGGAAGTAACCAACACCAACTCATCATCCAAAAACTTCTCGTAAGTCAATAAGGGGTTGTGATTGTTTCCTTCAATAAGCGCAAATGAAAGTTCGTGTTTTTCAATTTTTTTTTCAATCTGAGTAGAATTATCATTGATAAGAGAAAACTCGGTGTCCAGAAAATTCTTTTTTAATTCTGCCAAAGAAGGAGGTACAATATACTGAGCGATGGTCGTACTTGCGCCAATCTTCACTTTTTTAGGTAATTTTTCTTGAAGTGCTAAAAAATGATTTTCGGCTTCATGATAAAGGTTGAGAATTTTTTCAGCATAAAAAAAGAGATCCTGTCCTGCAGAAGTAATTTTAATGCTATTCTTTTGCCGCTCAAAAAGCTTTACCTCATATTTCATTTCCAATTCTTTAATGTGTTTGGAAACCGCTGGTTGAGAGAGGTATAAATTTTTGGAAGCCTGAGAAAAACTTAAGGTTTTTACTACTTCATTAAAAACACGTAATCTAAAATCCATTGCTTAGAATTAGAAAGCTAAAATTAAGGATTTTTTAAAAGAAATAGTTTTCGTAATCCATTAAAATGCAGTTATTTTAAGCTTTTTTACAATCTTATGGGTAAAATTTTAGTTTTTGCAGGATCGGCTAGTACCGTTTCAATAAATCATCAATTGGTTGCCACGGTGGCGAATCAAATTGTAGATCACGAGGTAGAGATCATTCGGTTAATAGATTTTGAGCTTCCTATCTATAGTTACGATATAGAAAAGAATGACGGTATTCCTTTAAATGTTACCCGCCTCAAAAATAAGATAGATCTTGCACAGGCGCTCATCATTTCTGTAAATGAACACAATGCTACGGTGTCTAGTTTTTTTAAAAATGTGATCGACTGGCTTTCTCGATTAGATCGTCAATTTTTAAGCAACAAAAAAGTATTGCTTATGAGTACTTCTACAGGGAGCAAAGGCGCGGCTTCAGCTTTAGAATACACAGAATTTATTTTACCAAAATTTGGTGCTGAAGTGGTTGCAAGTTTTAGCTTTCCTTACTTCAATGAAAATTTTGACTTAGAAAAGCTTAAAGTAACCGATGAAACTTTGCAATTAGGAATCATTGATACCTTATCTAATTTTTTACAAGAAATAGAGAGTTAATTGCGGACCTATAAAACATTCAGCCTAAAAGATACGAGCGTTTTTAAAGCGCAAGTATTGCAATGGAGCCAAGCGTTTGAAGAAATTATTTGGTTAGATTCTAATGCCTACAATGATCAAATAAACTACGAAGCAATTCTGGCAGTAGATGCTTTTACCGCTTTAAAAACCGATACGCAACAGGCTTTTGAAAAACTTGAAGAATACCAGTCTACCACCAAAGATTACCTTTTTGGTTACCTTACTTACGACCTTAAAGAAGATACAGAAAATTTAAAGTCCAATAATTTTGACGGGCTTGATTTTCCTGATTTGTATTTTTTTCAACCTAAAAAAATTATACGTATCATGGGAAATTCAGCTGAATTTCTTTACCTAAATATGGTTGATGACGAGATGGAAACCGATTTTGTGCATATTTGTTCTTTAGAGATTAACCCACCAACGCATAAAAAAACCACTGCGCTCAAGGCACGTTTTTCTTCGGAAGAATATATAGAAAAAGTGCAGCAGATGAAAGCACATATTCAGCGGGGCGATATTTATGAAGCCAATTTCTGTCAAGAATTTTATCTAGAAAATCAAGAAATAAATCCGCTGCAAAGCTATTTAAAACTCAATACGATCTCTAAAGCCCCTTTTGCTGCATTTTTGCGCTTAGAAGATCATTATGCGTTGAGTGCGAGCCCCGAGCGTTACATAAAAAAACAAGGAAATAAAGTGATTTCCCAGCCTATTAAAGGAACCGCCAAGCGTTTGGAAGAACCTAAAGAAGATGAGAAATTAAAGGAAAATCTTAAAAATGACCCTAAAGAGGTTGCCGAAAATGTGATGATTGTAGATTTGGTGCGCAATGACCTTTCCAAAACTGCTTTCCGCGGAAGCGTAAACGTAGAGGAACTTTGCGGTTTGTATAGTTTTAAACAAGTGCATCAGCTTATTTCTACCGTTTCCTCTCAATTAAGAGAAGATGTGACTCCGGTGGAAGTGCTTCAAACCACTTTCCCAATGGGAAGTATGACAGGCGCGCCAAAAATTTCAGCAATGAAAATTATTGAAGAATTAGAAACCACTAAACGCGGACTTTATAGCGGAAGTATTGGTTATTTTACGCCAGAAGGGGATTTCGATTTTAGCGTTATTATTCGCACCATTTTATATAATGCAACTAAAAAATACACCTCTTGCTCGGTGGGCAGTGCGATTACCATACAGTCGATTCCTGAGAACGAATACGAAGAATGTTTGGTAAAAGTTAAAGCTTTAAAGAAAGCCATAAGTGTGTAACCTAGGTTGCTTAAGTTTTGTGGGGAAATGCTATCTTTGAAAAGCGAAAAAAGTACCTAGGTTGAATGCAACACCGTTTTTCTAAACATATCGAAGAAAATTTTCCTTCCCTAACTTCTCAAAAAGTTGTTTTGGCCATTAGTGGTGGGGTAGATAGTGTAGTTTTGGCTCATTTGCTTCGGCATTCTCAAATAGATTTTGCATTCGCACATTGTAATTTTCGTTTACGCGGAAAAGAAAGTGATGCCGATGAAGCTTTTGTAGAAAAACTAGCACAGCAATTGGATTGTCCTTTTCATCTACAACATTTTGATACTGATAAATTTGCAGAAGATCACAAGATTTCCATCCAAATGGCAGCGCGTGATTTGCGTTATGCTTGGTTTGAAGAATTGTGTGCTCAAGAGAACTATCAAAGTTTATTAACGGCGCATCACGCCAATGATAGTTTGGAGACTTTTTTTATCAACTTAATGAGAGGAACGGGACTTATTGGACTTTCAGGAATTCCTGAAAACAATCAGCTTGTAGTTAGACCATTGTTGGTTTTTTCGAGAGAAGAAATTGAAGTTTTTGCTAAAGAAAACGACATTAAATGGCGAGAAGATGCTAGTAACCAGTCCAGTGTTTATTTACGGAACAAAATCAGAAATGTGGTTTATCCTATTTTAAAAGAGGAAAACCCACAAGTGATTTCATCCTTTTTGAAAACTCAGACGCATTTACAAGAATCTGAGGCTTTATTAGAAGATTATACAGCGCTTTTATATTCCAAAATCGTAAGAGAAACCTTTAGAGGATATGAATTAGATATTCACGAGTTAAAAAAGATTCCAAATTCTAAAGCAGTGTTATATCAATTGCTAAAAGATTTTGACTTTACGGAATGGGAAGATGTGCATTTACTTTTGGAAGCACAATCTGGAAAACGCGTTTTTTCTAACACGCATCAGTTAGTAAAAGATAGGGAAGTGCTTATTTTAGAAGCAATAAAAGAGAAACCGAAAGAGGAAAATTCTTTTTTAGTGAATTGTCAGCAAGATTTAAATTTTTCCTTAGGTATTTTAAAACAGAAGAAAGTAGAAAGAATAGAAGAGAAAACTAAGAATACTGCTTATTTTCCAAAAGAACTTCTTAAATTCCCGCTCCAATTGAGAAAGTGGAAACCAGGGGATTATTTTTATCCTTTTGGGATGAAAGGGAAAAAGAAAATTAGCGATTTTCTCATCGATGAAAAAATTCCGGTAACGGAAAAAGAAAAGATCTGGGTTTTATGTAATGAATCAGATATTATCTGGATAGTAAACCATAGAACCGACGAACGTTACAAAATACAACCAACTCAAACTATACTTAAATTTAACCTTATTTCATGAGACTATTTTTAACCCTATGCATTGCTTTATTAAGCATTGGTCAAACTTTTGCTCAAATTCCGGGCTCTGGACTTCAAGATATTAAAAGTCCGGCTAAATGGGAGGGAAGCGTAAAACAAATTTCAGACCAAGAATATGAATTGATTTTTGAGGCAGAAATTGAGGATGAATGGCATATTTATTCTCAGTATACGCCAGATGGAGGTCCCATCCCTATGATGTTTGAGTATGTAGATGCCGAAGAGAATTATGTATTAGAAGGAGATGCAAAAGAAAGCGAAACGGCTAGAGCCTACAATGATATCTTTGGGGTAGATGAAGTGTATTTTGCAGAAGAAGCTACTTTTACGCAAAGAATAAAGTTGGTTGATGAAGACTTAGGTTTGATTAAAGCTCAAATTTTTTATCAAATTTGTAAAGAGGTTTGTATCAATGAGGAGTACTACTTTGTATTTAATATCAAAGACAAAACTGCAAAGGTCTTCACCAATTTTGATGATTTTGAAGCCTATCAAATTAGAGGGGGTGCAAAAGCGGTATCAAAAGATGCAGATGCAAATGATAAGCCTGTAGTTTCAGAAAAATTACAAAAAGAAGAAGCAAAAGTAGACCGTGGTATTTTTACCGTATTCTGGGTTGCTTTTCTCTTTGGTTTTGTAGCCTTATTAACACCTTGCGTTTTCCCAATGATTCCTATGACGGTTGGTTTCTTTACCAAACAAAGTAAAACCAAAGCTAGAGGAATAAGAAATGCTTTGCTTTACGGATTTTTTATCGTTGTAATTTATGTGGTATTAGGAACGCTTGTAACCGCTATTTTTGGCGCAGATGCCTTAAATGCACTTTCCACAAGTGTCACCTTTAATATTATATTCTTTGTCATATTAATCATATTTGCCGCTTCTTTTTTAGGAGCTTTTGAAATTATGCTGCCCAATTCTTGGGCCAATAAAGTAGACAAACAAGCCGATAAAGGAGGAATTGCAGGAATTTTCTTCATGGCTTTGGCCTTAGCGATTGTATCGTTTAGTTGTACAGGACCAATTGTGGGTTCTCTATTGGTAGAAGCGGCTTCTAAAGGAGGAATTGCACCTATCGTAGGAATGTTAGGTTTCTCCTTAGCAATTGCTATTCCGTTTGTGCTATTTGCTATGTTACCAGGATGGATGAATTCTTTACCAAAATCTGGAGGATGGTTAAATACCGTAAAAGTAGTTTTAGGATTTTTAGAACTAGCCTTAGCCTTTAAATTCTTATCGCAAGCCGATTTAGTTTTGGATGCGCATTGGTTAGAGCGAGAAGTATTTTTAGCGATTTGGATTGCTGTTTTCTCTACCTTGGTGTTATACCTCTTCGGAAAAATAAGTATGCCGCACGACTCCCCTGTAAAACACATTTCTGTAGGTAGATTAGGATTTGGATTGGTGGTATTAACCTTTGTCATTTACTTAATTCCAGGACTTTGGGGAGCGCCATTAAAGATAATTAGCGGTTTCCCACCTCCAATGAATTATAGTGAATCTCCTTACGGAGTTGGATTTACCAAAACAGGTGGCGGAGGTGCAAGCTATAGTCAAGGAGATTTTCCCGAGCACGCAGAATTAGGTCCGCATGATATTCTAGCTTTTACAGATTATGAAGCAGGAATGGCTTATGCAAAAAAGGTTGGCAAGCCAGCAATGATCGACTTTACGGGAAAAGCTTGTATCAACTGTCGTAAGATGGAAGAACGTGTATGGAGTGAGCCGCAAATTTTAGGAAAACTAAAAAATGATGTCGTATTGATTTCGTTATATGTAGATATTCAAAAGAAATTACCTAAAGAAGAGCAGTACACTAGCGAAACTACTGGAAAACGAATACGCACGATTGGAAATAAGTGGAGTGATTTCCAAATTGAAAAATACGGAGTAAATGCACAACCTTATTATGTTTTATTGAATAGTAAAGAGGAAATGCTAAACACGCCCGCTTCCTATATGCCAGATGTAGATGAATATGAAGCTTGGCTAAAAGAAGGTTTAGGTAATTATAAAGAGTAAATCCTGAATTATATTCCTAACGGAAGAAAAAAAGAGGTTGTTTAAAAAGTCTTTAAAACTGTCATTCTGAATTTATTTCAGAATCTTCTCATATTGATTCAAAAATTAATATAGGAATTTGAATCAAACCCGTCTGAATGGTACCGGCAGGTTCAGGTTGACAAAAATGGACTTTTTAAACAGCCTCTTTTTCATTTTAACCCATAAACAATTCGGTAAAAAAGCCCATTTTTCAAGATTATTAATATCTTTAAGAAATAAAAATTATACTATAAAAATGAAGTCAATTTATTATTTATCTCTACTCGTTTTCTTTTCAGTTTTCAATCTATCGGCACAAGACGAGGAATACCAAATTAAAGAGCATTACAGCAAACAAGAAGTAAATATTGAGATGCGTGATGGCGTTAAATTGCACACCACGATTTACTCGCCTAAAGACAAATCACATAAGTATCCCATAATAATGCAGAGAACGCCTTACAGTTCTCGTCCTTATGGGAAAGATCAATTTCGATCTAAAGTGGGGCCTAATGAATTTTTAATGAAAGAGGGAAATATTATTGTCTATCAAGATGTACGCGGACGCTGGATGAGTGAAGGAATTTATGACAATATGCGGGCTTACATTCCAAATAAAAAAGGGAAACAAGTAGATGAAGCCAGTGATACTTACGATACTATTGAATGGCTAATAAATAAGGTAGATAACAACAATCAAAAAGTGGGAACTTGGGGAATTTCGTATCCTGGTTTTTATGCCACGTATTCGTTACTTTCTGAACATCCAGCCTTAAAGGCAGCTTCTCCACAAGCTTCAATTGGAGATTTCTTTTTCGATGATTTTCACCACAACGGCGCTTATATGCTAAGTTATTGGAGAGCGACTGCCCTTTTTGGATATCAGCAAGAAGGACCAACAGACAAAGCTTGGTTTAAGTTTCCAGATCTAAAAAGTAAAGATCAGTACCAATTTTTCTTAGATCACACACCTATTAGTCAATTAGACGAATATTATAAAGAAGATAATATTTTTTGGCAGCAACTAAAAAATCATCCTAATTACGATGATTTTTGGCAGAAAAGGGGGATAATTCAGCATTTAAGCAAGGTGAAAATTAAGCCTGCAGTGATGACGGTAGGTGGACTTTTTGATGCGGAAGATCTTTATGGGCCTTTTGAAACCTATAAAAGTATTGAAGCTAACAACAAAAACTACAACACGCTTGTTTTTGGGCCTTGGAGTCACGGAGATTGGGCAAGAAATAAGAAAAGACAGGCCATAGGAAATGTTTATTTTGGAGATGATATTTCGCTTAAGTATCAGAAAAATATAGAAACTCCTTTCTTTAATCATTTTTTAAAAGGAAATGGAAAAGGGACAGAACCTGCTTTAGCCGAAGCAACCATGTACGATACTGGTTTAAGGGAGTGGAAAACTTACGAGAACTGGCCTCCAAAAAAAGCTTTGACTAAAAAATACTATTTAGGGGAAAATGAAAGTTTACATACCTTACCAAAACCTAGTGAAAAAATAGAGTTTGTAAGTGATCCTAAAAAACCAGTTCCTTATTCTGAAGATATTAAGATGGGATTTACACCTAGAAAATACATGACAGACGATCAGCGGTTTTCGGCGAGAAGACCCGATGTTTTGGTTTTTGAAACGGAAGTTCTGGAAGAGGATATGACTTTAGCAGGAGAAATTATGGCCAAATTAAAAGTAGCCACCACAGGATCTGCTGCAGATTGGATTGTGAAAGTAATCGATGTTTATCCCGATGACGCAGAGGATTATGAAGAGACTCAGGACTATTTAAAAATGAGCAATTACCATATGATGGTGCGCAGCGAAGTGCTTCGTGGTAGGTTTAGAGATAGCTTTGAGAATCCGAAAGCGTTTACACCAAACAAAAAGACGGCGGTGAATATTAAACTACAAGACATTCACCATACGTTTAAGAAAGGACATAAATTGCAAATACAAGTGCAGAGTACGTGGTTCCCATTAATCGATTTGAATCCGCAAACCTACATACCTAACATTTTTAAAGCTAAAAAAGAAGACTTTCAAAAGCAAACGCATACCGTTTTTGGAGACTCTTCGGTGGAATTTTTATGGCTAAAAAACTAAAGAATGAAAAAATATATTTTAGTTTTAACTAGCATCGTTCTGTTTTCTTGTCAGGAGAAAAAAACATCTAATCTAGAGCAAAAAGTGGTATCTGAAGATAAAAAAGTAGAAGATTTTTTTGAAAGAGCTTTCCAAGAAGATGTTTCAGATTCACCCATGATGCAAACGCGTTTAGGAAAGAAAACGGATTATGGTTTATGGGATGATTTTTCTAATGAGAAATACCCAAAAGACTTAGAAAAAAGCAAGATAAGACTAGCATTTTTAAAGGATAATATTCAGAAATCAAAGCTTTCCGAAGAAAATCAGCTGAGTTATGAGTTGATGAAAAATCAGTTGGAAAATGAGATAGCAGATTATACCTATCGTTTTTACGATTACCCTGTCAATCAGATGCACGGGTATCAAGCAGAGTTGCCAGCATTCTTAATCAATATGCATCAAATTGATTCTCAAGAAGATGCGAAGGCTTATATTTCTCGTTTAAACGGAATAAAACAAGCCTTGGAAGATGTTTCCAAAGGATTGAAGATTAGAGAGAAAAACGGAATAGTGCCTCCAACATTTGTTTTTACCAAAGTATTGGAGGATGCCCAAAATGTGATAAAAGGTTTTCCTTTTGAAGAGGTAAAAACCAACAGTACTTTATGGCAAGATTTTACCTCAAAACTTGAAAAACTGAAAATTGCGAAAGAAGAGAAAGAATCTCTTAAACTAGAAGCAAAGAAAGCTATGCTAACCCATACAGCTTCAGGATTTAAAACTTTGATTGCGACATTACAAGATCAAATGCAACGTTCTGTTTCAGATGCCGGGGTTTGGAAACTTCCGAAGGGAGAGGAGTATTATAACAATCGCTTAAAACGCGTTACGACTACAAATTTAAGTGCAGAGGAGATTCATAAAATAGGCCTTAAAGAAGTAGAAAGAATTCAGAAAGAAATGGAAGTCATCAAAAATAAGCTTGATTTTAAAGGTTCTTTGCAAGAATTCTTTGAGTTTATGCGTAACGATTCTCAATTTTATTATGAAGATTCCGCGGAAGGCAAAGAAGCTTATATTTCTGAAGCCAAGCAGCTTATCAATACCATGAAAGGAAGGTTGGGAGAATTGTTTAATACGCTTCCACAAGCAGACATCAAGGTGAAAGCTGTAGAAGCTTTTAGAGAAAAAAGCGCGGGAAAAGCTTTTTATCAAGCTCCAGCTTTAGATGGTTCTAGACCAGGAATTTATTATGCGAATTTATACCATATGAAAGCTATGCCTAAATACCAAATGGAGGCTTTGGCGTATCACGAAGGTATTCCAGGACATCATATGCAAATCGCTATTGCTCAAGAATTGGATAGTATTCCTATGTTTAGAAAATTCAATTTTTACACGGCTTATGTTGAAGGTTGGGGATTGTATACCGAGTTTTTACCTAAAGAAATAGGTTTTTATGAAGATCCATATTCAGACTTTGGAAGGTTGGCGATGGAGCTATGGCGTGCTTGCCGTTTGGTCGTAGATACAGGTATTCATACCAAAAAATGGACACGTGAAGATGGTATCGCTTATTATAAAACAAATACGCCAAATGAAGAAGGCGATTGTATAAAAATGGTAGAAAGGCATATTGTAATGCCAGGACAAGCGACTGCTTATAAAATAGGAATGCTTAAAATTTTGGAGTTGAGAAGTAAGGCAAAGAAAGAGCTTAAAGATAAATTTGACATCAAAGATTTTCATGATGCGGTGCTTTCTCAAGGACCTTTACCGTTGCACTACCTAGAAAAGCAAATCGATGCTTATATTCAAACAAAATCATAGGTTTTCTCAAAGTTTTCTTCGGAATTTTTCGGAGTTAACCTGAAATTTTAGTTTAAAAATTGAAAGTGGCCTAGACTTTTATTTTAGTTAAATTTTAGTAGTTTAACGTGGGTATTTTAGTTAAATTCAAATAATATTTAGTTAATGCAAACAAACATACAAAAGATAGCGGTGCTCACTTCTGGAGGAGATGCTCCAGGAATGAATGCTGCAATTAGAGCGGTAGTGAGAGCTTGTGTTTTTCACGGAAAAGAATGTACTGGCATTTATCGTGGATTTCAGGGATTAGTGGAAGGTGATTTTATTCCTTTAGGCGCAAGATCTGTCAAGAATATGATTAACAGAGGAGGCACTTTTTTAAAATCGGCAAGATCTGAAGATTTTAGAACGCCAGCAGGCAGAAAGAAAGCTTTTGATCACCTTAAAGAAAACGAAATAGAAGCTCTTATTGTAATTGGAGGAGACGGTACGTTTAAAGGCGCATCGCTTTTTTATGAAGAGTATGATTTTCCTATAGTCGGCATTCCAGGAACCATAGATAATGACATTCGGGGCACAGATTTTACCATCGGTTATGACACTGCCTTAAATACGGTGGTAGAAGCCATTGATAAAATTCGAGATACGGCCAATTCGCACAACCGACTTTTTTTAGTAGAAGTGATGGGAAGAGATGCGGGTGACATTGCTTTAAATGCAGGCATTGGCGCTGGAGCGGAAGAGATCTTAATTCCTGAAGAAGATCTAGGTAAGGACAGGTTGGTAGAATCTTTAGCAAAAAGTAGAAAGTCTGGAAAAACTTCGAGTATTGTCGTGGTTTCTGAAGGAGACCAAATTGGAAAAAATATTTTTGAATTAGCAGAATATATTGAAGAGCATTTAAAACAGTACGAAGTAAGAGTTACCGTTTTAGGTCATATTCAACGCGGTGGTGCGCCAAGCTGCTACGATAGAGTTTTAGCAAGTAGACTTGGAGTGGGAGCGGTAGAAGCGCTTTTAGAAAATAAACATAATGTTATGGTGGGGATAAAACACAAAAAAATTGTGGTTACTCCGTTTAATGAAGCTATTGAGGGATCCAACGAAATCGATTGGGATTTATTAAAAGTAGCCGATATTATATCCATATAAATAAAAAAAATACGTTCAAAAAATGAAAAAAATAAATATAGCCATTAACGGTTTCGGTAGAATAGGAAGATTAGCCTTTAGAATTGCTAGTCAAAGAGAAGACATCAACATTGTAGCCATTAATGATTTGGTAGAGGTAGAGCATCTAGCATATTTACTAAAATACGATTCAGTACACGGTAGATTTCCTGGAGATATTAAGGTAAACAACGGAAATCTTGTCGTGAACGGTAAAGAAATCCGCGTAAGCGCAGAAAAAGATCCTACGCAATTAAAATGGAATGAGGTGGATGCAGAAATAGTTATGGATTGTACAGGAATCTTTAAAACGAAAGAAAGTGCAGGTCAGCATTTAAAAGCTGGAGCTAAGAAAGTGGTCATATCTGCGCCTTCTAAAGATATTCCTATGTATGTACTGGGAGTGAATCATAACGAAGTAACCGCAGAAGAAACTATAGTTTCTAACGCTTCTTGCACCACCAATTGTTTGGCGGTCTTAGCCAAAGTAATTGAAGATCATTATGGGATAGAAGAAGCTTTAATGACCACAGTTCATGCGGTAACCACTTCTCAATCTACCGTAGATGCTCCTTCCAAAAAGAATTATAGAATAGGCAGAAATGCTTTGAATAATATAATTCCTACAACTACAGGAGCAGCGCTTGCTGTAGGAAAAGTGATTCCTTCTCTTGACGGAAAACTTACAGGAATGGCTTTTAGAGTGCCCACGGCAGATGTATCTGTAGTAGATCTTACGGTGAGAACAAAAAAATCTGTTACTTTTGAAGATTTAAAAGCTACCTTAAAGAAAGCTTCAGAAAATGAATTGAAAGGAATTTTGGGCTACACGGAAGAAGGCGTGGTTTCTCAAGATTTTGTTTCAGAAGAAAGAACAAGTGTATTTGATGCCGAAGCGAGTATAGGTCTTAATGACAACTTTTTTAAATTAATAGCTTGGTACGATAATGAGTTTGGATACTCTTCAAAACTAGTAGATTTGGCTACTTATATGACAACAGTTAAGTAAAAGATGTATTTAATTGCAGACGGCGGTTCCACAAAATGCGATTGGGTGGTTTTAGACCATTTAGGGAATCTTATTTTAGAAACTAAAACACAAGGCTTAAATCCGTCTGTGTTTCAGGAAGAAACCCTATGGAACCGACTTCATGCCAATCCTGAGTTGCAACAAATTAGAGAAAAGATTTCTTCCGTAGAATTTTATGGTGCAGGTTGCGGAACCACAACTCCTACAAAAAAATTAAAACGAATTTTACAAAACTATTTTCCAAAAGCCAAGGTCTTGGTAGACGAAGACACTATGGCCGCGGTTAAAGCGATAAAGCAGCATCCTAGTCTAGTTTGTATTTTGGGTACAGGAAGCAATGTATGTTTTTATGATGGAGAAAAAATCACTAATCCAGTGGCTTCCTTAGGCTATAGTGTAATGGATGAAGCTAGCGGAAATTTCTTCGGAAAAAAACTGCTTCAAGATTTTTTTTACCAGAAAATGCCAAAAAGAATAGCGGAAGCTTTTGAACAGAAGTTTGATTTGAATCCAGATGAAATTAAAAAACATCTCTACCAACGAGAAAATCCGAATGCTTATTTGGCAAATTTTGCCTCCTTTATATTTACTCAAAACGAAATAAACTCTTATTTTTACGGCGTTTTAAAGCAAGGAATTGTAGAATTTATAGAAAATAGAATTTTGCTTTTTGAAGAATCCAAGAAGTACCCCATTCATTTTGTGGGATCTATTGCCCATTTTTCTAAAGCTATTATAAAAGAAAGTTTGCGAGAAAGAGGACTAGAATCGGGAGAAATTATAAAAAACCCCATTACACATTTAATAACATACCATCAAAACAAGATAACCCATGGCGTTAAAAAAAATTAACCCCATAGAAACAAAGGCTTGGAGAAAACTTCAAGAACATTATCAAGACATCAAAGAGAAAAAAATGGTAGATATGTTTTGTGAAGATGACGCTCGCGTAGATAAATTTCATATTAAATGGGATAAATTTTACCTCGATTACTCTAAAAATAGACTAGATGATACCACCAAAAAATTACTTGTAGAACTTTGTGAAGAAGTAGACCTTAAAGATGCTATTCAAAAACAGTTTAAGGGAGAAATTATCAATGTTACCGAAAATAGAGCGGTAGCGCATACACGTTTACGTGCTCAAGAGAAACCTAATGAAGTAGAAGCTGCTTTAGAGAAAATGAAAGTTTTTTCTGAAAAATTGATTGATGGAGATTGGAAAGGAGCGACTGGTAAAAGTATAAACCACGTAGTTAATATTGGAGTGGGCGGTAGTGATTTAGGCTCTCAAATGGTACTGGATGCCTTAGAAGCTTATCAAAATCAGTTAAAAGTACATTTTGTATCCAATATAGATGGCGATCATGTTCTTGAAGTGCTAAAAAAGATAGAAGTAGAACAAACCATTTTTATTGTAGTTTCCAAGAGTTTCTCCACGCAGGAAACCTTAAGTAATGCGACTACTATAAAAAAATGGTTCTTAGAAAAAGGCTTTACGGAAAAAGATATTCATAAGCATTTTGTTGCTGTGAGTGCTTGTAATGAAAAAGCCGTGAATTTCGGAATCTTAGAAGAGAACATTTTCCCCATGTGGGATTGGGTAGGCGGCAGGTTTTCATTATGGAGCGCTGTGGGTTTATCAATTTGTTGCGGAATTGGCTATAAAAACTTTACAGAAATGCTTCAAGGAGCCCAAAAAATGGACGAGCATTTCGAAAATACCTCGTTTGATGAAAATATACCTGTGCTTTTAGCGCTGATTAGTATTTGGTACAACAACTTTTTCCTTACAGAAACAGAAGCTGTAATTCCTTACTCCCAATATTTACAAAAATTTATTCCTTATTTACAGCAAGGAGTTATGGAGAGTAATGGAAAAAATATTGACCGTAATGGGAAGAAAGTTACTTACCAAACTGGGAATGTCATTTGGGGTGAACCGGGAACCAATGCGCAGCACGCATTTTTTCAGTTGATTCATCAAGGTACAAAGTTAGTTCCTTGTGATTTTATTGGCTTTAATAATTCCGTGCACGGAAATAAAGAACATCACCATAAATTGATGGCTAACTTTTTCGCGCAAACAGAAGCTTTTCTTTGCGGAAAATCTCAAGCCAAGATTGAAGAAGAAATAAAAGATCTTTCTCCAGAAGAGCAAGAAAGAATAAGAGCTTATAAATGTTTTGAGGGCAATAAACCTACCAACACGCTTTTAATAGAGCGTTTAAATCCTGAAACTTTAGGTAGTCTCATTGCGTTATATGAGCATAAATTATTCGTACAAGGCGTTATTTGGAATATTTATAGCTACGACCAATGGGGAGTGGAATTGGGTAAACAATTGGCTTCCAAAATATACCAACAGTTGGAAACTGGAAAGGTTGATGCAAATTTAGATGCTTCTACTCAACAACTTTTAAAAGAGTTTTTGTCAAAATAATTTAAGATTTTGCAAAGAATAATTCCTCGATCACCGCTTTATTTTTAAAATATGATTACTTTTAAGACAAAGTAAGACTATGCTGGTTAAGGTTTATGGAAGTGCTGTTTTTGGTGTAGAGGCTTCTACGATAATCGTTGAGGTGAATATCGTTAAAGGAATTGGCTATCACTTGGTAGGATTACCCGATAATGCGATTCGTGAAAGCAGTTTTAGAATTGCTGCTGCGTTACAAAATAACAGCTACAAACTGCCAGGAAAAAAGATTACGGTAAATATGGCTCCGGCCGATTTACGTAAAGAAGGCTCGGCTTACGATTTAACGCTAGCCTTAGGGATTTTGGCCGCATCTTCCCAAATTAAAGCACCAAAAATAGAAGAGTACATCATTATGGGAGAACTTTCATTAGACGGAAGTTTACAGCCCATAAGAGGTGCTTTGCCCATTGCGATAAAAGCAAAAGAAGAAGGCTTTAAAGGTTTTATTTTGCCTAAACAAAATGCTAAAGAAGCAGCAATCGTGAGTGGTATTGATGTGTATGGGGTTGAAAATATCACCGAGGTGATTGAGTTTTTTGACAAGCAAAAAGAATTAAAACCCACTATAGTAGATACCAGAAAAGAATTTAATCTAAGTTTAGAACATCCCGAGTTCGATTTTGCCGATGTAAAAGGACAAGAATCGATTAAGCGGTGTATGGAAATTGCAGCGGCGGGAGGTCATAATATTATTCTTATTGGTCCGCCAGGATCGGGAAAAACGATGTTGGCCAAACGTTTGCCTAGTATTTTACCACCTATGACTTTACACGAGGCTTTAGAAACTACGAAGATTCATAGCGTGGTAGGTAAAATACGAGAAAATGTTGGACTTATGGCTCAGCGTCCCTTTAGGAGTCCGCACCACACAATTTCAGATGTTGCCCTTGTAGGAGGCGGTGCGTATCCTCAACCGGGAGAGATTTCGTTGTCTCATAACGGAATTTTATTTCTTGATGAATTACCCGAATTTAAGCGGAGCGTTTTAGAAGTAATGCGTCAGCCTTTAGAAGATCGGGAAGTTACTATTTCTCGGGCTAAATTTACGGTGACTTATCCTTCCAGTTTTATGTTGGTAGCAAGTATGAATCCTAGTCCGGGGGGTTACTTTAATGATCCCGATGCGCCAGTGAGATCTTCCCCAGCAGAAATGCAACGTTATTTGAGTAAAGTGAGCGGACCTTTACTGGATCGTATTGATATTCATATAGAAGTAACGCCAGTGCCTTTTGAAAAATTAAGCGATGACAGGCGAGGAGAAAGTAGTGTTAAAATTAGAGAGCGAGTCACCAAGGCCAGAGAGAATCAAACGCTTCGGTTTAAAGGATTAGAAAATATTCATTACAATGCCCAAATGGGAGTAGGGCAAATAAGAGAATTTTGCAAGTTAGAAGAAGCTTCCAAACAACTCCTAAAAACAGCTATGGAACGATTAAATCTTTCCGCAAGAGCGTATGACCGCATCTTAAAAGTGTCGAGAACTATAGCCGATTTAGAAAATGCAGAAAATATTAACGGAGAACATATAAGCGAAGCCATACAGTATAGAAGTTTAGATAGAGATGGCTGGTTAGGATAATGATATGAAAAAAATAGTAATTACATTAAGTTTATTGGCTTTGGTAGCTTGTAAAGACAACAAGCAAGAGGAAGTTTCCATTAAAGAAAAGCAAAAAACGGAACAGGATACCAGTATTGTAGAAGAGATTTCTTCTAAAATTACGCAAACAGAGCCAGTGGTGCTCAGTTTAGAGCAAGCCGAAAAATTGGTGAAAATGCCTTTGGCATGCTTAGAGCAAGAGTTTCCCAATAAGTTGGGTCAAACTTTGGCTTCAGAAAAAGACCTTAAGAATCCAAAAGAGTTACATCCGGCCTTTTACGGTTGTTTTGACTGGCATTCTTCGGTGCATGCGCATTGGAGTTTGGTGAGTTTATTAAAACAGTTTCCTAATCTCGCTAAAGCGGAAGAAATAAAAGAATTGCTGAAAAGTAATCTTTCTAAAGAAAATATTCAGCAAGAAGTGCGCTATTTTAAAACGGCACAAAATAAAACCTACGAACGCACTTACGGTTGGGCGTGGTTATTAAAATTAGCACAAGAAATACATACTTGGGAAGATCCTATAGCAAAGGAGTTAAAAGTTAACTTGCAACCCCTAAGCGATCTTATGGTAAACAATTTTCAGGAATTTTTACCTAAGTTGAATTATCCTATTCGCACTGGAGAACACGATAATACTGCTTTTGCTATGGGATTTGCTTATGATTATGCTTTGGTTACCGAAAATAAAAAACTACAAGATTTAATCTCAGTACGAGCAAAAGATTACTATCTGTCAGATGATAATTGTCCAATTTCTTGGGAGCCTAGCGGATTTGATTTTCTTTCTCCTTGTTTGCAGGAGCTTCATTTAATGCAAAATGTATTGGCCGAGCAAACCTTTAAGTTGTGGTTAAAAGATTTTATGCCGCAATTAAATAATAAGGATTATGCATTGAAGGTAGGCGAAGTATCTGATCGTAAAGATGGAAAACTCGTGCATTTGGATGGACTAAACTTTAGTCGAGCTGCCGTATTGTTTAATTTGGTTGCAAAATATGAGGGATTTGCGCACTTAAAACCTATTGCAGAAGAGCATTTGGCTCATTCGTTCCCTAATGTAGCAAACGATTCTTATGAAGGCGGACATTGGCTAACTACTTTTGCACTCTATGCCCATAATCAGCGTGTGAATAAATAGTATAGAAATGATAGACATTAACTGTGATTTAGCAGAGGGAGAAATATACGATGAGAGGCTAATGCCTCTCATTTCGTCTTGTAACATCGCCTGTGGCGGGCATTTTGGCGATGCAAATACGGTAGAAGTAGCGATTCAGCTTGCTATAAAAAAGCAGGTGAAGATTGGCGCACATCCTTCTTATCCAGATCAAGAAAGCTTTGGAAGAAAAATTATCGAGTTAGATCTCATCGATTTACGAAAGTCGCTTAAAAGTCAGATTTTGTTAGTAAAAGAGATTACCGAAAGGCTAGGAGGGAGGCTTCATCACGTTAAACCGCACGGTGCACTTTATAATGAGTTAAAATACCATACGGAGAAATCTAAGATGTTGGTTGAGTTAGTAAAAGAGATAGATGAAAACCTCATACTTTTTGTGTCTCCAAAATCAGTAGTAAAAAACTTGGCAGAAACACAATTAAAAATAGCGATTGAAGGTTTTGCAGACCGTGCTTATGAATCTGATTTTAGTTTAGTCCCTAGAGGTGAAAATGAAGCTGTTTTACAGGATAAACATAGTATTTTAGAGCGAGTGAAAATGATGGTAAATAAGGGAGAAATTATTAGTAAAGAAGGAGATATTTTACATCAAAAATTTGATACGATTTGCGTACATAGTGATACTCAAAATTCGTTAGAGATTTTGGAGTATTTGAAGCAAAATTTGAATTATTAAATCCAATAAAAATAAAGCTATGGAAGTGGATCAACTTACTTTTAAAACTTTGGGAGAAAGAGCAATTCTTATCTCTTGGGAAGAAATAATAGAGAAAGATATACTGAAAGAAATCCTGCAATGCAAAAAAATAATACAAGAAAATTATATTAAATCAAATGTTGAGGTAAATAACACATATAATTCATTATTAATTAATTATGGTTTAGGTATAGAAAATACTTATGATGAA
Organism: Mesonia ostreae; assembly: GCF_031845265.1. Classification (NCBI taxonomy): domain Bacteria; kingdom Pseudomonadati; phylum Bacteroidota; class Flavobacteriia; order Flavobacteriales; family Flavobacteriaceae; genus Mesonia; species Mesonia ostreae. Next base: position 113,381 of record NZ_JAVRBG010000003.1, on the reverse strand, counting down.
ATATCGGTATTGAAAAAATTGCTTTTGAATATCAATTTTGATCAAAAAATGAAGGTGAACACTTATATTCTTCCCGTTTGTTATGAAGAAGAATTTGCATTGGATTTGGAAGAAATTTGCCAAGACAAAGATCTGTCTTCAGAAGAATTTATAAAGCTTCACACTTCTTCTATTTATACGTTATATTTTATCGGCTTTTTGCCTGGATTTTTATATTTAGGAGGCTTGCCTAAAACACTTCAAATTCCGCGTAAAAAAACACCGCGTTTACATGTGAAAAAAGGAGCGGTAGGAATTGGTGAAAAACAAACCGGAATTTACCCTCAAAATTCAGCAGGAGGATGGCAACTTATTGGTAATTGTCCGTTGACATTATTTGATAGCTCTCAAACTTCTCCTTCTCCTTTTTTACCAGGAGATGAAGTTCGATTTAAATCTATTTCTAAAAACGAGCATCAAGAAACTTTGAGACAAGTGGAGATGGGAGCATACAAAATTGAAAATATAAAAGGATGAGTGTAAAAGTGATCAAAGAAGGATTATTATCGAGCGTCCAAGATTTGGGAAGATTCGGTTTTGCGGGATGGGGAGTTCCGCAAAGCGGAGTGATGGATCGATATTCAGCTAAAATGGCTAATCTTTTAGTAGGAAATGAAGAGTTTGAAGCTGTAATGGAGCTAACTTTATTAGGTCCAATTTTAGAATTTCAAGAAGAAGTTTTAATCGTAGTTGTTGGAATAGAAGCCCAAGCAACGCTAAACGGTCAAAAAATAGAGCTTTTGAAGCCTTTTTTGGTTGATAAAGGAGATCAACTGCACATTCAGCAGATCACGCAAGGGGTTCGAGCTTATATAGCAATTTCTGGTGGCTTTAAAACCAAAGAGTTTCTTAAAAGCCGAAGTCAGTATTACCCAATAACGAGCTATGCAGGCTTACAAAAAGGAGAAACTTTGCCCTTCGATTTACAATCAGAAGATTTACCACAGAATTTTGCAGGAATAAAATATGACATTAAACGCTATGTTTCCAAAGTCTTAGAAGTGTATAAGGGTCCAGAATGGGACAGGCTCTCGAACGAACTACAAATTCAGTTGCAAATACAAATGTTGACCATCTCTAAAAACAATAGCCGAATGGCGTATCAAATAGACGAGCAATTCCCTAATTCTTTAGAAGGCATGCTTTCACAGCCCGTTTTGCCAGGAACGGTACAGTTAACGCCCGATGGAAGTTTGATTATCTTGATGCGAGATGCGCAAACTACGGGAGGCTATCCTAGAATTTTTCAATTAACCGAAGAAAGTATACAAATCTTGTCGCAAAAGAAACAAGGGGATAAGGTTGAGTTTAAATGTATTTATTAGTTGGGATTATTTATATAAGGGTAGAGGCTATCACAACCAACCACTTTTTCACAAGTGAAAAAGACCCCTCCTTGCTTAAGGAGGGGAGTTTTTAAACAACAATTGGCTAAAGCCAATTTTTAAACCTTTTAATCCAAGAGAGTTTATTTCCGTAAGGCGCGTAGCGAAAAGGGATATCTATCCAAGTTTTATGGTTTACTACAGATTGCTGGTGCGTAAAGCAGTTAAAACTGTGTTTGCCATGGTAAGCGCCAATTCCGCTATTTCCAACGCCTCCAAAAGGTAATTTTTCATTAGCAAAATGAATTACTACATCGTTGATAACGCCACCGCCAAAAGGAAACTGTGCCATAATATTTTCAGCGAAATCTTTATTTTCCGTGAAAACGAAAAAAGCTAATGAAGCAGCATAGGAACTAATAATTTTTTTCAATTCCCGCTCTTCATCATAAGAAATAATTGGAAGAATGGGGCCAAAAATTTCACCTCCCATCACTTTGTCGTTAAGCGCTGGTTCCTCGATTAACGTAGGAGCTATAAAATTTGATTCTGCATCTGTTTGTCCGCCAAAAGCAACTTTTTCTTCATCAATTAAGGATTCTAAACGCTCAAAATGTGATGAGTTAATGATTCGGGCATAATCTGGAGAATCGATGGTGTTTTTCCCGTAAGAAGCTATAATTTCTTCTTTTAAAGCTTTTATAAGTGCTGGTTTAACGCTTTTGTGAACTAAAACATAATCTGGTGCGATACAGGTTTGTCCCGCATTTAAAAATTTACCCCAAACGATACGCTTGGCGGTAAGTTGTATTTTTGCTGTGGATTCTACAATACAAGGATTTTTCCCTCCCAATTCTAAAACGACTGGCGTTAGATTTTTTGCCGCTGCTTGATTTACTATTTTTCCTACAGCAACGCTTCCAGTAAAAAAGATGAAATTCCATTTTAAATTGAGTAGTTGTTGGGCAACCTCTTCGTCGCCTTGAATAACCACAGCGTGCTCTTCCGTAAAGACTTTGTTAATCACCTTTTTTAAAAGTGATGCGGTATGTGGTGTAAGTTCAGAAGGTTTTAAAGTAACCGTATTTCCAGTAGCGATTGCCGCGATAAGTGGATTTATAGCCAATTGAAAAGGATAATTCCAAGGTGCGATAATCAACACATTCCCATACGGGCGATGATATATTTTGTCTGAAGAGGGGAAATTGAGTAGACTAGAACTCACTTTTTCGGGTTTAGACCAAAATTCAAGGTTTTTTATAAAGAGGTCTAATTCTTTATAAACGACAACCACTTCTGTCACCATCGACTCAAAAGCGGGTTTACTGAAATCTTCTTTTAGAGCTTCTATAATTGCGTCTTCCTGTGCGTTGATTTCTTTTTTGAGCTTTTTGAGCAATTGAATGCGTTGTTTTAGAGAAAACGGATTATTTTCAAGAAAAAAATCGACTTGTTGGGCGTGTAATTCTTGTATATGTTGTTTCATGAGATGCTGAGATTGACTTGTTGGATTCCATTTTGACTGACTAATTTCAGGTTTTTTAGAAAATTAGAAATAAATATTAAAGAATCAAAATGTAACTATCCTGAATCTAAGTAAGTGAAACGAGAACAAATCCGTAAAGAAGAGCGAGTTTTTAACGCTTATTTTAATACTTATCTTTTACTGCATCCCAAAGTGGATCTTTAGGAAGCGGCGCGATAAAAGTCATTTCCTCTTTTTGCACAGGATGTACGAGGGTCAATTTTCTGGCGTGTAAATGAATACTGGCATCGGGATTACTTCGGTTAAAACCATATTTTAAATCGCCCTTAATAGGAGAGCCTATACTTGAAAGCTGACTTCTAATTTGGTGATGCCTACCGGTTTCTAAATCTATTTCCAGTAAGGTGTAGCGATCTAATTCTTGTAAGGTTTTGTAATGAAGAATTCCCTTTTTGCTTTCGGGAACTTCGTTAACGTGCGCATAAGACTTATTTTGTTTGGGATTTCGCTTTAGGTAATGTATCAAAGTGCCGTTTTTAGGGCTTGGCGTTTTTTGTACCATCGCCCAATAGGTTTTTTGGTTTTTTCTTTCGGCAAAAATTTTATTCAATCGGGGTAAAGCTTTGGAAGTTTTGGCGAATAAAACGATTCCCGTGGTGGGACGATCCAAGCGATGAACCACTCCTAGATATACATTACCAGGCTTTTTGTATTTTTTTTTAAGGTAGATTTTCACAACATCACTTAACGGAAGATCTCCTGTTTTATCGCCTTGTACTAAATCTCCTGCACGTTTATTGATCATAATAAGATGATTGTCTTCATAAATTACGTGTAAGTTTTGCGGCGTAGAAACGATTTTACTCAAAAGAAATGATTTAGCTTCAAAAGTAACTATAAATCAAATTCATCACAAGTATACACTTCATATTCTCCCTGATAATTTAAAGTTTTATAGAGCAAAAATGTAGGTTTGTTTTTTTCTGAAAAAGTACAAAAATACGCAGCCAGTTGTTGAAAAATATGCAGATTGGAGGGTACAGGAACTCCTAATTCTTGGTAAGACCATTTGTTTAAGTTAATGACCTTAGAGCTCTCAAAACGAGTATATTTAGGTGAATGGAAATAATATTTTTTGGGCACCTCAAGAGGAGCTTCTTTATATGCTATAGATAAAGTTTGGCCTTTGCCAGAATATAAATGAAATGAGAAATAGTAAGGCCACATTTCAATATAAGATAAAAGCGGTAATAAGAAAAATACAAGTAGTAGCGCTTTCTTAGCTTTACGGAAAGGTACTTTCATAAATTGTTGCGAGAAACTTAATGTTGCTTTAGAATAAAAACAGCAAAAGCTTAATCCCATCATTACCAAATTCCAAGGAATAATTATCTGATTAGGGTTTTACCCCAGGGACTCACCCACGAAAGAATGATCATGTGAAGCGCACAAAGTGCAAAAAAAGCGTAGCGTTGTGTAAGTTTAAAGGCTAATCCAATGCCTATACTTATTTCTAACAATGAAACGCCGTAGCCAATAATTCTATATTTAGGAAGGTGTAACATAAACACATCTCTAGCCATGGGAATAAAGATATGATCTACAAAATTCGAATTTATTTTATGGATGCCACTCCAAAAATAAATACTGATGAGTAATAACCGAAAATAAAACAGCCGATTGGAAGGCGGAATGCGAAAAATAAAACCTAAAAAAAATAGCAAATAGATATAAACCCAAGGTTGCCAACGCATTTGGTCTTCTAAACCTAAAGCAAGTAGTAAGAGTAAAGCAAGAGAAACAGTAATTTTTTTTGGAAAAAAAAGAAGGCTAGTCAATACACCTAATAGAACATAAATTAAATAATTGCCAATAAAGCTTGGCAAGTTTAAGAATTTGAAAACGGGTAGTAAGGGAAATAATCTATCTTGGGTCCATAGCGGAAAAGAGATAAAAATACCCATAATTAGACCTATAGAACAAAGTCTTAAGATTTTTAGGTCAAATTTTGTAAAGGTATTCAATGGGTAGTAAAGTTAAATAAGAGTTTAATTTACATCGTAATTAGGGTTTAAGTGATTTGATCCAATTCACTTTCGGTAAAATAAAATAAGGCTAGAATCGCAATTGAAAATGCAAAAATAGCAACAAATATTTCCCATATAAAAGAAATAGGAATTAGGTAAGCTCCCAATACACCTACCACCAACAAAAAAGCACCTGTTTTCACCATTAACTTGCCAGAATACTGTTGCGCAAAGTCCCAAGCTTCTTGAGACTTCATAGATTTTGAGGTCCTATAGCCATAAAGCGAATTGATTTCTTTGGGCGGATATTTATACAATACCCAACCCAAAAGAATAAAAACTACGCCTGTAAATGCATCTAAAAGCAAAAACGGACCTACAACAGTGCTCTCCATTAATACTGCTCTTTCTTATTAGGAAAATCAGACGATTTTACATCTTTATTATATTCCTGAAAAGCAGTAGTCATCTCAGTATATAAATCTAGATAACGGCGTAAAAAACGAGGGTGAAACTCTTGCGTCATTCCAATCATATCGTGCACCACCAAAACTTGACCATCTACGCCACCACCAGCGCCAATTCCTATTACGGGAATAGAAACACTTTCGGCCACTTCTTGCGCTAATTTGGCAGGTACTTTTTCTAAAACAATAGAAAAACAACCTATTTTCTCTAAGAGTTTAGCATCTTCTTTTAACTTTTTAGCCTCTTCTTCTTCTTTAGCTCTTACAGTATACGTTCCAAATTTATAAATTGATTGTGGCGTAAGGCCTAAATGCCCCATAACAGGAATTCCTGCATTTAAAATCCGCTTAATAGATTCTTTTACTTCTTTTCCGCCCTCTAATTTTACTGCGTGGCCGCCGCTCTCTTTCATAATTCTAATCGCAGAACGCAAAGCTTCTTTAGGATCACTTTGGTAACTTCCAAAAGGCAAATCTACCACAACAAGCGACCTGTCAATAGCCCTAACTACAGAAGAAGCGTGATAAATCATTTGGTCTAAGGTAATGGGTAAGGTAGTTTCGTGCCCCGCCATCACATTAGAGGCAGAATCTCCTACCAAAATAACATCAATCCCGGCACCATCTACAATTTTTGCCATAGTATAATCATAAGCCGTAAGCATAGAGATTTTCTCTCCGTTAGCCTTCATATCTACTAATGATTTTACCGTTACTCTTTTATATTCTTTTTTTGCGACAGACATGCATTTTCTATTTTAAGTTATCGTAAAAGTAGTAAATAAGTCAGTCAACATCAAAAACAAAAAGGCTAGAATTATATAGCTGATATTTTCAGTTTTTTCGTTTTCGTGGAAGTATTTCTATGTGAAATTAATTCCGTAAAGTTATTTCCAAGTCCATTTTCCATAATAAAAATAAAATCCTAAAAAAAGCAGCTACAAAAAACTTCCTTACCTTTGTTTTCTAAAATTACAATGAGGATGAATTATATATTATTTGATGGAGCGGCAAGAAAGCAATTGCTTCCTTTTACCTATACCAAACCCGTAGCCGATTTGCGTTTTGGGATTTTAACCCTACGGGAAAAATGGGAAAAATTCTTAGAAACCACCACAACCACCGTTACCGAAGATTATTTGGCAGAACGTTGGCCTATGGTAGAGATGGAGCAAAATACCATGATCAATGCGGCTGTTTGCCCATCAGAAAGTTTAGTAGAGCAAATAAAAAACTTAAAAGAACATCAAGTTTTAACTTTTAAAGATACATACATCGCCTTTAGAACAAAGGAAGATGAAGAAGTAGATTTAGATCAATGTGAAACTATTGAAGTGGTAAAAGAACCTTTAATACTTGTTCATTCTTGGGATCTTTTTGCTAAAAACGATTTAGCGATTCAAGCTGATTTTATTTTACTCACCAAAGACCGAACTTCTGTTGAAATTCCTGAAGGAGTTTTTTGCGTTAATAAAGAGCAAATCTTTATAGAAGAAGGAGCGAAGTTAACTATGGCTTCATTAAACGCTTCTAGCGGACCTATTTACATAGGAAAAGATGCTGAAGTAATGGAAGGCTGTACCGTGAGAGGACCTTTTGCACTTTGTGATCACGCCACGCTAAAAATGGGTGCTAAAATTTACGGAGCCACAACTGTGGGCCCACATTGTAAAGTGGGGGGAGAAGTGAATAATTCTGTTCTTATGGGATATTCTAATAAAGGACACGATGGGTTTTTAGGAAATTCGGTGTTGGGAGAATGGTGTAATTTAGGCGCAGATACCAACAACTCCAATTTAAAAAATAATTATGCTGAGGTGCGTTTGTGGGATTATGAAACCGAGCGTTTTGCTCCCACAGGACTTCAGTTTTGCGGATTGATGATGGGAGATCATTCCAAATGTGGAATCAACACCATGTTTAATACGGGAACCGTTGTGGGCGTAAGTGCTAATATTTTTGGAGCAGGATTTCCGCGTAACTTTATCCCGAGTTTCAGTTGGGGCGGAAGTAATGGAACTACAACCTACAAAACCAACAAAGCTTTTGAAGTTGCCGAAAAAGTGATGCAACGTCGCAGTATTGACTTTACGGAAGAAGACAAAGCAATTCTAGAACATGTTTTTGAAGAAACTAAAAAATTCCGAAGAGAGTAGAATTCAGTAAAAAATTTAGTACGTCTAAAAATTAAAGGTTTTGATCTTTCGGCCAGAGCCTTTAATTTTTCTTAGCAATTGTACTTAAGTTTAAAATTGTGTTCACAGACGAATTTTTATACGTACTATAACCTTCATTACAACCTCTGAATTTTTCAGGGGTTTTTATCAAAAAAACTTTATACTATATGGCAGCAAAAGTTACCAGAAAAGATCCCACGTCCAAATTTCTTGGTTTGGTTGTGAATAAAACTGTATTTTTTGCGGCAATTGCCATTATTATATGCAGCGTTGTTTTTACATTGGTGTTTGAAGCAGATGCAGAACGCTATTTTGGTATTGCACAAGATTATGTGGCAGATAAAGGCGGATGGATTTATACCTTATCTGTAAACATTTTTATAGTTTTTTGTATTTACATAGCACTAAGTAAATTTGGCAAAATTAAAATAGGTGGTGCAAATGCCAAACCCGAATTTAATCGATGGTCTTGGTTTGCCATGTTATTTAGTGCTGGAGTAGGTAACGGCTTGGTTTTATTTAGTATTGCAGATCCTGTGCGAGATTTTATAAGACCACCAAGATTGGCAGGAGAAGAACCTGCATTGATTGCACAAGAAGCCATTAACTTTTCATTTTTACACCACGGTATTCACGGCTGGGCAATTTATTCTGTAGTAGGATTATCATTGGCATATTTTACGTTTAATAGAAAAATGCCACTCACCTTTAGATCTGTATTTTATCCTATTTTAGGGAACAAAATTTATGGTTGGATGGGAGATGTTATTGACGTAATGGCTGTTATTACTACCATGTTTGGTTTGGCGACTACCATTGGTTTTGGGGTGGGACAAATTAATGCTGGTTTCACCCATGTTTTTGGGATGACTACCTCATTGTTTTACCAAATTCTTATCATTATAGCGGTTACGGCTGCGGCTACGGTTTCAGCGTTTAGTGGAGTAAATAAAGGCGTTAAAATACTGAGTCAGTTAAACGTACGCATAGCGCTTGCTATATTTTTATTGGTATTGGTTTTAGGACCTACTACTTTTATTTTTAAATCTTATATTCAAAACATAGGGAGTTATCTTACTCATTTTGTGGATATGTCTACTTGGACGGAATCCTTACAAGGCACCAGTTGGCAAAAAATAAGAACCATTATGTATTGGGGATGGTGGATTTCTTGGAGCCCTTTTGTTGGTATTTTTATCGCAAGAATTTCTAAAGGTAGAACCATAAAAGAATTTATTTTATGTGTGCTTATCTTACCTGCCTTGGTAACATTTTTATGGTTTAGCGCCTTTGGCGGAATCACCATGCGAGATATTTTAGGAGGCGATACTTTGATGATTGCTGCGGTAAATGATAATATTTCTACAGCTTTATACGTGTTTTTTGATAAATTTCCGTTAGCAATACTTTTAAAAATTTTGGGAGTAGTACTTATTTGTAGTTTTATAATCACCTCGGCAGACTCCGGAGCTTTGGTTATTAACAGCATTACCTCTGGCGGAAAATTAAAAACTCCAGCTTTTCAACGGGTTATTTGGGCAGCTGCTACAGGAACGGTTGCTGCTGTTTTAATGTACGGTGGTGGTTTAAACGCATTGCAAACTGCCGTCACCATCTCTGGTCTTCCTTTTGCTATTTTACTGGTGATGATGTGTTTTTCATTACTTTCTGGTCTAAAAGAGGATTATGAAAAAGCAGAGCGCGAAGAGAAATTGGAAGAGAAAGAAGTGTATCGTAAAAATATTTTAGAACTGGTAGAAAAAGCACGTGCTCAAAAAGAAAAGAAGAATAAGTCTAGTCTTAAAGAGCAATCGGCTAGTAATACAGAAGAGAAAAAATGAAAAAGAAAGAGCCTTTAAAAAAACAACAAAATGTAATGTTGGCATTAGATCTTACAAAAATGGATTCTACCTTGCTAAGCTACGCTAGTTATTTAAGTGAGGTGTTAAACATTGAACATTTTTATTTTACGCATAACATCAAACGTTCCAAATTGTATAATCTTTATGAAGATTTGCTAGAAGAGGGTATTACGCTAGAGGAAATTGTAGAGGAAGCCTTAGAGAAATCTATAGCCAAAAATTATACTGGAAAGACAGATTACACTTTAGCCATCACTTCTGATGATTATACCGAAAGTATTTTAGAGCATCTAAGCAAAAAATACAGTATAGATTTACTGTTGGTAGGTTATAAAAGCGAGTTGCAAGGTACGGGTGCATTAACTCAAAAATTGGTACGTATGATAGATGCCGGGATTTTAATGATTCCCGAAGAAACCAAATATCAATTGCATAAGATTTTGGTAGCTACAGATTTTAGTAATGCTTCTGTAAAAGCATTTCAGGCGGCAAAACACTTAACGAAAAAATCTAAGGGAAAAATAGAAGCTATTCATGTGTACAACATTCCTTCTTTTTTCTATCCTTATATCAATACACAAAAGGCGGTAGATAAAACACAAAAAAACTTGCAAGAGAAAACGAGACAATTCCGTAAGAAAAATCAAATGACTTTAGAGAATGTAAATTTTCATGAGTTAGATAGAGAAGAAAATTCGGTAGCAGGAGTGATCGAAGATTTCGCCTTAAATCAAAATTTTGACTTGCTTATTGTTTCCGCTAGAGGTGCAAATAACCTTACTTCTCTTTTTATTGGTAGTGTTACTAACGATTTAATTATTCGTGCAGTGAAGACTCCTTTGCTTGTAGTGAAGTAAACCGGAGATTACTAAAATTAATCTATGGGTTAGGTTTAGCGGCTTAAAAGAAAGCATTGTAGAGAGCACTCAAAATCTACTTTTAGAAAACGAAAAGTTCTCTCCTGTGCTTCAATTAAGGGTAGAAAATATTTTAAATAAAAGAGAATTAGCAGTTTAGGTAACCGTTCAATATAAATGCTTATATATTAAACTTTCTAAATATAAAAAAGCCTTTTTGATGTTTGTTTCATCAAAAAGGCTTTTTTAGTAATAAGGTTGAGATCTAGAGGTGAAAACTAACCTCTAAATCCCCGTGTAATTCTGCGGCGTAATGGCTTTGAGTTCGGTTTTAATTTCATCTGAAACTTCTAAGGTTTCAATAAAATCGGCTATACTTTTAGCGTTTATTTTGTCGTTGGTACGCGTAAGTCCTTTTAAAGCTTCATAAGGATTAGGATAAGCTTCTCTTCTTAAAATCGTCTGAATCGCTTCCGCTACGACGGCCCAATTATTTTCTAAATCCTCGTTGAGTTTGCTTTCATTCAGCAATAATTTATTTAAACCTTTTAAAGTAGAAGCCAAAGCAATCATGGTGTGGCCTATAGGTACGCCAATGTTTCTTAATACGGTACTGTCGGTTAAATCTCTTTGCAGGCGACTAATAGGAAGTTTTGCTGATAAATGCTCAAATAATGCATTGGCAATTCCTAAATTTCCTTCACTGTTTTCAAAATCAATCGGGTTTACTTTATGTGGCATCGCCGAAGAGCCCACTTCTCCTTTTTTGATTTTTTGTTTAAAATAATCCATAGAAACATACGTCCAAACGTCACGATCTAAATCGATTAAAATAGTGTTAATACGTTTTAAGGCATCAAAAGTTGCCGCCATAAAGTCATAATGCTCAATTTGGGTGGTAGGAAAAGAATGCTTCATTCCCAAAATTTGCTCAACAAAATGATTTCCAAAAGCTTTCCAATCTTGATTTGGATAAGCCACTTGATGTGCGTTAAAATTTCCCGTAGCACCGCCAAATTTAGCAGCGGCAGGGATTTCTTTTAAGCTCTTGATTTGCTCTTCCAACCGCACGATAAACACTTCAATTTCTTTTCCTAAACGGGTAGGAGAGGCCGGTTGCCCGTGAGTTCTTGCCAAAAGTGGGATATGTGCCCAATCTTTTGCCATCGCTTTAAGCTTTTCTAAAACCTCTTCCAATAATGGGTGGTAGACTTTTACTAAAGCATCTTTCAACGTAAGCGGAACCGAGGTGTTGTTGATGTCTTGTGAAGTTAATCCGAAGTGAATAAACTCTTTATAAGCTTGTAAATTTAAAGCATCAAATTTTTCTTTTATAAAATACTCCACAGCTTTTACATCGTGGTTGGTTACTTTCTCAATCTCTTTGACCGCCTGCGCATCTATACTAGAAAAATTCTCATAAATTTTTCTCAACTGCGGAAACAAATCAGCATCTACATTTTTTAATTGCGGCAAAGGCAGGTTACAAAGCGCAATAAAATACTCAATTTCAACTTTAATGCGGTATTTGATTAAAGCTTCTTCGCTAAAGAAAGCGGATAATTTTTCGGTTTTAGAATGATATCTACCATCAATAGGAGAAATAGCTTGTAACGTGTGCATAGTTGTGTGTGTTTTAAGCCTGCAAATATAGCTTGTTTTTAGGGGAGTGTAAAATCTTCATTTAATAAATTAAAATTCATTTTTTAACACGTTAAAGTTGAGGTAAAACAGAGTGCAATTGATGGAATATCAACTAATTTTGCCGATTATTTTTAGAGCGATGAATAAAGCCAGAATTGCATTGGTAGCGGGGATTGTGAGTATTTCTATATTCCCTATTTTGGTAAAATTAGGTTTAACCTCTGGACTTATATCGGCATTTTATAGAATGGCGATTGCCTTTGTACTTTTATTGCCTGTGGTGTTTTTAACCAAACAATGGCAAAAACCAACGCTAAGAATAGCATTACTTTCTGCTTTATGTGGGGTTTTATTTGGTGCCGATGTAGCGGTTTGGAATATTGCCATCCAAGAATCTAGCGCCACACAAGCGACACTGCTCACCAACTTATCGCCCATTTGGGTTGGCGTAGGAGCCTTTTTTGTACTCGCCGATAAACCTAAACTCAACTTTTGGATAGGAACGCTGGTGGCTTTATTGGGAATGGTAACCATTGTCGGATTTCAGTTTTTTGTGGAAATGAAATTTGATCGCGCTTTTCTCTTCGGGATTTTATCTGGAATTTTTTACTCGTGGTATTTTTTAACTTCCAAAGGTGTGTTGGATAAAACCAACGTTCCCACTTTTATGCTGATTAACTTATTTGCTTCTTCCGTTTTTTTAGGAATATTAAATTGGGTCGCAGGCGAAGCTTTTTACGGTTTTAGTAATACGGCTTGGTTGGTGTTATTTGTTCAAGCATTGGTTTGTCAGTTATTCGCTTGGTTTGCGCTTAACTTTGCCATTAGTAAAATGCGTGCAACCCGCGTGAGTTTGTCACTTTTAGGACAGGCGTTGCTTACTGCTATTTTGGCTTGGTATTTCTTATCGGAACCTGTTACCTTACAAATGTTGATAGGCGGACTTATTTTACTCACAGGAATAGGATTTACCTTTATTTCAACGCCTATCCCTCAACTGCTGAAATTTAAGAAAAAGAAGAGAAAGCTAGTGGCTGAGTTTTAATCTTGCTTAAAATTTTTCTACTTCTAGCTTGATATCCGTAAGAACCTTGAGCATAATTTTGTTCTAGGATAAGTTTTAATTTTGAATGAATCCAAGTGTTTTGCTTTCCTAATAAATAAAGACTTTGCGTGCGGTAAGCTTGTGAAGCTGTTTATTGTGAACTAATTAGCCAGTCAAAACCTATAGAAGTTATTTTTTCTTTCTGTTTTTTTCGAAGTTCTATGATTGGTTTTCTACTGAAGTGATTCAGTACCCAAACTTCTAAAATTTTAGCCATTGGACGGATGACGTCATCTCGTTTATTGCTTTCAATAATCTCAAAAATAGATTATATGATTCAAAATGAGCTTGTTATTCTGAATGTAAGCCAGTTCTATAGCTCTCGAAGCTTTTCCTGAAACTTCTTGACGTTCATCTTTTGCAATAGCGATGACTTGTAGAATTAATTCGGGGCTTTTTAAAAGGCGGTTGATGAAAATCACTCTATTTTCGCGATGTGTATTGATTTTTTGTACACAAGTTACTATAGAAGTTCCTTTAGTGCTTTTTAAGAGTTATCTACTTTGTTCATTCAAAAAACTTAGGTCTATTTCATACTTCCTGTGTAATATACCAATAAGAAAACAATCAAAAATAAAAGAATAAAATTAAGCGTTATATAAAGAACTCGTTTGAATATAACCATTTGAAAAACTTTAGAATTCCATATAAAAATGAGGAGAAGGTACAAAATAAAAAATGCCATTTTATATTCATTTCTAATCTCAATAAAATTTAAGCCTATAGAAATGGGGACAAAAATAATGGACCACAGACTAACGTTATAAATATTTAAGACTAAATGTTCATTATAGTTTTTCTTGTATTTTTTATACACCACAAAACTTATTAAAGAGAACAAAGCAATATTCATAAAAAGGAAAGCAAAATGTGTTGAAACGTTACTTGTAAACGTGATTCCTAAAAAATCTTTTGCTAATAAAAAATGTAATAACACAAATACAGAAGCGATGGTTAAAAATTTACTGGGACTGTAATAATAGCCTCTAAACCCTTTCCAATAGTTAGAAATAAGCTCTTTGGGTTTCATTAAGGCTACTTTCATATTTTTAGTAAAAGACTTCTCTAATGAAAAGAGATTTCCAAATAAATCTTGAAGAATTGAAATGCCTGTAATTCTTTTATCTTTATAGGTTTGACCACAGTTGGGACAATAGTTTAGCTCAATTTCATGTGCACATATAGAACATCTCATTTTTCTGGTTGTAAATGTTATTTATTAGATCTCAGTAGTTTTCGTTTCTTTTAAAAATAGAAATAGTAAAGCAAGAATTCCAGAAAATATGATAACTTGAATGAGCGTATTCCATATCATAGAAAATTTCTTATTATTATTGCTAAAAACCCTACTATTCCATATAAAAATAAGTAAAATAAAAACAAATTGCCAAATAGAATTTTTAAATTTAAAACAAGTATAAAAAAATCACTCAAAATGGTGATTACAATAAATATTGAAGGAGCTATATAACTGAAAGAAATTAGATGTTTAGAAAAACTTCTAATTTGCCTAAGAAATGTGAAGTAGGAAATAAAAAGAAAATTGGTATAAGTACCATCCAAAACAAATATTGCTGTTGAATATTACCGGTTTTTGAAACTCCCAGTTCTTCTTCATATACAAAGTAAACGTGTATAACAATCACCCCAATCCCATAGAGTAAAACTTTTCCAGGACTGGCATGATACCTTCTATAGCCTGAATAGTAATTTTCTACAATGGGTTTTGGGTTTTTTAAAATTTTAAAGATGGTAGCGAAACCAGATTTTTCTAAAGAAAAGAAATTGGAGATAAAACATACAATTAAGGATAAGGTAGAAGTGGGTTTGTTGGTAAACCGCTGTCCGCATCTGCTGCAATAATTTTCGGTGATAGGAATCACGCCTACCGAACAATTTTTCTTTTGAGTTATTACTTCTTTCAATGTGCAGACTTAAGCTTAGATTATTTTCTACGGAGAATTTTTAATTTTTTACTTAGAAAAGACTAGAATTCATGTTCTAATATAATCAAAATCTTAAATCTATTCTTATTCTCACATATTTCTCATAAAAATCATGCTGGTTCAAGATAAAATTTCCACCAGTACTTAACAAATTCATTTTTATTAGAAGGTTATCTGTTTAGGAAAACTTAGCATTTTCAAGTTCAAAGATGATGTTGGAAGTATATCCGGAATCCTTTCTTTTTTTATTCAGCTGAAACTCATTTTTTTGTAATAATTGTATGGAAGCTGCATTATCAAAATGCGTAAAAGCCTCAATTTTTTCTAACTTCAGCTCGTTAAAAGCAAATGGAATAAGCACTTGTAATGCTTCGTTCATGATTCCTTTTCGATGAAATTTAGTATCTAAATCATAGCCTACTTCGGCAGTTTTTGGGTTTTTAGAGAAATTTCGTATTCCAATAGTTCCAATAAGTTGAGGCTCATCTTTTAAACTTATTCCCCAGGCAATAGATTGATGCTTATCAAAAGACTGCTCTAAATTTTCAATCATTTTTTTAGCATCAGCAATTGTCTTTATCTTTTTGCTTTCGGGTCTTTTAATAAACTTGTTAATAGCTTCATAAGACCTTAAAAATAAAATAGTTTCGGCATCTGATGCCTTTATTTTCCGAAGTAAAAGCCGTTCTGATGTTATTTCGGGAAAGGATTTAAAATTCATTATATTGATTTTGGTCTTATAGGTAAAAGTAAGAAAAGGAATAGCTGTAGCCAGAAGAAAAGGGTTCAAATTTAACTTATACATCAATACTTAAATTAATAGAATTTATAATTCAGAAAAACTTTTAGTTATGCTGAGTTCTTTATTAAGCAAATACTACAATCCTAAATTCCAACCTACAATCAGTTTGAAAGCGTTAGTTTTTACTTCTCCTTCAACGTGATCTGGAACACCTCCTGTATCTATGATTCCAAAATCATTTCTAACTTCAATTGTGATATCATTCTTTTCATTTATGGAAATAGAAGTTCCAATACCTAAAGAGGCTCCAAAGTCAAACTTTTTCTGTTCTGTTTGGTTGTTACTGCCTTCATTAGGAAAGTTGGGTTCTATTTTATTATGAAGCAAATAATTGAAAAATGGTCCGCCATTTATAAAAAGCTTAGCGTTTAGAAATTCGTATTTTAAGAGAATAGGTATGTTGATATACTCAAATATATCCTTAAAGGTTTTTGTTCCAATTTCATCACCTCCAGGTTGAAAATACAAGAGTTGCAATTCTCTGATTTTTCTTTCATAGTTAACATTTGTTTTTACTGATATACTTTTGGTGAGGTAATAATCCAAACTGATACCCAATAAATATCCTACCTTAAAATTATTGTATTTTGCATATTCGTGTCCTCTAACGTCTGGATAATTTATTCCAGCATTAACTCCTATTTTTAAGTCATTTTGAGCACTTATTTGAAAAGAAAAAATTAATCCTAGAACAAGCAGTAATAATTTATTTTTATGCATAATAGTACTAATGGTTGAAATTGTTTTTATACCGATTTAATTACGATAGGAACTATTTAATTTGATATTATTTAAGATAACGAGCTGATGTATAAAAGTAGTGCAGAAGCTTATATTTTTCTTTACTATTAGCTAATTTTTTGCAAATATATTAAAACTGATGGTATAGTCAAGACTTGTTCTTATACCTTCTAATTCCAAGGGAGCATGCTCCCTTGAGACAATCACAATATCAATCTTTTTATACTTTTTAAAAATTTATCTTATCACAGGTGATAGGATTTTTAAATTACATGACTGCTGTTTATCGATTAGTTATAATTGAGTCCCTATTTTTGCCGGCCCGCCCGAACGTAACTCTTCTACGGGCAGGTCTAATATCTAATTCAAACACCATCACTTGACACATCAAGCAATTGCTCCACCAATTTCTTCACTCCAGTAGAAGCATTTTCAGCAATAATACTTAGGTTTTTAGTTTCTGTAATTGCTGGTTGGGGATCTATAAAATACATTTGGCAATGCGGCGGCGCAAAGTCTTTTAATCCTGCAGCAGGATAAACCTGCATAGACGTACCAATAATGATAAGAATATCTGCTTTTTCTACTTCTAAAGCTGCGGTTTCTAATAGTGGCACTTGTTCGCCAAACCAAACAATATGCGGTCTTAATTGCGAATTGAACTCACAAAAATCGCCTACATTTAAATCTTCTTTCCAATCAAAAATCAATTCTTTATCAAAGGTGCTGCGTACTTTAAACAGTTCGCCGTGCAAATGAACTACATTTTCGCTCCCAGCGCGTTCGTGCAAATCATCTACATTTTGAGTGATAATGCTAACATTATATTGCTCTTCTAACTCTTTTAAAGCCAAATGTGCCGCATTAGGTTCTACTTGCTTCAATTGCCTTCTCCTTTGGTTATAAAAGTCTAGAACCAGCTCTGGATTATTTTTAAAACCTAGCGGAGACGCCACTTGCATTACATCGTGACCTTCCCAAAGTCCGTCATCATCCCTAAAAGTTTTGATGCCACTTTCGGCGCTTATGCCAGCTCCTGTTAAGACTACAATATTTTTCATGACTTTTTTTAGTATGGTTTTCAGCAAAATAATCAAAATATTGACGTAAACGATAGCAAAGTTCACTGGGGTTTATATTTTTGTAAGATGAATCAAGAACTTTTAGATTATTTACAAGACTATCTAACTCCGCGTAGACGGAATTTATTTGAAAAAGTTTTAGCCCAAAGAACTAATCATTTTACGGTTGCTACAGAAGATGTGTACCAACTTCATAATACCAGCGCTGTAATACGCAGCTGCGATGTATTTGGAATTCAAAATGTTCATATTACTGAAGAACGCAATAGAAAACGCATTGATAGAGAAATTGCGATGGGCGCTCAAAAATGGGTAGACATTAATCGATACCATACCGCCAAAGATAGTTTAGATACTTTGCGCGCTAAAGGCTATAAAATCATTGCGACTACACCACATAACGACGCTTGCTTACTAGAGGATTTTGATATTTCTAAACCTTCCGCTTTATTTTTTGGAACCGAAAAAGACGGACTTTCTACCGAAATTATGGAACAGGCAGATGGTTTTTTAAAAATACCTATGGTAGGTTTTACAGAGAGTTTAAACATATCGGTTTCCGCAGCAATTATTCTACAAAGTATTACCTCAAAATTAAAACGCAGTGAAGTAGAGTGGAGGCTTAGTGAAGAAGAAATTTATAATGCAAAACTCAACTGGGCAAAAAATACCATCAAAAGTAGCGATCAAATTATAGAGCGTTTTTTAGCTGAACAAAATGCTAAACCAATTTAAATCATTAGTTATGGATTAAATATAGTGTATAGTTGATGGATACCTTATATGTATGAAATCTAACAAGATTTTAAAATTCATACCTTGTTCTTCTAAAAATGATTCTATAAAAAGTGAAGGAATATTTTAAATTAAAACACTGCTGTTTTTCAATTAGTTATAATTAAGTCTTTCCCAAAATTTCGGGATTGTTTCTAAAAGCGCAGCAGTCTTAATTCTTTACCAAAAAAACAACCAATTTGAATATGTAATAATCGTATTAATCCCTATTGAGAACCTTGTATTCTTCGTAGCAATTGCTAATGGCGTTTAATATTTGGAGATCGTTGGCCGTTTTAATAAACTGACCCGAGTAGTTGCATTTATTTAATATCTCATCAATATCTACTCTGCTTATTTGCAATAAAGCGACTAGAGTTTCTCTATTGAATTTCTCTTGCAATAAATTTCTAATCTCGTCATCTTCCTTCATTTTACGCAATTTACGCATTTGCCTGCCTTTTTTACTAAACGTATTGTAGAGCAAATCTGCCGGGTTGAATATAGCAGACATAGTCCTAGAAAATGCGCCAGGCTGACTGTCACCAACTTCATAGCCATAACTTAGACCAGAAATACTGTAACGAGAATTGTCATAAATAGGAATATTTTTGGCATCAATTTCTAGATAACCAGTAAGTTTTAAAGGCGAAACAGTTACTTCTTCTAGAGCAATACCAATCTCGGTCATTTTTACTTTTACATCGCCATACTTAGTCCAGTCGTTGGTAACGCGAACTTGTATAGATTTATAGCCAAGGTAAGAAAAGTATAAAGTATCATTCACTTTTGCTTTCAACTCAAAACTTCCTTCTTTGCCAGAAACCGTTCCTTTTACTTGATTAAGGTTAACAATGTTTACGTCTTCTAGAGGTAAGTCATTTGCCGCATTTAACACTTTTCCTTTAACCACCTCAATTTCTACTTCTTGCGCTTTCGCGGAAAAAGATAAAACCATCAACATGATTGAAATAAGAATAGGATACTTAGGCATAAAATCTACTTCTAAAAGACGTAAATATACTTATTTTTTGTTTCTTCTTCGGCTTACCGAACTTTTGATATTTGACTTACGTTTTCCAGAAGATTCGCCGCTTCGTCTAGAAAAACCTCCTCTAGAGCCAGAATCGTTGCTCTTATTGAAACCGCCACCGCCGCTTCTTTTGCTGCCGCCTCCTTTACGGAAACCGCCGCCACCGCCGCGTTTTTTGCGATCTTTATTGCCACCTTTATCTTTGGTCACCTCAACATTAATTTGTCTGCCGTCGTGCTCAAAATTCTCAAAGTAAGCCAAAACTTTATCTTTCTCTGTCGTATCTGTATTAAAGAAAGAGAAGCTATCTTTTACATCTACACGAGAAACACCTTCTCTGTCTAATTCTAAATTTTCTTTTAAGAAGTCTTTTAAAGACATCCAATCAAAATCATCTTTAGCACCAACATTTATAAAGTAACGCGTGCTTTCTCCACTATCTTCACCTTCTCTATAATCATTATGATTGGCAGCAGGACTGTTAAGTTTAGAAGCATTTTTATAGTAATTAAAGAAACGTGTAAACTCTACAGAAAATACTTTCTTAATCACCTCTTCTTTACTGAAATCTTTAAAAAGCTCTTCAATTTGAGGCAAGTAACTATCAATCTCGTGATTAATCTCTGTATTTTTTATGCTTTTAGCTAAGTGAAATAGTTGCACCTGGCAAATTTCCTCTCCGCTAGGAATATCTTTTCTTTCAAAAGACTGTTTAATGATGCGCTCAATACTTTTAATTTTACGCATTTCACTCTTGGTCACAATCACCATAGAAACTCCGCTTTTTCCAGCACGACCAGTTCTTCCGCTTCGGTGGGTGTAGGTTTCTATTTCATCTGGGAGTTGGTAATTGATTACGTGGGTAATATCATCTACATCAATTCCGCGGGCAGCAACATCTGTAGCGACCAACATTTGGATTTGACGAGAACGGAAGCTTTTCATCACTAAATCTCGTTGATTCTGACTTAGATCTCCGTGAATAGCAGCTGCATTGTATCCATCTTCAATTAAACGTTCGGCTACCTTTTGCGTATCTCTTTTGGTTCTACAAAAAATCACAGAAAAGATATCTGGATTAGAATCGGCTAAACGTTTTAAACCATTGTAACGATCTCTACCTGCTACTACATAGTATTCATGAGAAACATTTTTGGTTCCTTCGTTTTTGGTGCCTACCGTTATTTCAACGGGATTCTTCATAAACTTCTTTGCGATGGTAGATACCTCTTTGGGCATCGTTGCGCTAAAAAGCCAAGTTTTTTTATCTTTTGGAGTATGGGATAAAATATCTGTAATGTCTTCATAGAATCCCATGTTCAACATTTCATCTGCTTCATCAAGAATACAGTAGTCAATTTTAGAGATGTCTATCATCCCACGACTAACCATATCTTTCATTCTTCCGGGCGTTGCCACAATCACTTGAGCTCCTTTTTTTATCGCTCTCGCTTGATCTGAAATACTAGAACCCCCATAAATAGCTACCGTTTTAAGTCCCTTAATATATTTGGCGTAATTTTGTATTTCGTTGGTAATTTGTAAACATAATTCTCTTGTAGGGGAAAGAATTAATCCCTGTGTGTGTTTGCTATCGGCGTTAATTTTTTGGAGTAGCGGAAAACCAAAAGCTGCTGTTTTCCCTGTTCCGGTCTGTGCAAGGGCAACCAAATCGGTTTCCTCTTGTAATAAAATTGGAATCGCTTTTTCTTGTACTTCGCTTGGAGCTTCAAACCCCATATCACTTACTGCATTTACGATTTCGGCGTTAAGCCCTAATTGTTCAAATTTGTTCATATAAAATAAATAAGCTGCAAAGGTAAACATTCCTAAGTAGCTTATGTTATAAAACGTATTTTTTTATCGGCTTCCTTATTCTGATAAATAACTGACTAGCTGACTAAAAGCTCTCGCACGATGACTTATTTCGTTTTTTTCTTGCGGGTTCATTTCGGCAAAAGTTTTGCTTTTATTTTTTGGTAAAAACACGGGATCGTAGCCAAAACCTTTATTTCCTCTTTTCTCTTTGGTGATTGCTCCTTCGCAAATGCCAGTAAAGAGCGTTTCATGTTCATTTAAAGAAAGGGCGATAACGGTTTTAAATCTAGCGCTTCTGTCTAATTTGTTCTCTAAATTTTTAAGAAGTTTCGCGATATTGGCATCGTTATTTTTATCTTCCCCAGCATAACGAGCAGAAAATACTCCGGGTTCTCCGTTTAAGGCATTTACTTCGAGCCCAGTGTCGTCTGCAAAGCAATTATACCCATATTTTTCGGTTACATATTTTGCTTTAATAATGGCATTGCCATCAATGCTATCTGCGGTTTCTTCTATATCCTCATCACAACCAATATCATTTAAAGAAAGTAAGTATATGTGGTCTGGAAGCAGTTGTTTAATCTCCCTAATTTTGTTAGGGTTATGCGTGGCAAAAACAAGTCTCATAGGTTGTTAAATTAAAAGTAAAAAATTGAAAGTGAAAAGTTAAAAACTAAAAATTAAAGTAAAAATTATAATTTCAAAGACTAAAGACCCAAGACTAAAAACTACCTATGATGATAAGGTTCGTTTTTTAAGATTGTAAAAGCGCGGTACAATTGTTCGGTAAAAAATAAACGTATGATTTGATGAGAGAATGTCATTTTAGAAAGTGCTATTTTTTGATTGGCACGTTGGTAGACTTCGGGAGAAAAGCCATAAGGTCCGCCAATTACAAAGAGGAGTTGCTTCATTCCGGTATTTAATTTTTTCTGAATTTCTTCTGAAAACTCTTCCGAAGTAAAACTTTTTCCTTTTTCATCTAAAAGTATCAACAAATCTGAAGGATTTACGTGTTTTAGAATCAATGCTCCTTCTTTAGACTTTTGAAGACTCTCGTCCATATTCTTCGTTTTTTTTAAATCTGGGATGATTTCTAGACTAAAATTACAGTAATGAGAAAGCCTTTTTACATAAGTATTGATGAGTTCTTGTAAGGAAGAATCATCGGTTTTGCCAACAGCGATTAGTTTTATTTGCATTAGAAATAGGGTTTTGAATGATGAAAAAGGAATTAAAAACAATGTCGCTCATGAGAACGTTTAGGTTTCCGCTTAAATAAACCTTCGCCCATTATATTTCCGTAAAGAGATTTTTTATAATCTTCTTTGTAGTCACTCCAATCTTTATTCTTAAGTAATTTTTTTAAAATTTTGGTATTTTCGTTAAAATGGTTGTTAGATATAAAATACTCTCCGTCCGGTTTAATAACTAAAAACCGAACTTTTTTTGAAATAAAAGGATTTTGCAAGTCGTTTTTAATAAATACAGTATTGATGACGCCGCGGTCTTGGATCCAATCAAAGTTGGAGTATTGCTTTTCTTTAACCACATTATCGGCATGCATAAAAAGCACATTTACATTAAATCTTTTTTCAAATTTCTTTTTACATCTATTTTTATCTTTAACGAAGTCTTTTATTTTATCATCAAATATTTCTCTACTAAAATCTATAAAATACTCTACTTTCTCACTTTTGTAATCCTTTTTGTATTGATCCGCATTGTTTTTATATTGGTCGATAAACTTTTTCTCTAAAGAGTCGTGCATCTTTTTGGAAGCTTTAAAATCGGCTAAAGAATCATAGTAACTAATAAGTAAAGTTTTCTCCTTTTCCAATTCTCTGCCGCTGTCTTTTCGAAGTAATTTCCTTACTTGATCCATTTCTTGGGTACTTATCTTGCCAAATTTTTGCTTAAAACGTATTTGCGCAACTACAAGTTTTTTAGTTTGCTTAATAACTGTACAATTAAATAGCAGATTAGAATCACACTTTTCACCAAATGCTTCTGCAGAAACCTCTTTTCCGTCTTCATCTAAAAACACATAGCTTTGAGCACTTGCGAAACCTGAAAAAAACAAAATTGCGATAATTGCAGCGATTTTGAGTGCCTGTGTATACATAAGTCTATTATTTACTATATTTTAGTACTGCTAAAATAGATAAAAAATGATTAGTCAAGAACAGTTAGAAAAAGAAGTGCAAATTATAATTGAAAATGCCATTAGAGAAGATGTGGGAGATGGAGATCACAGCTCATTGGCATGCATACCTGCTTCGGCGACAGGAAAAGCGAAACTTTTAGTAAAAGATGAAGGTATTATCGCAGGAATAGAGTTTGCTAAAAAAGTTTTTCAGTACATCGATAAAGACTTAAAAATAGAAACTTTAAAGAACGAAGGAGATTCTATAAAATACGGAGATATTGTTTTTTACGTTTCAGGAAAAAGCCGATCTATCTTAAAAGCCGAACGTTTGGTTTTAAATGCGATGCAGCGCATGAGTGCTATTGCCACTAAAACAAAAGAATTTGCAGATAAGATTAGTCATACGAAAGCTAAAGTCTTAGATACCCGTAAAACTACACCAGGAATTCGGGCCATAGAAAAAATGGCAGTAAAAATTGGGGGAGGAGAAAACCATCGTTTTGCGCTGTACGATATGGTAATGCTTAAAGATAATCACATCGATTTTTGTGGTGGAATTACGCAGGCTATTGAGAAAACGCAGCAGTATTTAAAAGAGAAAAACTTAGATTTGAAGATTATTGTAGAAGCAAGAAATTTAACTGAAATACAAGAAATTCTAAAAACAAAGGGAGTACACCGTATCTTAATTGATAATTTTAATTATGAAGATACCAAGAAAGCCGTAAATATGATAGGAGATCAATGCCAAACAGAATCTAGTGGCGGAATCACTTTAGATACTATTAGAAATTATGCTGAATGTGGAGTAGATTATATTTCTAGTGGGGCATTAACGCATTCGGTTTCCAATTTAGATTTAAGTTTAAAAGCAGTTGAGTAAATGCCAAAAGAGGTAGCAAAAGAAGGAAAAATAAAATCTATTTTAAATTGGCTAGAAGATAAAAGCAAAGCTATTATTCTTCCTGGCTTAGAAGGATTGAGCCTTTATGATTTAGGTGAGATTTACACGGTAGGAATTGTAAAGGGGACTTTTTCTACGCGAGCAAGCTCGATAGCATTTAGTTTTTTTATGGCTATTTTTCCTTTTTTGCTGTTTATTTTAAACTTAATTCCTTTTGTGTGGTTTATAGATGATTTTCATTTAAAATTGTTGGCATTTATAGATGATTTTTTGCCCCCGCAAACCTCTGGTTTTTTTAATGAAATCTTTGCAGATATCTTTAATACGCCAAGAGCAGGACTACTTTCTTTTGTATTTGTATTGTCTATTTTTTTAATGACCAATGGCATTAATGCTATTTTTACAGGCTTCGAATTTTCTTACCATACCCACATTAATCGTTCTATAATAAAACAGTATTTTGTAGCCTTAGGAGTTTCTCTAATTATAGCAATTATGCTATTAGCGGCTGTAATTCTAGTATTTTATCTCACGTATATTATTGATAATTTAGAAGCGATGGGCGTATTTCCAGAGAATTTAATGTGGGCTCAACTAGGTAGATATCTGGTGTTGGTGCTTATTATTTATAATGCTGTAGCTATTTTGTACTACTTCGGAACCAAAGAAGGAAGACAGTCTAAATATTTTTCTATAGGTGCTTTCTTCACGATGGTACTAATTTTGATAACTACTTTTTTGTTTAAAATCTACATCGTAAACTTTAGTAGCTATAATGAGCTTTATGGTTCTATTGGCGCATTGCTGATTTTAATGCTTTATATATGGATCAATTCCAATATTTTACTACTAGGATTTGAATTAAATGCTTCCATTTATAGATTAAAAACAAAAAAAACAATATCTTAAAGCACAATTTAAAAATTTTAGAGATGAATAAGATAGTCTTAATTTTTACAGTAGTTTTCGCCGTCAACTTATCAACAGCGCAAACTAAGGAAGTTGGAGGAGTGAAAATTCCTACTTCTGAAACTTTCGGCGAACACACATTAAGCTTAAATGGAGCAGGAACAAGATCTAAACTTTGGATAGATTTGTATGTTGCTGGCTTGTATCTTAAAGCGGAATCTTCTAACGCTAAAGAAATTATAGAGAAAGATGAAGCGATGGCTGTCAAGTTGCAAATTGTCTCTAGATTGGTGAGTAGCAGCAAAATGGTTAGCGCTGTAGAAGAGGGTTTCGAAAACTCTACGCACGGAGATTTAGCTGCGATTCAAACTAGAATAGATCAATTTATTAGTTTTTTTAAGGAAGAAATTAAAAAGGGGGATGTTTTTGATATTACCTACCAGCCGGGTAAAGGAGTAATTTCTTATAAAAACGGAATCGAGAAAGGTGTTATCGAAGGAATGGACTTTAAAAAAGCATTGTTTGGCATTTGGCTTTCCAAAAATCCTGCAGATGATGATTTAAAAGAAAATATGTTAGGTAAATAGTAATTCGAACAACACAAACTCTAAAAAGAAAATCTATTATGAAATACTTATTTCTCACACTTACTTTTTTAGTGTTTTCTCAGGTTACGGTTAGTCAATCGGTTTTGGGAAAATGGAAAGTAATGAAAGACGAAGAAACAGGAGAAGTACGATCTATTATAAATATTTACGAAGATGAAGGGAAAGTAAATGGAAAATTAATAGAGATAATGGATAAAAGTAAAGTTGATAATCTTTGTTTGAATTGTGAAGGAGAAAATAAAGATAAAAGAATTTTAGGATTAGTTTTATTAAAGGATTTTGAAAAAGAACAAAACGAATATGTAAATGGTACCGTTTTAAATCCCGATGATGGAAAAGTGTATAAATCTAAAATCTGGATAGAGGAAGACAATCCCAATGTCTTAAATGTACGGGGTTATATTGGCATATTCTATAAAACTATGAAATGGCGCAGATTATTAGAATAAAATATTAAACATCGATAAATTACTTCGGATTAAAATGTTAGAAAACGCTTCTAATTTCTACCAGAAATAAGAAGCGAAGTATTTGTATATTTGAAGCTACTTTTCCTATTAGAATAGAGGAATGTTATTAATACTGGAAACTCGTTTTTTTAGATAGTTAATTTTTTTCGATCTTCTTATAGTTATTAGCGCTCAAGTATCTTAATCAGAAACGATTAAAAACAAGTACAAAACTAGTAACTCCTGCGATATACTAAATGTATTATCGTAGGTTTTTTTATTTCAGGTCTCATAAACTATTAAACTTTTGAATTAAATGAATCATTTTGCAGATATAATTTTACCCTTACCTATTCCTACTAGGTTTACGTATCAAGTCTTAGAAGAGGATGCGGCAGTTTTACAAGTTGGAATGCGGGTGGCGGTGCCCTTTGGTAAAAGAAAAGTATATACGGGGATTGTAGCACATATGCATCATGAAGCTCCAAAGGTTTACAAAGCAAAGTTAATAGAGCAGATGCTGGATGAACAGCCTATTGTAACTGCAATTCAATTAAAGTTCTGGAAGTGGATTTCTTCTTATTATATGTGTACCGAAGGCGATGTTTTAAAAGCAGCTTTGCCTAGTGCTTTTTTATTAGAAAGCGAAACTGTAGTAGAGTTAAATAATAAGACAAGTGTCGATGAGGATACTTTAACCGATGAAGAATACTTGGTATATGAAGCCTTACAGCGACAATCGGTGATTAAGATAAAAGAGCTAAGTCAGCTTTTAGGAAAGAAAAATGTGCTTAACTTGTTACAACAGTTAGTCGTAAAAGAAGTGATCATTGTGAGTCAGGAATTGTATAAGCAGTATAAACCCAAGTTAATACGCTACATAAAATTAGCCGAAAATTATGAGAACGAAAAAGAGTTACAAGCTCTTTTAGAAAACTTAAGCAGAGCACCCAAGCAGAGTAGTGTGGTGCTCATGTGGTTTTCGCTTCGGGCAAAATCTAAAAAACCTATCAGCGTAAAACAACTCAGTAAAGAAAGTAACGCTTCAGCTTCTGTAATAAAGAGTCTCGTAGATAAAGAAATTTTAGAAGAATATTATCTACAAGAAGATAGAACAGATCAGCAGAAAGAAATTGAAAAATTTCAGATTAACTTTAATGCATATCAAAAACAAGCTTACGCAGAAATAAACGAACATTTTGAAGAGAATAAAGTTACTTTATTACACGGAATCACTTCTTCCGGTAAAACCGAAATATATATTCAGCTTATAAAAGATAGCATTGCTAAAGGAAAACAAGTTTTGTATTTGTTACCTGAAATAGCTTTAACCACACAGCTTATTTCTAGATTACAAAAATATTTTGGGGATGATGTCTTGGTATTTCATAGTAAATATTCTTTAAACGAAAGAGTAGAGGTGTACAAGCACATTTTGGAAGAAACCAGGGGAAAAATAGTGATAGGTGCCAGATCTGCTATTTTTTTACCTTTTCAAAAACTGGGACTTATAATTGTCGATGAATCGCACGAAACCACATTTAAGCAATATGATCCTGCACCTAGATACCAGGCAAGAGATGCATCAGTGGTTTTAGCAAATTTAACCAAAGCCAATTTATTGTTGGGATCTGCCACACCTAGTTTAGAGAGTTATTTTAATGCGCAACATCATAAATATGGTTTAGTGACTTTAGACAGAAGATATGGAAATGTGCTTCCACCAGAAATTCAATTGGTAGATATTAAAGATAAATACAAGCGAAAATTGATGAAAGGTCATTTTTCTGATACGCTTTTAGCGGAAATGAAAACTACCTTATCGGAAGGAAAACAAGTAATTCTTTTTCAAAATCGAAGAGGTTTTTCGCCCATATTAGAATGTAATACTTGTGGTTACTCTCCGCAATGTCCTAATTGTGACGTGAGTCTTACCTACCACAAACAAAATAACACTTTGCGTTGTCATTATTGCGGTTATCATATGGCGATGCAGTTGCAATGTATAGCGTGTAAAAGTACCGAAATAAGCACTAAAGGTTTTGGAACAGAACAAATTGAAACCGAATTAAAATCTCTATTTCCAGATCAAAAAATAGGAAGAATGGATTTAGATACTACGCGAGGAAAACACGGTTATGAAAAAATTATCACTGCTTTTGATCAGCAAGAAATAGATGTTCTAATAGGAACACAAATGTTGAGTAAGGGATTAGATTTTAGAAATGTAGATTTGGTGGGGATTATGAATGCAGATAGTCTTCTCAATTTTCCAGATTTTAGAGCCCATGAGCGAAGTTTTCATATGTTAGTACAAGTGGCAGGAAGAGCAGGAAGAACTCAGCAGCGAGGAAAAGTGCTTATTCAAAGCTACAATCCCAATCATCAAATTTTGCAGCAAGTCACCACCAATAGCTATGAAGAAATGTATAATGAACAATTGCAGGAGCGTCATAACTACAAATACCCTCCCTTGTATAGATTGATTAAATTAACCTTTAAAGGAAAAGATTTTAATGGAGTGAATGAAGCCTCCTCGTGGTTTTCAAAAGGTTTGGTTCAAGGACTTAAAGAAAATGTTCTAGGACCAGAATTTCCTCCTATTGCAAGAATTAGGAACGAGTATTATAAGAATATTATAATTAAAATTCCTCCAGAACATTCCATCTCAAAAACAAAAGAGTTTATAGAGAAAGTACAAAAAACCTATGACTCCATAGGAAGCTTTAAAAAAACGCGAATGATAATAAATGTAGATCCCTATTAATTAGAGGCACTAATTCCAGACAATACACTTTCTAGTTTTTTCTTTCGGTTGCGACTAATTGGCATTTGGAAATCGTCTACCCAAATGGTTTTTGCATCATAATGCTTCACTCTAAATAAGTTAATAGTGTAAGACTTATGAACCCGCATGAATTGGTCCTCTGGTAATTTTTTTTCAAAACCTTTCATGGTAGAAAGAACAGTATATACTTGATCATCTGTAAAAACTTTAACGTAGTCGCCAAAGGCTTGTATATACTTCACCTCTTTCAAAAATAATTTATATTTCTTAAGATTACTTTTTATAAAGATATAATTTTGATCTTCCGAATAGGCTTTTTCATTCTTTAGTAAATGTATGTCTAGAGCCTTTTTAATTGCTACATTAAATCTTTTCTTATCTACAGGTTTCTGAAGATAATCCACGGCTTCATAGTCAAATGCTTGAAATGCATATTGCGTTTTACCCGTTACAAAAATAATCTCAGGTTTAACCTGTAGTTTATCTAATAGATCAAAACCAGACAAAATAGGCATTTCAATGTCTAAAAGAATTAAATCTACAGCTTCTTTTTGAAGGACTTCCTTAGTTTTTAGACCATTATTAAAATCTCCTACAAGTTCTAAATTAGGATGGTCATTGACTAGTTTAATAATAGATAACCTTTGTATGCTAGAGTCATCTACCACTATACATTTTAACTTAATTTCTTTCATCATTCGTTCTGTTTCTATGCATGATAACTTTGGGGGTCTAAAAATAGTAACTTATTTCTTGTTAAGGTATATAATTTGGATAAAAGGTAAGACATATTTAGCTAATTTAAACTATAATGTTAATTTATTTATTTTTTAATCGCCTTTATGAGAAGAATATCTAGATTTTTGTCTTTCTGTAGAGAATTTTTTAGAAGTACCTGGAATAGGATAATTATGTAACTTTAAAGATGAGTGTCTTTTTTAATTAAAATTATAGAAACCATTAGTACATTAAATTTAAAAATCTTAAAAAAAGCATGTATAATATATTCCTATCGCTTTGGTATAAACTTTAGTAAAAGTTATCTGAAATCATTTGAAGGTACTAAAGGATAACGGATAGGTTTATGGAAAAGGCTTCCGTTGAAATTAATTGTATAGAACTGTTCACGATTATTCTCACTAACTTAAAGACAAGTATTGCATAGATTAATAAGTAATTCATTTTTACAAAACACATCTAATGCAATGAAGTATGCAAAATACCAAACAAAAAGCTGCTTTGTATTGTTAGAATTGAAAAAAAGAATTACTTTTGCACTCAAATTTAAATAAACTATTTATGAATCATTATGAAACTGTTTTCATCTTGAATCCCGTTTTATCTGATGAGCAGGTAAAGGAGACAGTTAAGAAATACGAAGATTTTCTTATTTCTAAAGGAGCCAAGATGGTCAACAAAGAAAATTGGGGGCTAAAAAAATTAGCGTACCCAATTCAGCACAAAAAAAGTGGATTTTACAATCTATTTGAATTTCAGGTTGACGGAGAGGTGATTGAGCCTCTAGAATTATTGTTTAGAAGAGAAGAGCGTATGATGCGTTACCTTACTGTAAAACTAGACAAACATGCAGTCGCTTGGGCAGAGAAAAGAGTGAAGAGAAACAAAGAAAAAGCGTAAGTTATGTCATCTATAGAGCAACAAGCAAAAGGAAAGAAAGACGGAGAAATTAGATATTTAACTCCGCTTAATATTGAAACGTCTAAGGCGAAAAAATACT
This sequence comes from Mesonia ostreae, assembly GCF_031845265.1. NCBI lineage: Bacteria > Pseudomonadati > Bacteroidota > Flavobacteriia > Flavobacteriales > Flavobacteriaceae > Mesonia > Mesonia ostreae. The sequence goes on along the minus strand of NZ_JAVRBG010000003.1, from coordinate 82,651 downwards.
GTCGTTTTAAAAGATCAGGAATTAAGTATATCGATTACAAAGATCCAGATTTTTTAATGGCATTTGTAAATGAGCAAGGTAAACTTTTACCTCGTAGATTAACAGGAACTTCTTTAAAGTACCAAAGAAAAACTGCTGTAGCGGTAAAAAGAGCTCGTCATTTAGCATTAATGCCATACGTTGGTGATTTATTAAAATAAAAAAACGACATCATGGAATTGATTTTAAAAAGAGACGTAGAGAAATTAGGATTTGCTAATGATTTGGTAAACGTTAAAAACGGTTACGGAAGAAATTATTTAATCCCACAAGGACACGCTGAGCTGGCGACACCTTCTGCAAAGAAAGTATTGGCAGAGACTATAAAGCAACGTGCTTACAAAGAACAAAAGCATATTGATGAAGCTAAGAAGCAAGAAGAAAAACTTAACGGTTTAGAGCTTAAACTTACTGCAAAAGCTGGTGCTGGAGACAAAATGTTTGGTAGTATTACCACAGCAGATCTTAGCGAAGCTTTAAGTAAAGAAGGTATAGACATCGATAAAAAATACATCTCAGTTCTTGGTGGGAACATCAAGAGATTGGGACAGTATGAGGCAAAACTTCGCTTCCATAGAGAAGTGATTTCTACCTTAACTTTTGATGTGATAGGAGAAGCATAATTCGCTTTTCTTCTTATAATTTAAAAACCGCTTTTAATTTAAAAGCGGTTTTTTTTTGATTTATGTTTTAATGAAAATTACTCTTTACGTTCTAAAATTTCACCTTTGTCGGTAAACTCTAATTCTGTTCCGTTAGATAATTCTACTTCGTGAACGTTATTTTCATATTCCCACTCTGTAGCATATTCTCCTTTATATTTTGTCGCTAGGTAATTTTTTATTTTTTGTGGAATTAAAGCATCTGGAATACGTTCTTCCCCATCAATCTCATTTATTTCTCCCATAGAATTGAAGTCCAATTGTGTTCCATTTTCAAACTTCACTTTATATCGTTCATCCATATCGCCCTCATCTACCTTTATTTTTTTAATTTGTAGGTTGGCATAATTGGTTTTAATAAGCTCTTGCACGTTAGCAGGAAGTTTATCCATCCCTTCTTGAGCAAAAGAACTTGTAATTCCTAAAAAGGCTACTGCTGCTATAAATAATATCTTTTTCATGGTTTTGTTTTTTTCGTTCAATCAAATATAAAGAGTACTTATTTTTAAAGTATAAACTTTTTGTGAATTGTATTAGGCTTAACATCAAGTGTTAAGACTTTGTAAATTACACGTGCTCTTAAAAAACTAACTAGTTCGCTTCCGCGGAAGCTTTAAAATTTTCAATTCAATGAGGGGTAAAATTTTAAAAGACTAGCTTATCTATGCTTTTATCTTAAAAGAGCTAAGAAAATACTGGAGTTGCTGTAGATTTTTTAAATGAACTGATTTTCTTTTAGAGTAAAAGATTTTTTATCTTTACTTTCCACAAAAAGAAAATATAAGATGATGCAAAAATATCATGTGAAGGTAAACGACACCTTCGATTACGATGTAACACAATCAGAGATTGAATCCTTAGATGTCAAAACCTTATCTTCCACTACATATCACGTACTTCACAATCATACTTCTTTCAACGCTGAAGTGACCAATCAAGACTTTTTTAATAGAAACTACCAAGTGAAAATTAACGGCAATACCTACGATATAGCGATTGCTAATGAGTTAGATGTACTTATTGAAGAAATGGGGCTTTCTTTAGGTTCGCTACAAATGGTAAACGACATTAAAGCGCCTATGCCGGGACTTATTTTAGAAGTCAACGTAAAGGTAGGCGATGAGTTTAAAGAAGGGGATTACTTATTGGTGCTGGAAGCTATGAAAATGGAAAACACCTTAACCGCGCCGCGAGACGGGGTGGTGAAGTCTGTTTCTGTAACCAAAGGAGAAACCGTAGAGAAAAATCAATTGCTTATTGAAATGGAATAGTTGTTTGCGGTTATTCTGAATTTAATTTAGAATTATAAGCACGAGACAAACAGCCTATTTCTACACATAAAAAATTATTATGAAAAAAATATTAGTAGCCAATAGAGGAGAAATCGCCATTCGCGTTATGCAAACGGCACAGCAAATGGGAATTAAGACCGTAGCGGTTTTCTCTGAAGCCGATAGAAATTCTCCTCACGTTAAATTCGCCGATGAAGCCGTTTGTATAGGTCCGGCGCCTTCCAATGAATCTTACCTAAAAACCGAAACCATTATCAAAGTCGCTAAAGACTTAAATGTGGATGCCATTCATCCAGGCTACGGATTTTTAAGTGAGAATGCCGCTTTCGCGGAAGAGGTTGAAAAAAACAACATCATCTTTATAGGCCCTAAATCTAAAGCGATTAAAGTCATGGGAAGTAAGTTAGCTGCAAAAGAAGCGGTTAAAGCCTATGATATTCCAATGGTTCCTGGAATTGATGAAGCCATCACCGACCCTGAAAAAGCAAAGAAAATTGCAATGGAGATTGGATTTCCTATTCTTATTAAAGCTTCTGCTGGAGGTGGAGGAAAAGGAATGCGCGTGGTAGAAGAAGAATCTGAGTTAGAAGACCAGATGAAAAGAGCGATTAGTGAAGCGGTTTCTGCTTTTGGCGATGGTTCTGTATTTATAGAGAAATATGTGGGCTCTCCACGTCATATCGAAATTCAGATTTTAGCCGATACCCATGGAAATGTGATTCATCTAATGGAGCGAGAATGTAGCGTACAGCGACGTCATCAAAAGGTAATTGAAGAAGCTCCGTCTGTGGTATTAACGTCAGAGATTCGTGAAAAAATGGGAGAAGCCGCTGTAAAAGTGGCCAAAGCCTGTGATTATGTGGGTGCCGGAACGGTAGAGTTTTTATTAGACGAACAAAAGAATTTTTACTTTTTAGAGATGAATACACGTTTGCAGGTAGAACATCCTGTAACTGAATTTATCACAGGAATCGATTTGGTAGAACAGCAAATTCGTGTGGCTAGAGGAGAAACTCTAGCTTTTGAACAGAAAGATATTCATATCAACGGCCATGCGATTGAGCTTCGGGTATATGCAGAAAATCCTCTAGACAATTTCTTACCTAGTGTAGGAACTTTAGAGCGATACAGACTTCCTAAGGGAGAAAATATACGAGTAGACAATGGTTTTGAAGAAGGTATGGATGTGCCTATTTATTACGATCCTATGTTGGCTAAACTTATTACCTATGGAAAAACTAGAGAAGAAGCGATACAGCTGATGATTGAAGCGATTGGTGATTATGAAGTAGAGGGCGTGATGACAACCTTGCCTTTTGGAAAATTTGTAATGGAACACGAAGCTTTTAGATCGGGAGATTTTGATACGCACTTTGTGAAAAATTATTATTCTCCAGAAAAATTGGAAGAGCAAACCGAAAAAGAAGCAAAATTGGCTGCGCTTATCGCTTTAAAGCAATATATAAAAGATCAGCAGCAAGTAAGATTACCCAACGCATAATTTAGTTGAAAAGAGAAGAATACTATGAGTAAAAATATAGAAAAACTAAACGAAAAAATTGCTTTAGCGCATTTAGGAGGAGGAGAGAAACGCATCGCTAAACAACACGATAAGAAAAAACTTACCGCAAGAGAGCGTGTAGATTATTTGTTGGATGATGGTTCTTTTGAAGAAATCGGGATTTTGGTAACGCACCGAACTACCGATTTTGGCATGGAGAAACAACAATTTTATGGAGACGGAGTAATTACTGGCTACGGAACCATCCACGGAAAACTGGTGTACATTTTTGCACAAGATTTTACTGTTTTTGGCGGAGCTTTATCAGAAACTCACGCCGAAAAGATTTGTAAAGTAATGGATCTTGCCGTAAAAGTAGGCGCTCCTATGATTGGATTAAACGATTCTGGCGGAGCACGTATTCAAGAAGGAGTACGTTCTTTAGGTGGTTATGCAGATATTTTTCATCGCAATGTAAAAGCATCTGGAGTAATTCCGCAGATTTCAGCCATTATGGGACCTTGTGCTGGGGGAGCAGTATATTCTCCGGCAATGACAGATTTTACTTTAATGGTTCAGGATACCAGCTATATGTTTGTCACAGGACCCAATGTGGTAAAAACAGTGACCAATGAAGAAGTAACTTCAGAAGAATTGGGAGGTGCAAGTACGCACTCCACCAAATCTGGAGTTACGCATATTACCTCTTTCAATGACATTGCTTGCTTGGAAGACATCAAGAAATTGATTAGTTATATGCCGCAAAGTAATAAGGAAAAGCCGGCTAAATTGCCTTATGAATTGGGAGATGAACTTAGAGAAAAGCTGGATGATTTAATTCCAGACAGCTCTAATAAGCCTTATGATATGCATGAGGTGATTGAAGGGATTATTGACAAAGACACTTTTTATGAAATCCATAAAGACTATGCTGAGAATATAATTGTTGGTTTTGCGCGCTTAGGCGGAAGAAGTATTGGGATTGTAGCCAATCAACCTATGAGTTTGGCAGGAGTGTTAGACGTAGACTCTTCTAAAAAAGCCGCTCGATTTACCCGCTATTGCGATTGTTTTAATATTCCGCTTTTAGTATTGGTAGACGTACCGGGGTTCTTACCAGGAACAGACCAAGAGTGGAATGGAATTATTTTACACGGGGCAAAATTACTTTATGCTTTAAGTGAAGCAACGGTGCCAAAAGTAACCGTGATTACACGTAAAGCTTACGGAGGTGCTTATGATGTGATGAATTCTAAACACATTGGAGCCGACTTAAATTTTGCTTGGCCTACGGCCGAAATTGCGGTAATGGGGGCAAAAGGAGCTAGTGAGATTATTTTTAGAAAAGAAATTAAAGAAGCTGATGATTCTGAAAAGAAATTAGCAGAAAAAGAAGCGGAATATGCCGAATTGTTTGCTAATCCTTTTGAAGCAGCGAAACGCGGATTCATTGATGAAGTAATTATGCCAAGAGATACTAGAAGAAAGCTTCTAAAAGCTTTTAGTATGCTAGAACATAAAGAGGTATTAAGACCTAAACGTAAACACGGAAATATACCTTTATAGAAGAGTAGGGGTTTTGGTATTATAGTTGTTTTATAAGTAATATAAAGGTGTAAGTATTAAAATTTGCTATTGTTTTGTTAAGACTATGTAAAAAAAAGGGCTTTGAGTACCTATTTTTGGGTCAGAATGATATTTATGCTTAGTATTGAGCCTTTAAATAAAACCTAAAAAATATTAACGTTAAATTTAAATCACATGAAAAATTTCATCCTTGCATTGACTTTAATTTTTAGTGCAGCAACCTTTGCACAAACAGAAGTAAGTGATGCCGAATTAAATAAATTTGCAGATGCCTATAAAGCAGTGCAAATGGAAAACCAAGAAGTGCAACAAGACATGATGGAGATGATCCAAAAAGAGGGTCTTGAATTAAATCGCTTTCAAACTATTCAACAAGCATCTGTTAATCCAGAGGCGAAAGTAGAGGCAACCAAAGAAGAAATGTCTAGTTACAAGAAAGTTATGGCAGAAATTGAAAAAATGCAGCCAAAACTGCAAGAAGATATGGCTAAATTAATTTCAGATAACGGATTAACTTTAGATCGTTATCAAGAGATTGGAGCAGCTCTTCAGTCAGATCAAGCATTACAACAAAAACTTCAAGCTATGATGATGAAGCAAGAAACTAAAGGGTAGTATATGCTTTAAGTGTATAAAAAAGCATCAGATTTTTTCTGATGCTTTTTTTTATGGATTAAATTCTAGAAAATTATAAACTTGCGGCTAAGGCTTTTGCAATTTCTTGTTGTCCTTTCTTACTTTTTATATAGGCTAGATCTTCAGGATTGGACATAAATCCAAATTCTACCATAATTGCAGGATGATTGCTTTCTCTTAAAATTTTAAAATTAGCCGTTTTTATGTTTACTTCTTTAAATATTGTTTTGCTGGTGAAATTATAAGTCAGTTTAGAAATGAAGTTTGAATTGGTTTCATTTAAGTCTTCACCTTCAGCAAAATAAATCTCAATTCCTTTTTTACTAGTATTATGTGCAGCGTTAGCGTGCAAACTTAATACTAGATGAGGCTGAATTTCATTTATCTTTTCTATTCGGTCGTTTAAGCCTATAAACTCATTGCTCTCACGTAGCAAAATTACTTGATAGCCTTTTTCCTCAGCTGCTTTTCGTAGGCTTTTTGAAAGTTGAAAGGTTAAGTCTTTTTCAAGTAAGCCTTCTTGTGTATTTCCAGGATCTTTTCCTCCGTGACCGGCATCGATTACAATGGTTTTCTGATTTTGCTGAGCGCTGCCTACTCAAATAAAGCTAAGCAGAAATACGCTGAAACATAAGGAAGTGAATTTTTTCAAAGTTTGTGTTTTATGTTAGTTAGCACTAATAACCCCATAAAAATAGAGTTTATTGTTTAAAAAAGTGATTTTTTAGGAAAAAGAGAGTGAAATTAGAAGCTAAAAACGAGACACGAATAACCAAAACCTAACTAATATAATTCCATATATTTTTATGTTTCCCCATTAAGCGGTAAGTCTCTTTTACCACTTCGTGATCTGCTTGTTCAAGTTTGGGGTCTTCATTGAGCATTTTCTTGGCGTAATAGCGAGCTGTTTTAAGAATATCATTATCTAAAACAATATCAGCAATACGTAAATTTAAAACTCCACTTTGTTGTGTGCCCATAATGTCCCCAGGTCCTCTCAGTTTTAAGTCAACTTCGGCAATTTCAAAACCATCATTGGTTCTTGTCATGGTTTCTAATCTGGTTTTGCTATCCTTAGAAAGTTTGTGTCCCGTCATAAGAATGCAATAACTCTGCTCGGCGCCACGGCCCACTCTTCCACGTAGTTGGTGCAATTGAGAAAGACCAAAGCGCTCGGCACTTTCAATAATCATCACACTCGCATTGGGAACATTTACGCCCACTTCAATTACGGTAGTCGCCACCATAATTTGGGTTTCGCCTTTTACAAAGCGATTCATTTCAAACTCTTTGTCGGCGGGTTTCATTTGTCCGTGAACAATAGAAATTTGATATTTTGGCGTAGGAAAATCTCTAACAATACTTTCATACCCATCCATTAAATCTTTATAATCCATAGTTTCACTTTCCTGAATTAGGGGATAAACGATATAAATTTGTCTTCCTTTTTCAATTTCATCTCGCATAAATCGAAATACTTTTAACCGATTAGAATCAAATCTATGAACCGTTCTAATCGCTTTTCTTCCTGGCGGAAGCTCATCAATCACCGAGATGTCTAAATCTCCGTATAAACTCATCGCCAGGGTTCTAGGAATAGGAGTGGCAGTCATCACTAAAACGTGCGGTGGTAAGGTATTTTTATGCCATAATTTAGAACGTTGCGCCACACCAAAACGGTGTTGCTCATCTATAATGGCCAAACCTAAGTTTTTAAATTTTACTTTATCCTCTAATAAAGCGTGTGTGCCTATAAGTATATGTAAAGAACCGTCTTCTAAACTTTCGTGAATTTCACGTCGCTGCTTGGTTTTTGAAGATCCCGTAAGCAAAGCGATTTTAATAGGAAGTTTTTCGCAGAGTTCGCTAAGTCCTTGGTAGTGCTGAATGGCTAAAATTTCTGTAGGTGCCATTAAGCAGGTCTGAAAACGATTGTCTAATGCCAATAAACACGCCATTAAGGCTACAATGGTTTTTCCTGAACCTACATCACCTTGCAGCAAACGATTCATTTGAGCATTGCTTCCCAAGTCACTTCTTATTTCTTTAATCACCCTTTTTTGCGCGTTAGTAAGCTCAAAGGGCAAATGATTTTGATAAAATTCATTAAAATACGAGCCTACTTCCGTAAAGGGAAAACCCTTAATTTTTTGCTTGTGCAGCATATTCTTTAGAAGTAATTGCAACTGAATGTAAAACAACTCTTCAAATTTTAAGCGGTATTGCGCTAAAGCAAGTTTGTTAGGGGACTGCGGAAAGTGAACGTTTAAAATAGCTTCACTTTTAGAAATTAATTTGAGTTCTTGTAAAATAGATTGCGGTAAAGTTTCCGTAAAGCCTTGTTTACTTTCAGAAAACAATTGCTGCAACATTTTAGAAAGTACTTTATTGCTAATCCCTCTTTTGCTCAACATTTCTGTAGAGGGATAAATAGGCTGCATCGCCATTTTTATACTCGCCTCGTGTTCTTGAAGCAGCTCCATATCTGGATGCGGCATAGAAACCGAATTATTGAACCAATTTACTTTCCCAAAAACGACATAAGAGACATTAATTTTTAAAGAATCTTTCAACCATTTATGTCCGCGAAACCATACCAGTTCTATTTTTCCAGTTTCATCTACAAAATCGGCGACCAAACGCTTGCCTCTTTTTTCTCCTACAGTTTTAAGATGCGTAATTTTTCCTACCAGTTGAATTTCGGCAGAGTTGCGTTCAATTTCTGTTACTTTGTAATACTTGGTTTTATCTATATACCTGTTGGGAAAAAGATTTAAAAGATCTTGATAGGTGTGTATTCCCAGTTCTTTACGAAGTACTTCTGCCCGACTGGGGCCTACGCCTTTTAAGTAATCTATAGGGGTTTGCAGCGAACTCGTATTCATAAAAACGAAGATAGGAAATATTAAAAAAACCTATCTTCTAAAAACTAACAATCTTTACACTGGTTAAAAATGCGCTAGGTTTTGTATTTTCGAAGAACGAAATAATCTTAGAGACACATAGATTCGTATTTATAAATTATGAAGCATTTTATTTGGTTGTTTTTAATTGTAAGTCCGCTGTATTTAAAAGCGCAACAAACTTCTACGGTAAATATTCAGAAGATTTCTGGAACTATTCATTTACTTCCAGATACCAAAAGCCTTGACGGAAATCTTCAGGTAGAATTAAAAGTTTTAAAAGCTACAGATTCTATTTATTTAGATGCAAAAAAAGCCACGGTAGAAGGCTTGGAAAATACTAAATTTCAGATAAGTGCTGCGCAAGGTAAAATATGGTTTATTGGCGATTTTAAGGCAGGGAAAGCCTATACATTTACATTTAATTATCAAATGACACCTTCTCAAACCATGTATTTTGTGGGTTGGGATAATGCGGGAAGCAATCAAATTTGGACGCAAGGGCAGGGCAAATATACGTCGCATTGGTTACCAAGCATAGACGATGTAAACGATAAAATCGAATTTGATCTAAGCTACCAAGTTCCCAAAGCTTACCAAGTGATTGCAAATGGAAAGCTTATTTCTAAAAAAACCAAAGGAGAAGATCGCATATGGAAGTATGACATGCAAAACCCTATGAGTAGCTATTTGGTAGCGGTGGCGGTTGGTAATTACGCTTTCGCGGAAGAAAAAACAGAATCTGGGATTACTCTACAATATTATTATGAACCCGAAAACAAAGATAAAGTTGAATCAACCTACCGTTATTCCAAACAAATTTTTGATTTTTTTGAAACCGAAATAGGAATTCCGTTTCCTTGGCAAGATTATAAACAAGTTCCCGTAAGAGATTTTTTATATGCGGGAATGGAAAACACGACGGCGACTTTATTTTCTCAGCAATTTATTACCGATGATATTGGTTTTGTAGATCGTAATTATGTGAATGTAAATGCCCATGAATTAGCACACCAATGGTTTGGAAATTTTGTTACGGCATCCTCTAGCGAACATCACTGGTTGCAAGAAGGCTTTGCTACTTTTTATGCACTATTAGCCGAAAGAGAAGTATTTGGAGAAGAGTATTACTATTACAAATTATACGAAACGGCAGAGCATCTTAAAGAATTAAGTGATTCGGGAGAAGGGGAGGCTTTGTTAAATGCCAAAGCAAGTTCGCTTACTTTTTACCAAAAAGGAGCTTGGGCGCTTCATATTTTAAAAGAGAAAGTAGGAGAGGAGGCTTTTAGAAAAGGAGTAAGAACGTATTTAATAAAATATGCCTATCAAAGTGTAGACACCGATGCTTTTCTAAAAGAAATGGAATTAGCCAGTACTTTAGATTTATCCATCTTTAGGAAAGATTGGCTATTTCAGTCGGCATTTAAAGCTGACGAAGCTTTAACTTCTTTGAAAAAGTCGGATTTTATAAAAGAACTTTTAGAACTTAAAGCTTTACGGAAGTTAGCTATTGATGACAAACAAAGTCGGTTAGAGTTAGCCTTACAAAAGCCCGTTAACGATTATTTTGGGCAGGAAGTAGTATATCAACTAGCCCAAGAAAAGCCGGAAGAAGTATTTTCTTTGTATAAAAAGGCTTTTGAGAGTGACAATTTACTTACTCGGCAAGCCATTGCGATTACGTTGAGGGAAATTCCGCGACAGCTAAAAGGAGAGATGGAAAGCTTATTGGATGATGATTCTTATCTTACCAAAGAAAAAGCTTTTATGAATTTATGGCAAAATTTTTCAGAAGATAGAACTGTTTATTTTGAGAAATTAGAAGGAGTTGAAGGTTTTCAAGATAAAAATATAGAAATCTTATGGTCAACCTTACATTTGGTTTCGCCAGCCTATAAAAATGATCAAAAACCGTCAGTCTTTAAAAAGCTATCTAGTTACACTTCCGCAGTTTATGATTATGCGGTAAGGGAAAATGCTTTTGGTTACCTTTACCAAATCGATACGTTCTCCAAGCAGAGCTATGAAGATTTATTTGAGGGAACTACCCATTCGGTTTGGCGTTTTAAGAAATTTTGTAGAGAATTATTAGACACTTTGTGGGAAAATCCAAAACATAGAGCTCAACTTATTGCTTTGGTAGACAAAATACCTAGTGATCACGCAGCTTATGCAAAAAAGAAATACAATTTATGAGAGCATTAGTAATTTCTGGAGGAGGAAGCAAAGGAGCTTATGCTGGTGGAGTAGCAGAGCATTTGATAAGAGAACAGAAGAAAAAATATGACATTTATATAGGCTCCTCAACAGGAAGTTTATTGATTTCTCATCTCGCTTTAGGGAAACTTACCAAGCTCCACGACATTTACACCAATGTGAACCAAGCTAGTATTTTTAGTTTAAATCCATTTGTAATTAAGAAAGAAGGAAATAGAGAATATGTAACTATTAATTATTTAACTACCTTTCTTCAGTTTTTAAAGAAAAAACGAACTTTTGGAGAGAGTAAAAATCTTAAAAAACTAATTAGGCAAAAAATTACGAAAACAGAATTTCTCGAAATCAAATCTACGGTTACAGATTTAATAGTTACGGTTTCTAATCTTAGTAAAAACCAAATTGAATATAAATCTATTAAAGATTTTAGTTACGATGAGTTTTGTGAATGGATTTGGATATCGTGTAATTATGTTCCTTTTATGAGTTTAGCGAAGAAAGATGGGTTTGAGTATGCCGATGGTGGTTTTGGTTGTATGGTTCCTATTCGGGAAGCCATAAGACGTGGTGCCACAGAAATTGACGCTGTAATCTTAGAATCTGAAAATATGGAGTACAATAAAGTTTTGGGAAAAAACCCTTTCTCCTTAATGGTGAACCTTTTTGGATATATGCTCGATCAGGTAGAGAAAAGCAATATTATTGAAGGCAAATTGGCGGCAATAAATAGAGACGTAGTATTAAATCTCTATTATACCCCAAGTAAACTCACCGAAAACTCCTTAATTTTTGATAAGAAGTTGATGACTAGCTGGTGGCAGCAAGGCTACAATTACGCAAACAAAAAGGCTAAAAATTTAGAAGAAAACGAGTTGAAATAAGCTTGGCTTACCAAATATCTCTTGCTTCTTTCTTTAAATAAGCAATTCCCGTTTGGCTGGGGGAAGTTTTTTCTACCATCTGACTAAGAATAACTTCCCTCAATTTCTCAGGGCTTTGTACCTCTTCTTTCTTATTGGCTTGTCTAATAAGGGCAATAGTAGCGTTTTTAGTAGCTTTAATAGCATTCCAGCATTCTATACTTATATAAACTTGTTGTGCAAGATTGTGCTCAAACTCTTGCTCAATATTTTTAACCAGTAAGTTTTCATAATCTACTTGATTCTCATTATAAGGTTTAACCCTTATAATAAGACTGCCTGGATCTATACGTTCTAAAAACAACGTCATTCTTTCTATTGCTTGAAACCTTAACGGAAGCGCTTGCTTGCTGTTTTCTGCTCTTAATTGATACATCCTACGTTTTTGCTCTTCTTTAAAATAAGAATTAAAGAAATAATAGGCTACTAAAGCCACAATTACAGCGGGTAATAGATAAAATAATAATTGAATGATATTAACTTGTTCCATAGATTTTTTAAAACTTTAATAGCGAACCTCGTCCTTTTCAAAAGATTTTTCGGAATCCTTTCTTTTATAATTTCCGCCAAGATACTGACATTTTTGTAAAGCACGAACTCCCTCAAAAGGAACTTTCACTTTATGATACCCGTAAGAATCGGCAAGTGTTTTTGTAAAATCTTGATCACTTAAATTCACATTTACATCATCCATCGTGAATTCACAAGGATGTTCATAACCGCAAGCATGGGTGATTTCGATAAGCTCTTTACGAAAATTTTTGAAATACATATTGGTACGCACGGCTTTGTTGTCTACATTAATACCTCGTTGCAACCATTTATTTTGAGTTGCTATTCCGGTAGGACACGTATTGGTATGACAGGATTGAGCTTGTATACAACCAATACTCATCATTGCTTCTCTTGCCACATTAATCACATCTGCTCCCATAGAAAAAGCCATGGCGGCTTGCGAAGGGAAACCTAGTTTTCCACTCCCTATAAAAACGATTTGATTGCTCAGATCGTGATTTTTAAAGATTTTATAAATTTTCTGAAAACCATACGTCCAAGGTACAGCCACATGATCTGCAAAACTTGGGGGAGCAGCACCTGTACCGCCTTCACCGCCATCAATGCTAATGTAATCTGGACCGCGATTGGTCTTTTTCATCTTACCCGCCAATTCTTCCCATTGTTCGGTTTTACCTATAGCAGCTTTAATTCCGACAGGAAGACCAGTTTTTTCAGCAATATCTTCTATGAAATCAATCATTTCGTCAATTCCTTCAAAAGCATTATGGTATGGTGGTGAAATCACATCTTTACCCATAGGTACATTACGTATTTTTGCAATTTCTTGAGTAATTTTAGAAGCGGGAAGCACTCCGCCTTTTCCTGGTTTAGCCCCTTGAGATAATTTTATTTCTATAGCTTTCAACATTGGAGTATCTTCTACAAGTTGAATCAATTTTTCCATAGAAAAATTACCCTCATCATCTCGTACGCCAAAATAACCTGTACCAATTTGCAGCACCAAATCCCCTCCGTTTTTATGGTAAAAAGAAATTCCTCCTTCTCCTGTATTATGATACGCATTAGCCAATTTTACTCCTTTATTTAAAGAAGCGATAGCTCTTGCCGAAAGACTTCCAAAACTCATCGCAGAAACATTAATAACAGAAGCAGGACGATAAGGTCTTCTTCTTTTATGGTGTAAGCCCATCACTTTAGCACAAGGTAAAAAATAAGGGTCCTTAACATTGGGATGATTAGGCGCCATCTTATAGGGGGTCATCGCATTATTTATAAAAATATAGTTATTTTTATAAAAATCTCTATCCGTTCCAAAACCTTCATAATTATTTTGATTTTTTGCTGAAGCATAAATCCAACCTCGCTGTATTCTATCAAAAGGAAGTTCTTCCCGGTTGTTAGCAACGATATATTGTCTTAATTCTGGACCAATGCTCTCTAACATATATCGAAAGTGTCCTACCACCGGAAAGTTTTTGGTGATTATGTGTTTTTTATTAAAAAAGATATCCCTAATGGCTATTATGACAATTCCAATAATTATCCACTGCCACCAGGTAATCTTCCCTAAAAAATCCAATATGGTATTCATCATAAGTATGTGTTGTAAGTAAGACACTAATATATTTAAAATACAATTAGACAGCGGTTAAAAATATTGTAAAGTTGATAGATTTCTACGAATTCTAAGTCCTAAGAAAGTTTGAAGTAATGCTATAAAGAGCGATAATATATTCCTGTTTTATTTTGTACAATAAATGAATTAAACCTAATTAAATTCTTATTCTTGGTCTGGTTATTTCAGGTAAATGAAACCTTTAAATTCGGTGAGAAAGATAGTATCTGGGCTTTAAGCAAACTTTCAACTTAATTTATATGTAATGAATTCGCATTTTCAATTTTCTATACATTTCTTTATAATGTTTATAAGTAAAGCGTGAAAGCGGGATGGTTTTTTTCTATTTTTGGTAAATTCACGATTTTTAAAAAGATATTATTTTGGAGAATTATCTAGCCGAACTTAATGAAGCACAACGTGCACCTGTATTGCAAAAAGATGGCCCTATGATTGTCATTGCTGGTGCAGGATCTGGCAAAACAAGAGTACTTACCTATAGAATTGCTTATTTAATGAGTAAAGGCGTAGACCCTTTTAATATTCTATCCTTAACCTTTACCAATAAGGCGGCGAAGGAAATGAAAAGCCGTATCTCAAAAATTGTGGGGAGTAGTGAAGCTAAAAATTTATGGATGGGAACATTCCATTCCATTTTTGCTAAAATTCTACGTTTTGAAGCAGATAAATTAGGCTATCCGTCCAATTTTACCATTTACGATACGCAAGATTCTCAACGCCTTATTTCGGCTATTATTAAAGAATTGAGTTTAGATAAAGACGTTTATAAGTACAAACAAATCTATTCTAAAATCTCTTCCTATAAGAACAGTCTGGTTACTGTAAAGGCTTATTTTCAAAATGCCGAATTGCAAGAAGCCGATGCGATGGCAAAGCGACCCCGTTTAGGAGAAATTTATCAGCATTATGTAGATAGGTGTTTTAAAGCTGGCGCTATGGATTTTGATGACCTGCTTTTAAGAACCAACGAACTTCTGACTCGTTTTCCTGAAGTATTGGCAAAATATCAAAATAGATTTAGATACATTTTAGTAGATGAGTACCAAGATACCAACCACTCGCAGTATTTAATTGTACGTGCATTAAGCGATAAATTTCAAAATATATGTGTGGTAGGGGATGATGCGCAAAGTATTTACGCTTTCCGCGGAGCTAATATCAACAACATATTAAATTTTCAACGGGACTATGATAATGTAGAAATGTATCGCCTAGAGCAAAATTACCGTTCTACCAAAAATATTGTACACGCGGCCAATTCTATTATAGATAAAAACAAAACCAAGCTTGAGAAGATAGTTTGGACGGCTAATGATGACGGACCCAAAATTATTGTCAATCGCTTATTGACCGATGGGGAAGAGGGACGTTACGTAGCCAGTTCTATCTTTGATAATAGAATGGAGCACCAAATGAGAAATGGAGATTTCGCCATTCTCTATAGAACCAATGCGCAAAGTAGAGCGATGGAAGATGCTTTACGGAAGAGAGATATTCCATATCGTATTTATGGCGGACTTTCATTTTACCAACGTAAAGAGATCAAAGATGTATTGGCTTATTTACGTTTGTTAGTAAATTCTAAAGATGAAGAAGCTTTAAAGCGGGTAATTAATTATCCTGCAAGAGGAATTGGCGCAACTACGATGGATAAGCTCGTGCTGGCAGCCAATCATTACAAGCGTTCTATTTTTGAAGTGATTGATAATATTGATAAAATAGACCTTAAAATTAATAAGGGTACTAAAAATAAGCTGACGAATTTTGCCAATATGATCAAAAGCTTTCAGATCATGGCGCAAAGGGAAGATGCGTTTACGGTTTCAGAATCTATTGCAAAGAAAACAGGTTTATTACAAGAGCTTAAAAAAGACGGTACTCCAGAAGGAATTGCACGAATAGAAAATATTGAAGAACTCCTTAACGGAATAAAAGACTTTGTAGAAGAACAAAAAGAAATTGCCGATACAGATGGTTCTCTAGCCGAATTTTTAGAAGATGTAGCGCTTGCTACAGATATGGACAAAGCTACAGAAGAAGAAGATAGAGTTGCGTTAATGACCATACATTTAGCCAAAGGATTAGAGTTTCCTTATGTATATATTGTAGGTTTGGAAGAAGAACTTTTTCCTTCAGGAATGAGTATGAATACCCGCTCTGAACTGGAGGAAGAAAGACGACTTTTTTATGTGGCTTTAACTAGAGCAGAGAAGCAGGCTTATTTAACGTATACACAATCTCGCTACCGCTGGGGGAAATTGATTGATGCGGAGCCTAGTAGATTTATAGAAGAAATTGACGATGAATTTAAAGAGTATATGATTCCGCAGGATGATTATAAATATAAGCCTTTAATAGATTCTGATGTTTTTGGAGAAGTAGATAAAAGTAGATTAAGACAAACCAAACCCACGAAAGGGACTCCGCCGCCAGCGCACAAACCTAGTGAAGAACAATTAAGAAAGCTTAGAAAACTTAGACCTCAAAGCAATGGCAATTCCGCGAAAGCGTCTTCAGAAATATTACAATTAGAATCAGGACAAAAAGTGGAACACTTACGTTTTGGGAAAGGAACTATCATTGGCGTAGAAGGAGTGGGACAAGATAAAAAGGCAGAAATAGATTTTGAAAATGGAGGGTTAAAAAAGTTATTACTAAGATTTGCAAAACTTAAATTAATCTCATAAAAGTAATTTTTAAATGATTAGAAAAGGATCAACAGTTAGCTGGCAGTGGGGAAAAGGTACTGCTAGGGGTAAAGTAATTGAAACTTACGCAAAAGAGATAACCAAAACGCTTAAAGGTTCACAAGTTACGAGAAAAGGAGAACCAGGAGACAAAGCGCTATTTATTGAACAAGAAGATGGAAGTAAAGTTTTAAAATTAGAAAGCGAAGTAAAAAAAGCTTAATATAAAATTTGTTCTGTAATAAAATTTTAATCTGTACATCATTAAAATTTAAGTGTATTAATAAATTATAATGAACTTTTTTGCTACCTTATGCTTTCTAAAAAACTTATAATTTATGGCGGAATTAATTAAAATTTACGAAGAAAATCCCTCTCCAAAAGAAATTGAAAAAGTGGTGAAAGTCCTAAAAAATGGAGGACTTGTGATTTATCCTACAGATACAGTGTATGGATTAGGTTGTGATATAACCAATACGGCTGCTTTAGAAAAAATTGCGCAGATTAAAGGTGTCAAATTAGAAAAGTCTAACTTTTCTTTTATCGTAGCAGATTTAAGTAACTTGTCTGAATATGTTAGCATCGATAACCAAAATTTTAAAATACTAAAACGAAATCTTCCTGGGCCTTATACATTTATTTTGCCAGGAAGTAATAATTTGCCTTCCGTTTTTAAGAAGAGAAAAACCGTGGGAATTAGAGTGCCCGATAATAATATTTGCAGAGCACTGGTAACGGCTTTAGGAAATCCTATTGTTTCTACTTCTATAAAGGATGAGGATGAAGTGTTGGAATATACTACAGATCCCGAGTTGATTGCTGAAAAGTGGGATAAACTTGTAGATGTAGTTATTGATGGAGGATATGGAGATAATGTAGCTTCTTCTGTAATTGATTTAAGTGAAGGTGATCCTGAGGTATTGAGAGAAGGAAAGGGAGATGTAGATAATTTTTAATAGAAATAGATAAACATTTATGGTGATTTAATTTGATCTACTTCTCTAATTATATCATCTTCTAAAAATGTTTTTATCTATCGACTTTATTTTTTTTACTTTTTAGGTATCAGTTTTAATAATTTAATCTTTTACAAATTAAAAGAGGCTGTCTAAAAATGACAGCCTCTTTTGTTTCTAATAATATTTTGCTATGGTTTTATTAACTTCCGCGATACGTAGAATAGCCAAATGCAGAAAGAGTAATAGGAACGTGATAATGGTTTTCATCGCTAATTTCAAAAACCACTTCAATATAAGGGTAAAACGATTCTTCATCTAAATTGTCAAAATAAGATTTGGTATAAAAAGTAAATCTATAAATACCGTGATTATTCTTAGTTGCAGGTAAAAAATCATTTACACGACCATTTTCTGTAGTAACTTTTTCAGAAATGAAATACCACGCATTGGTTTTGGGGTTCATTTTTTCTAATTTAATCGTTACGTCTTCCGCAGGAATACCTTTCGAAATATCCAATATATGCGTAGATAGTTGAAATTCTTTTTGCTGTGCAAAACTTGCTATACTTATACATAATAAGCATACACTTAATATTATATTTTTCATGAAATAAATTTTATTGCAAACTTATAAGCCTTTATTGATGATTCTGCTTTAAACTTAGTTAAGATTATTTATAAATTAAAATCTGTCTTTGTTTTCATGAGTATCAAAATAAGTGAAAATAGCTTTTCTGATTTTTACCACTAAATTTTGCTCTTAAATCTTATTCTTCTTAATTTTTTCCACTATATCTGGATTAAGAAGCGTAGAGGTATCTCCCAAATTATCGCTATCTCCCGATGCAATTTTTCTAAGTATCCTTCGCATAATTTTTCCACTTCTGGTTTTAGGTAAATTTTCTACAAACTGAATTTTGTCTGGTTTGGCAATGGCGCCTACTTGTTTAGTAACCATAGCTAAGATTTCTTTTTCTAATTCTTCTGAAGGTTTTGCTCTATCCAGTAAAATTACATAAGCATATAAAGCGTTTCCTTTTACCTCATGAGGGTAACCAACAATAGCACTTTCAGAAACCAACTCATGCTCATTAATGGCATTTTCTATGGGTGCTGTACCTAGATTATGTCCAGAGACGATAACCACGTCGTCTACTCTTCCTGTAATTCTGTAATTTTCTGTGGCATCGCGATAAGCTCCGTCGCCCGTAAAATATTTATTTTTATACGTAGAAAAATATGTTTCTTTATAGCGTTGGTGATTATTCCAAATGGTTCTAGCCATAGCTGGCCAAGGTGCTTTTATAGCTAAGCGGCCTTCCGCTTTTTGTCCGTCAAATTCAATCTCATTTCCTTCTTCATCCATCAGCGCTGGTTGTACACCAGGTAAAGGTAAGGTCGCAAATGTGGGTCTAGTGGCCGTTACTCCAGCTAATGGAGAAATCATAATAGCACCAGTTTCTGTTTGCCACCAAGTATCTACAATGGGACATTTAGATTTTCCAATATTATCGTTATACCAATGCCAAGCTTCTTCATTAATAGGCTCTCCCACACTTCCTAAAACTTTTAAAGAAGTGAGATCGTGTTTTTCTACAAAAGAAATATCTTGTTTTGCGAGCGCTCTAATCGCCGTTGGTGCTGTATAAAAATGAGTAATTTTGAACTTTTCTATAATTTCCCAAAACCTCCCAAAATTAGGATAGCTTGGAACACCTTCAAACATGACTGTGGTCGCACCAGAAGTTAACGGACCGTATATAATATAAGAATGACCCGTAATCCAACCAATATCCGCAGTACACCAATAGATAGAGTCTTTATTAGGTTGAAATACATTTTCAAAAGTATAACTTGTACCAATCATATACCCTGCTGTGGTATGCACCATGCCTTTAGGTTTTCCTGTAGAGCCAGAAGTATATAAGATAAACAAAGGATCTTCTGCATCCATCTCTTCAGGATCACATTCCGCGTAAGCGTCTTGCAGTTCATCAAACCAAAATGTATCTCTGCCTTTTTTCATAGGAGTAGAGTTAATGGTTCTGCGATAAACAATCACATTCTCAATACTTGGCGTATTTTCTAAAGCTTCATCACATATTTCTTTTAACGGAATTGATTTTCTTCCTCTATAATAATCGTTGGCAGTGATTAATAATTTACATTCGGAATCATTAATTCTACTGCTAATTGCTTTACTAGAAAAACCTGCAAAAACGATGGAATGTATTGCTCCAATTCTAGCACAAGCCAACATTGCAATAGCTAACTCGGGGATCATAGGCATATAAATACAAACCCGATCACCTTTCTTAATTCCTTTGCGTTTTAAGACATTGGCAAAATGGCAAACCTTTACTAAGAGTTGCTTATATGTGATGGTTCTAGATTCTTCATTAGGATCGTTGGGTTCCCAAATAATTGCGTTTTTATTTGGAGTTGCCTTTGCGTGTCTATCCAAGCAATTTTCTGTAATATTTAATTTACCTCCTTTAAACCATTTGACTTCTGGTTGAGAGAAATCCCACTCTAAGGTAGTGTCCCATTTTTTTCTCCAAGAAAAATTTTGAGCCACATCACTCCAAAATTCATCAGGTTTTTCAACGCTTCGTTTATACGTTTTTTTATAGGCGGCGAAAGACTTTATTTGCATAGTATTCTCCATAGTTTCTTTAATTTTTGATGGATTAGACATCAATTCTCTAAAATAAGAATAAGTATTTAAGATTTCATAAAATCAATAAAAAAATCATCCTGAACATTTTCCGTAAAGGAAGATACTCAGGATGATTTTAGAGAGAAAAACAAATAAAATTATGCGTTTTCTGCCCAATGCAAAATTTCATCTTCGGTCCATAGGGCTGGGAAGAATTTACGTTGTTGGTATTTGGGGTGAAGGTATTTTTGCCATTCAGAGCCGCCTGTGGCCGCTTTTGATTCTCCTTTTTTGTTGAGATAATGTTGCGCAGTATTCAAGTGAATAATTGGCCATTCTACATTAAATAAGTAATCTAAACCTCGTAATGCCTTAGTAAGCTCTTCTGAAGGATTTTCTATTTGAAGGTATTTTTCTGCCAAGGTATTTCCCTTCATTTTTTTGGCTAAAGCGATAAAATCATCTAGGTATTTTTCTTCAAAAGCTTGTAGGGTAAGACTTTTCTTTCCAGTTTTGCGGTTATGACCGGCATCTTTCCAGTAGACTTGATCAAATAAATCTTCGGTAGTTGGGTTTTGGGGAAGTCGTTCTTTTCCTTTTATATTGATAAGATTTTCTATGGGAGTGCAATAGATTTCTAAAAATCTAAATTGAGCACTTTGAAATCCGCTTGCGGGAGCCAAAGTAGCTCTAAAGGTATTGTAGTCGGCATAATCCATTCCATCACGCATCACATCAAAAGAGGTCATTAGCATGTTGGTGTAGCGTGTTATTCGTTTTATTTTGTCTATTAAAACAGGTTCCTCAAGATTTTTTAACGTAATCTGTTTTAATTCGTGAATCATAAGTTTAAGCACCAGCTCAGTCACTTGATGATACATGATAAAGATTTCTTCATCTTCAAAATCTGTTCTTGGTTTTTGTAAAGAAAGTAAGGTGTCTACTTGTATGTAATCCCAGTAGTTAATAGGTTTAGCTTGCAGAAGTCCAGCTAAATAGGTTTCTGGATTTTCTCCAAGATTCTCGTACTTTTCATCAATTTTTGCGAGTATGTCCTCTTTTTTCATGGTAGTTAGTTTATAACAAAAATATCAAATTATAAAGAGTATTAAATGCTTAATTTGGTTTAATTGTTATTCTTTATAAGTATATAACAAGTCTTCCTGCTTTTTATGGTATAATATGGAGAAACTTATTATTTTTACCATCTCAAAGAAAAGTGAACGATCATGTCAGAAGAAAATAAAACCGAAAGAATAAAGTGTCTAATTATAGGATCTGGTCCAGCAGGCTATACCGCAGCTATTTATGCAGCTAGAGCAGATTTAAAGCCTATCTTGTATACTGGAATGGAGCCTGGCGGACAGTTAACTACCACAACAGAAGTAGATAATTTTCCTGGTTACCCAGAAGGAATCGATGGTCCTACGATGATGGTACAATTGCAACAGCAGGCAGAACGTTTTGGAACCGAGGTGCGTATTGGAATGGTGACCGAAGTGCAACTAAGTAAAGAAGTTGGAGGAATCCACAAAGCTTGCGTAGATAATAAAACCTGGGTAGAAGCCGAAACAGTGATTATTTCTACTGGCGCAACGGCCAAATATTTAGGACTTCCTAGCGAACAGAGATTGCGTGGAGGCGGAGTTTCCGCTTGTGCTGTTTGTGATGGTTTCTTTTACAAAGGACAAGATGTAGCTATAGTTGGTGGAGGAGATACCGCTGCTGAAGAAGCTACTTACTTAGCTAATATTTGTAATAAAGTGACGATGTTGGTAAGAAAAGACGAGATGAGAGCTTCTAAGGCAATGCAACATCGTGTAACTTCTACCAAAAATATAGATTTACGTTACAACACCGAAATTGATGAGGTTTTGGGAGAACAAGTTGTTGAAGGGTTACGTATGGTGAATAACCAAACGCAAGAAAAAGAAGAGATTGCCATAACGGGTCTTTTTATTGCTATTGGTCATAAACCCAATACCGATATTTTTAAAGATCAGCTAGAGATGGATGATACAGGTTACCTAATTACAGAACCTAAAACTACCAAGACCAATCTTCCTGGAGTTTTTGCCAGTGGGGATGTGCAAGATAAAGATTATAGACAAGCTGTAACCGCAGCAGGAACTGGATGTATGGCAGCATTAGATGCCGAGCGTTACTTAGCAACGATTGAAAGCGAAGAAGAAGTTACCGCTTAGCCCAAAAAAAACGATTTTAAAAGCCTTAGCGTAACACGTTAAGGCTTTTTTTTATACTTTTAGTTTAATCTTGCCACTAGAACTTATAATTAGATTTAAGTATAAAGCAGATTTTTATTGAGAACGATGAAAAACAAGCAGCTCTACCTTATTGATTTTGATAGTACTTTCACACAAGTGGAAGCCTTAGATGAATTAGCTAACATAAGTTTAAAAGACCACGCACGTCAAAAGGAGATTTCACAACAAATAGAGGAGATTACAAATTTAGCGATGCGGGGAGATATGAATTTCAATGAATCTTTAAGACAACGTTTGCAATTGGTTGAAGCAAGTGAAAAGGATATTGAGAAGCTGATACAGGTGCTACGAGAAAAAATAAGTATTTCTTTTGCAAGAAACGCCTCATTTTTGAAAACCTATGCTTCGCAAATCTATATTATCTCTAATGGTTTTAAAGAGTTTATCGTTCCCATAGTGACATCTTTTGGTATTTTAGAATCTCATGTTTATGCCAATACATTTGTCACGAATGATCACAAAGATATTATCGGTTTTGATGAATCCAATATACTAGCTCATAATAATGGAAAAGCAAAACTACTTCAAGAATTAAATCTCGAAGGAGATATCTTTATGATTGGCGATGGCTATAATGATTATGAAGTGAAAGCCGCAGGCTTAGCCAATAAATTTTATGCTTTTACAGAAAATGTCGTAAGAGAAAATGTGATTGCTCAAGCAGATCATATTACCCCTAGTCTAGATGAATTTTTATACCTACACCAAATGAACATTTCCTTATCGTATCCTAAAAATAGAATTAAAGTTCTTTTATTGGAGAATATTCACTCTTCTGCTCAGGCTATTTTAGAAAAAGAAGGCTATCAAGTAAGCATTCATGCTGGAGCGATGGATGAAGAAGAGCTAAAAGAAAAGATTAAAGATATCTCTATTTTAGGCATTCGTTCTAAAACACAATTAACGCAAGAGGTTTTAGAGAACGCAAAGCGTCTTATCGCAGTAGGAGCTTTTTGCATAGGAACCAACCAAATAGATCTTGAGGCTTGTGCCAAAAAAGGGATTCCAGTTTTTAATGCGCCTTATAGCAATACACGCTCTGTAGTAGAATTGGCTATAGGAGAAATGATTTTATTGCTGAGAAACCTTCCCGATAAAATGCAGCAAATGCACCAAGGGAAATGGAACAAATCCGCAGCAAAAAGTTATGAGATTAGAGGGAAAAAACTGGGAATTATAGGCTACGGAAATATAGGAGCTCAACTCTCTATATTGGCCGAAAGTCTTGGTTTTGACGTTTATTACTATGATTTAATAGAAAAACTACCTCTAGGAAATGTGACCAAATGCAATAGCTTGGAAGAATTACTGCAAACTTGCGAAGTCATCTCTCTGCACGTAGATGGCAGACCAGAAAATAAAAACTTTATGGATGAGGAGCAATTTCAGCAGATGCAGAAAGGAAGTGTTTTTATCAATTTGAGTAGGGGACACGTGGTTAATTTAAATGCTTTAAAAAAATATCTTAGCAATGGGCATCTCAATGGTGCTGCGATTGATGTGTATCCCGTGGAACCAAAAACCAACGATGAAGCATTTGAGAGCGTGCTTAAAGGATTGCCCAACCTTATATTAACTCCGCATATTGGAGGAAGCACGCTAGAAGCTCAAGAAAACATAGCTCATTTTGTTCCGCAGCGATTTATAGAATATATCAATACAGGAAGTACTACCAACAGTGTAAACTTTCCCAATTTGCAATTACCTGTTTTAAAAAATGCCCACCGACTTATACATATTCATTACAACACGCCAGGGATTTTGGCAAAAATTAATGAATTATTGGCAAAGCATCACATTAATATTGACGGACAATATTTAAAAACCAGTGAACAAATAGGCTACGTGATTACTGATATAAATAAAGCCTACGATGAAACCATTATTAAAGAACTTAAGGGCTTAGAAGGAACAATTCGGTTTAGAATACTGTATTAAAAAAATTATTCATAGTATATTTTAGTTGTAATCGCACTGCAATAAAACTCAAGCTGTATTATAATTTTCATATGAATTTTAATAAGGAGCATATAAGTCATTTTTTTTTGTAAGTTGGTTTCCCGCTTTCCATTACAATTCCTCATTTCGCTAGCGCTTCATTGCGGGATTTCCATTGCAATCGGGGCTAGGGATTAAAGTCTTTTATGATCTTCAACGTTTTAATCGCGTTTACGTCAAAATAAAAGTAAGCACCTAAAATCTCTCAAACGGTAATACCGACAGGTGAAAATCATAAAAAGTAAGCAACTACGACTCCTAGTATAATCATTAACACTTTAGAGATGTTGAATTGATGATTCTTAGAAGATTCAAACAAAATGGTAGTAGAAACGTGTAAGAAAACACCAATTACCATAGCTTCAATATAAATTTCATATTCCGTTAAGAAAGAAAAATATTTATGTATTAAACTTCCTATAGGAGTCATCATCGCAAAAACGAGTAAAAAAAGAATGACTTTGGTTTTAGAAAGTTGAGAATGGATGAGAAAAGACGCGATAATGATAGCAATTGGGACTTTATGAATTACTACGCCCCATAATAAATGATCATTTCCGTGCAAGGGATAACCTTCCAATAAGGAATGAATACATAAACTTACAAAGAGTAAAACAGGGAAACGTTGCGTGTCTTCATGATGATGTAAATGTCCGTGCTCTGCGCCTCTAGAAAGAAACTCTAAGAAAATTTGGAGCAAAATCCCCAACATGGTAAACACACCGATTAGTTTATGGTAATCGCCATATACTTTAGGGATAAATTCAAATACGGTAATCGATAATAAAAAAGCACCACTAAAAGAGAGTAGCAATTTCACCGAAGTAGAATTGGCTTTTAGAAAATAGGCAATCAATAAACCAATGACAACCGCAATAATGGGTAAAATTAAACTCATGCGTGCTCAAAAATTAGAATAAGCCTAGGAGAATTTTCTAGGTGAAATTCGTTTAAATGGTAATCTCCAAAGAGATTTTTTATTTGTAAACCTGCTTCTTCAAAGTAGGTTTTAAATTGTGATAAAGTGATGGCTTTTACTTTTTCCTGAAATTTAAACTCTTTGTCTTCATCTCTAAACTGAATGTCTTTATAAATATAACCATTCTCCACATAACGCTTTAAATAAAAGTCGATGCCTTGAATGCTTTGCGTGTTTTGTGGCACCAAATTTTTAATCACCTCGTGCACATTCATAAAGTCGATGACACCATAGCCATTAGGTTCGAGTTCCTCTTTTATAGCTTTTATGGTTCTTAAATTATCTTCTTCATCTTCAAAATATCCAAAACTGGTAAACAGGTTAAATACGCCATCAAATTTTTCCGTTAAGGGCAAACACATATCATGTACTTCAAAACGAAGGTCTTCCTTTTCAGATTTTTGGGCTTCTTGTATGCTGTTTGGAGAAAGGTCTACGCCAGTTACTTTATAACCTAGTTGATGCAAGTAAACGGAATGTCTCCCTTTCCCACAAGCTAAATCTAAAATGGAGGATCCTTTTTTTAACTGAAGAAAAGAGGTGAGATTTCGCATAAAATCTTCTGCTTCTTCATAACCTCTGTCTTTATATAAAATATGGTAGTATTTGGTGTCAAACCAAGAGGTGTACCATTTTGTAGTATCTTTTCTCATAGCCTGCAAAAATAATGTATTTTTGCAGCAAGAGAACTTTTATATGGAAAATAATTATAAAATGGTGGCGAAAACTCTTTACGGATTTGAGCCTATATTAGCAAAAGAGTTAAAAAACTTAGGTGCAATAGATGTAAAGGAAGGCGTGAGAAACGTTAGTTTCATTGGAGATAAAGGCTTTATGTACAAGGCCAACTTGGGTTTGCGCACCGCGATTAAAATCTTAAAACCTATTCAAACTTTTAGAATTGATTCTGAAGAAGATCTCTACAAAAAGATTTACGCCATGGATTGGCCAGCGTACTTAGAGAATAAAGGTACTTTAGCGATTGATGCTACCGTGCATTCTTCTCGTTTTACGCACAGTAAGTTTATCGCGTTAAAAACCAAAGATGCCATTGTAGATTTATTTAGGAATACCACTGGTTTTAGACCTAGTGTTGACTTAGATTTTCCAGATTTGCGTATTAACGTGCATATTGAAGATACCTTTTGTACCATTTCGTTAGATAGTTCTGGGCAATCTTTACACAAAAGAGGATATAAAACCGCTACTAATATTGCTCCTATCAATGAAGTTTTGGCAGCAGGAATGTTATTGATGAGTGGCTGGGATGGGTTATCAGATTTTATGGATCCCATGTGTGGAAGTGGAACCATTTTAATAGAAGCGGCAATGATTGCGTGTAACATACCACCTAATTTGAATAAAAAAGAGTTTGGTTTTGAAAAATGGAAAGATTGGGATGTAGATTTATTTGAAAAAATAGAAGCTTCTCTACTGAATAAAATTCGGGGATTTGACCATAAAATTATTGGCTATGATAAAGCACCGTCTGCCATTCATAAAGCTTTAGACAATATAGAAAATGCTAACTTAACGGAATTCATACAAGTAGAACAACAAGATTTCTTCCAAACCGAAAAAAATACCGAAGGGCATTTACATATGGTTTTTAATCCGCCTTACGGGGAGCGATTAGAATTATTGAATCTAGAAGAGTTTTATAAAGATATTGGTAATACGTTGAAGCGAAATTATCCAGGCACCCAAGCTTGGTTTATCGTATCTAATCTAGAAGCAATTAAAAATGTAGGTTTACGACCTTCTAGAAAAATTAAGATGTTTAACGGAAAGTTAGAATCTCGTTTCTTAAAATATGAGATTTATGAGGGAACAAAGAAGGTGCATAAAATGAAATAAAGAATGTATTCGTAAAATTTTATAGGGAAGTGGAAGGCTAAGGTTTTCCACTTTTTTTATGAAGTGAACTCAAACGATTTTTTCTAATTTAACAAAACTAGCTATATAGAAGAAAGTAATTTTAATCTTTTGATATTTTCTGCATTTTAGTCTTCTTAACCACAGGAATCAAATAAGATAAAGAATAACCCCAACCTACACCAATAGAGCTTTCGCCGTAGGTTCTATGAAAGCCAGGGATGTAGAGATTGTCATAATTATCTGGTTTTTTATCGCTAATCATTACTTTTAATTGTACGTGTACACTTAAAAATATATTATTTAAAACTTCGGTTTTTAATCCAGCTTGTACTTCTCCCCAGCTTGCGTTTAAAGATTTAAATTCTTGGTTGGTTTCTCTAATGTCTACAGGAAAGTAAGTGTCGTTAGAGTAGATGGCAAATTTATTTAAGGTTTGAGAAAAACTGGCAAAACCGTAACGTACGCCTACAAAGATCTCATTTTGCATATCGAGCCAATTTTTATACGCATTATAATTAGCACCAATTTTTATGTAAGAACCATTGGCAGTTCCATCAAGGTAAGGTTCGGTGTAATGCTTTTCTTCGATGCCTATTTCCGCGGCAGCGTAAAAATCTTCATATACACGGTAATCGCCTATGATTTCAAAGCCTTTATAGCTCTCATCAATAATACTGGTGATGGCCTTACTAAGGTCGGCGCCCACGCGTATTCCAAACTTTTCTTTTATCGCAATAGAATCTTGGGTAGCTAAATTTTGAGCTTGTAAAGAGCCCAAAGCAAAACCTAGAAAACTAATGATAAATATAGAGGTGCGTGTCAAATTCATTGGTGATATCATTAGGTTGTAGTACTTCTATATTTTTTACCCAATTGGTGTTGCCAACCTCATTTACTCTGCTCGCTTCAAAAGCTAAGAATTGAGTTTTATACCCACAAGCGCGTCCTACGTATTCTGCCACCTTGGCATAATTAAACTGAAGTTGATCTTCGTTAGGAAGTGGATCATTTGCTTCAATTTCAGCATCGGGATCTAAGGGGGTATTTATGGTAAAAGTGTAATTGGTGAAATTTTCTGTGGTTCTTAACGGAATTTTAATCAGCGTATCTGAAACAGGAGTCTCGAAATAATCTTCCATCGTATTCTCCTCTTTCACTTGTAAATTAGTAACCGCTTTAGTGTTTAAAGGATTTTCATTATCTAGAAATTTAATTACTAAATGCGGAGTAGTGGGAGTTGTTTCTGCACAAATATCGTCTTTTTGACATCCCGATAGGAGCAGAAAACTCATAAATAATAAAAAAAGTGTATTTTTTATCATGATCTTAGTTCTAGGCAAACTACATTTTCTACGTGATGTGTTTGTGGAAACATATCTACCGCTTGGGTTTTGGTCACTTTGTAGTGCTCATCTAATAAAGACAAATCTCTCGCTTGTGTAGCCGAATTACAACTTACATATACAATGCGTTTAGGTAAAATATTAATAATTTGAGCCACTACATCTTTATGCATTCCATCTCGTGGAGGATCGGTGATAATAACATCTGGATGACCGTGAGTGTTGATAAAATCTTGGGTAAAGACCTTCTTCATATCGCCAACAAAAAACTCGGTGTTGGTGATGTTATTAGATTCGGCGTTTTTCTTAGCATCTTCAATCGCTTCGGGTACGGCTTCTACACCAATCACTTTTTTGGCTTTTTTAGCTACAAATTGAGCGATGGTTCCCGTTCCTGTATATAAATCGTAGACCAATTCATCTCCGCTTAAATCGGCAAAGTCTCTAGTGATTTTATACAATTCATAGGCTTGCGCGGAATTGGTTTGGTAGAAAGATTTAGCATTGATTTTAAACTTTAAACCTTCCATCTCTTCAAAAATATGGTCTCTTCCTTTAAAGCAAACCACTTCTTGATCGTAGATGGTATCGTTTCCTTTTTCATTAACCACATAGAGTAAGGAGGTTACCTCTGGAAATTTTCTTGCTATAAAATTAAGTAATAGTTCTCGTTTGGCTTTATCTTCATAAAAAAACTGTACCAAGACCATAATTTCTCCAGTAGAGGAAGTTCTAATCATTAGTGTACGCAAAAGGCCTTCTTGTTTTCTTGCGTTAAAAAACGGAATATTTTCTACCGTAGCAAAATCTCTAATTTCATTTCTTAAAGCATTGCTAGGATCTTCTTGTAAATGACATTTCATGATGTCTAAAATCTTATCCCACATACCAGGAATGTGAAACCCGAGTGCATTTTTATCTGCAATATTGATATCGCTTTTAATCTCGTCTAGCGTCAACCAACGGCTATCACTAAAGGAGAATTCCATTTTATTTCGGTAAAAATAAATTTCTTTGCTTCCTAAAATGGGAGTGATTTCTGGAAGTTCTATTTTTCCTAAACGTATTAAGTTATTCTCTACTTCTTTCTGTTTAAAATAAAGCTGAGAATCATATTCCATATTTTGCCATTTGCAGCCTCCGCAAGTGCCAAAGTGTTGACAAACAGGTTCTGTTCTTCTGTCTGAAAAGGTATGAAAATGAGTAGCGCTACCTTTGTAATAGGACTTTCTTTTTTGTGTGGTTTGTATATCTGCGACATCGCCTGGTACTGCATTGTCTATAAATACGACTCTCCCATCTGGAGCTTTCGCTATTGCTTTTCCTTTAGCCCCAGCATCAATAACATCTAATGCTTCAAAGGATATTTTGTTCTTTTTTCTTCTTGCCATAGCGCAAAAATAAGAAGAATTTATGAAGTTGAAGTTGACAAAAGTGCTAAACATTTAGTATTTTGCCAACTTGCATAAAATGGGTGATTTCTCCCCATTAAGAAGGAATCGAAGAAGTTAAAATTGAAAAAAAAATTAGCATGTCAGTTGTAGAAATTAAATCATCCAAAGAAGCAATCGCTCTAGAAGATAAACATGGAGCTCATAATTACCATCCTTTACCAGTTGTATTAAAAAAAGGTGATGGTGTTTATGTTTGGGATGTAGAAGATAAAAAATATTATGATTTTCTTTCGGCTTACTCAGCTGTAAATCAAGGTCATTGTCACCCAAGAATTGTTGGAGCGATGACTAAACAGGCAGAAACTTTAACCTTAACCTCTCGAGCTTTTTACAATGACGTTTTAGGAAAGTATGAAAAATTTGCGACAGAGTATTTTGGTTTTGATAAGTTACTTCCAATGAATACTGGAGCAGAGGCAGTAGAAACGGCCATTAAGATTTGTAGAAAATGGGCGTATGAAAGAAAAGGAATTCCTGAAAATGAAGCACAAATCATTGTTGCTGAAAATAACTTTCACGGTCGTACAACAACCGTAATCTCTTTTAGTAATGACGAAGGAGCACGTAAAAACTTTGGTCCTTATACACCAGGATTTTTAAAAGTAGCTTATGATGATCTTGATGCATTGGAGAAAACATTAAATAGTAATAAAAATATCGCAGGTTTTTTAGTTGAACCTATTCAAGGAGAAGCAGGAGTTTTTGTTCCTTCTGAAGGTTACTTGAAGAAAGCGAAAGCATTGTGTGAAAAGCATAATGTACTTTTTATAGCTGATGAAATCCAAACTGGTATTGCTAGGACAGGAAAACTATTGGCTGTAGATCACGAAAACGTAAAACCAGATATTGTAACGCTTGGAAAAGCTATTTCTGGCGGAGTTTATCCTGTGTCTGCTGTATTGGCAAATAATGAAGTAATGGATGTGATTCAACCAGGACAGCACGGTTCTACTTTTGGAGGAAACCCTGTTGCTTGTGAAGTTGCTATTGCAGCTTTAGAAGTAATTAAGGACGAAAACCTAGCAGACAACGCCGAGAAAATGGGGCAGTTATTTAGAGATGAAATGAATGCATTCATTGACTCCTCTAACGTAGTTAACCTTGTAAGAGGAAAAGGACTCTTAAATGCTATCGTAATTAACGATACAGAAGATAGCTCCACTGCTTGGGATATTTGTATGGCATTAAAAGAAAATGGATTGTTGGCAAAACCAACCCATGGAAACATTATTCGTTTCGCACCGCCATTAGTAATTACAAAAGATCAATTGATGGATTGTGTTTCTATTATCACCAAAACACTTAAAACGTTTGAAGATAAAATCTAAGTGATTTATCTTTAGGTATAAATACAAAAAAACTCCGAAACTTTCGTTTCGGAGTTTTTTATTTGGTGTCAAAAGAAACTGCTTATTGAGCAGCTTCCATTTGTTGCCTTTGAATTTCTTCTGCCCAGTTCTCAATTCCTTCTATACTTCCGAAGAAAAGAAGAGCTCCAAGAGAGGTAAGAAGTATTAATCCAGATAAGACTAAACTTATAATAGCTAGAATTCTTGCTGTTTTTACCTGACTGTAGTTGTCATAGTTTTCTGGTTGCAGTGAATACGTTTTACGGTCTTTATTAGCCAATATCAAAGCGATAATAGCAAGTATTACGCCGCCTAGGCCAGAACTTATGCAACATGCAATGTACGAGATAATTGCTAAAATGAGCGCTAATGTTGCATTTGGTAATTTTTGATTCATAATAAGTTGGTTTAAATTAGTTTTTAAATATAGAAAAATTAATGAAAGATTTTAATTCCGTAACTAATTAAAACGAAAAAAACAGAAATAAAAGCTACATAAGAAACTGTTTTACTATACCATTTGATAGGTTTTAGGTAATTGATGAAGATTAATAACCCAAATATAAGTAATGGATAAATGGCGGGATACATCAAGAAAGCACCTGTAAAATCTGCTTGCAATACCATGAGAAAAGCTCTTTGACCTCCGCAGCCAGGGCAGGGGAAGTGAAAGAGCTGTTTGGTAATACAAGGAAGCATATATTCTTCCATAGTGATGATTTATCTACCTTTAAAAATACTTATTTTCTTAGTGGTTGAAATATTATCTTTAGTTGTAATTCTTACTACATAAACTCCTTGAGCAAATTTGGAAGTAGGATATGTATACTGAGATTGTGTATTTAAATTCATACTTGATAAAATTCTCTTACCAGTCATATCAAAAACTTCAATAGAATTTAAGTCTATTTGCAAAGGATTTGAGATAGATAATTGTGCATTGGTATTGTTTTGAAAAACATCAAAGCTAGAAGCAATCTCTTCAGAAACTTCTAAATCTTCATTTGTGTTTTTAAACGTAAGCTCAAATCTATCAGAATAATCACCAGCAGGTAATGAAATATAAAAATAAGTATCTTTTACAGAATGGTATTCTTCCGTTTGCTTATCGTAGATATAAACATTTTCTGTATCAAAATTCTCAAAATTGTTAATTCTAAAAGACAAATCTCTTTGAGAAGAAAGGTTTAAATAAAGTGGTAGTCTGTCTTCGATATCAAAAGGTCTAGTATCAATAATGTAACTATCGCCTTGGTGTAAAAAACCAGCATCAGATGAAATGCCATCAAGATTAATAGCATCCATAGCGGGTTCTATAGCGGGAGAAGCATTATCGTTAAAAGCTAAAGCAAGTTGTCTTGTATATAAATCATCAAAAGCGATATTTAATCTTAATTTAGGTAATACATTATTACTAATCACTAAATTTTCATTTATAGCTAAATAACTTTCGCTAGTAGGTCTGTCAAAGTAAGATTGGTTTGCAACTCCTTCTTTTACAAACACCCTATGTCTATTACTAAAACTAACTGATAATATTTCTGCCCCAGTCATAGCAGGTGCCTTTACAAAGAAACCTTGTGCAATAGGTAAAAATCGTCTGTATTGAGTGTCTCCTTCAGCTTGTTGGTTTCCACTATTTACGATCTCCCCATTATCAT
Source organism: Mesonia ostreae (assembly GCF_031845265.1). NCBI lineage: Bacteria > Pseudomonadati > Bacteroidota > Flavobacteriia > Flavobacteriales > Flavobacteriaceae > Mesonia > Mesonia ostreae. Next base: position 49,484 of record NZ_JAVRBG010000003.1, on the reverse strand, counting down.
TATATCTAAAAAAGGTAGGAGGGACATATGTTCCCATACCACTACAATCGTTATTAGGTGAATAAGCTCCATAACCACCGTTATACTCGTTGAGGTTGTGTGAATCTACTGTTTTATCCATGTCCCAAAAATAGGCAATTCCTGAAGTGGAATTCTTTTTAATAATAGGAATTCCTGAGACATTACAAGCAGTGGTTAAAGTACCAGAACCAGAGTTTTCTAAAAGAAAATAATTAAGATCTAGGGCAGATGGATAAGGATTCCCTACTAATGCAATGTCGTTTGGAGCCAATAGGGTTGGCGTTACGGATCCATTATGAGGGCGACCTCTAAAATCATAGCGCTGTGCACTACCGGGGTTATTTTGAACTCCATGTACGGTTGTTGGATCTGTTCCGCTAGTTCCTTTCATGGTAAAGCCTTCTCCTGCATTAATAGTTCGCTCAAATTGCACTTGTGTCCAATTGGCATAGTCATTTATATCAATGACATATGTATTAATCCATTTTTTAGCAATTTTAAAAGGAGATGCAGTCCCGTCGTCTCCATTGTAATTCATATCCGTAATAGAAGTACTTATTAATCTATCCTGAGGAACTTTTAAAGAACCTGCACCAAAAGCAGCATTACCAGGTTGTGCTACGGGTATTCCTACAGGGGATGACCAATAGTTATATTCAAAATTATCTGAGGTGCCTTCTTGAAAGACAGACATAACCCCATTACCTGTATTATTAGAAGTAGCATCTGTTGCTTGTATAAGTTGAGCTTCATTTCTTAAGTACAGACTAGCTTTTAGAGTATCATTATTTTTAATTAGATTAGTCTGCTGCTTTACAAAGAGCACCGTTCCATCTACATATACATAATTATCACTGTCTTGTGTATTTGTGGGTTTAACCGTTAATTGAGCAAAGGTGGTTGCTGCTATAAAGAAGCAAAAGAAAGTAGAAATATATTTCATAGTCATGTATTTGGACAAAAATAGTGTTTTAATGTTAATTATTGAAAAAAAAATGAGATAAAAATTATATCTTTAGCTCTTTTTTTATTAGTATTTATCGTTTATGTCAAAGTCTAATTTTCAACGTTTTAGTTATTTCTGTATCCTAATAGGGGGAGTGATGTTAATCTATACGATGAGCCAAGAAGAAGAAATATTGGCTTTAAAAATCTTAGGCATTGTATTTTTGATGTTGGGACTGTATGGTTTAAATACGGGAATAAAATCTAAAGGGACTAAAGAGGAAGAGCATGATTAAAATAGGAGATTACGTAGAAGTATTAGACGAAGCTATTGCTGGATATGTGCAAAATATAGAAGATAATCAAATCTACATGGAAACGGAAGATGGCTTTGTGATGCGTTTCGATGTCTCGGAAGTGGTAAAAACGAATACCGATGAGATTTCCGTTAAGGAAGAAGACATCAAAAATGCTTTAAAAGAAAAATACGTAAAGAAAAAACCCAAAGGCGTTAGAAAAAAACGAGAAAAAGGTATTCCTGCTATAGAAATAGATTTACATATTGAAAAATTGACCGACAGAAGACATCTAGATAATTTTGATATGCTAAATATTCAAATGGATACCGCTCGGCATAGATTGGAACACGCTATAAAAAATCGGATTCAAAAACTCGTATTTATTCATGGCATAGGGGAAGGCGTCTTAAAAGCCGAATTAAACACACTCTTTGGGAGATACGATCAAATCAATTATTACGAAGCCGATCCAAAAAAATATGGATACGGCGCTACAGAAGTTTTTATAACTCAAGGTTAAACTTTATTCTATCTCTGGCTCTACAACGACTGTTTTAGTAGTTTGTAACCTTCCTAAAATTAAGGTTTCTAGCGTAATTACTTCAGCGCTACTCGTGTTCTTTAAAGAAATATTTTCTGCAATAACCAAGGTAGTAAAGCTTCGTGATAACTCATTTGCTTTAAATTGATTCACTTCTAAAGAGCCTATATCCAAAAGATCCAAATAATTAGCAATTCCATTTTGATTGGTGTCATCATCAGAAGGGTTTAAATCAAAATCAGGATTTTCTGGCGTCACATTATCGGCGGCATTAAGGTCTTCATTTCTAGTTAAAATTTCGTCACCGTCATCATCGTCATCCAAATAATTAGGAATCCCATCTTCATCTGTATCAGGATAGGTGTTTTCAAACATAGGTTGGTTAGAAAGATTGTTTTCTACCTGCGTTAACACATTATCGTTATCGTCATCTTTATCTAAATAATCTGGAATTCCATCGCCGTCGGTATCTCTTGGCGGAGTTTCATATCGTCCTTCCAAAGTATCACTTACGCCATCTGAATCGCTATCGGCATTTTCATCGCCAGATAAATTTACGGTGGTAATAATTTTTACGTTACCGCCATTGGTAGAAATATATTCTTCTTGCACATTACTTTGGGTAGGCGGGATGGTGTTACAAAAATAGTTTGCGCTTATAGGTCCACTTAAGCTTCGGTAAATAATTTGATTCGTTTCATTTATAGGATACGTAAGTGTGTTTTCTAAAGCGATACCTTCAAAACTTCCCGTAAAAGTGCCATCGTTAAATTTGAAGAAAATAGTTTCGTTGGGGTCTGTTTCAATAGCAAAAATGACTGTTTCTGTTTCCGTAGAGCAAAACTGCAGATTCGTTTCTTCGTCAAAATCAAAATTAGTAACTATAAGGTCGCCATCATCACAAGAAGAAAATAAGCCAACCAACACGATACCCAACCAAAATACTTTTTTCATAACTCTCAATTTCGCACAAAAATAATCTAATCATCAAATTAGCCCTAAGATTATAAAGAATAATTTAAAATGACTAGTTTTGCAAAACAATTTGAAGACCCATTTTTATGAAAAAAGTATATTTAGATAGTGCCGCTACCACCCAGATGAGACCAGAGGTGATTGAAAAGATGACCGAAGTGATGAAAGAGAGTTTTGGTAATCCTTCCTCTACACACGCTTTTGGACGATCGGCAAAATCATATATTGAAAATGCACGTAAAACGGTGGCAAAACATTTAAATGTTACTGCGGCCGAAATTATTTTTACTTCTGGCGGGACAGAGGCAGATAATCTAGCCTTAAACAGTGCCGTAAGAGATTTGGGAGTAAAGAGAATTATCACTTCAAAAATAGAACACCACGCGGTATTATACACCGTAAATCAGCTACAAAGATGTTATGACATTGTCGTAGAATATGTAGATTTAAAAGAATGCGGAAGTATAGATTTGGAGCATCTAACCTCTCTTTTAAAACAAAGTAAAGATAAGACTTTGGTGAGTTTAATGCACGTGAATAATGAAGTAGGGAATATTCTAGACTTGCAAAAAGTAGGAGATTTATGTCACGAGCACGATGCGTTATTTCATAGCGATACCGTACAGTCTATTGGACATTTTGAGATGGACTTACAAAATTTGCCTGTAGATTTTACCGCAGTAAGCGCTCATAAATTTCATGGTCCAAAAGGAGTCGGCTTTGCTTATGTGAAGAAAAACAGCGGACTTAAGCCTTTAATCTTTGGAGGAGAGCAGGAGCGTGGTTACCGTGCAGGAACTGAAAGTGTACATAATATTGTAGGTCTTGCCGAAGCTTTAGATATCTCATATAAAAATTTAAGTGCAGAAAAGCCTTATACTGAAGACCTGAAAACATATTTTATGGAGCAACTGGAAAAGGAAATTCCGGGTGTAAAATTTAATGGCGGTTGCTCTAATATGGTAGATAGCACCTATACACTGGTGAATGTTTGCTTGCCTGTTTCTAATGACAAAGCGGCAATGTTATTGTTTCAATTAGATCTAAACGGGATTGCTTGCTCTAAAGGAAGTGCTTGCCAAAGTGGTAGCGATAAAGGATCTCACGTTTTAAACGCTATTTTATCTAAAGAAGATTTAGACAAACCTTCCGTTAGGTTCTCTTTTTCTAGCTTCAATACGAAAGAAGAATTAGATTATGTGGTGGGTGTATTAAAACAATTTGTAACCAAGTAAATCTCATTTTTTTAGATATATATTTTTTCCTTTGCGGATATGATTCCATGTATACTTAAAATTTTTCTGTTCTATTAGAAATAGAGGAGTAGATGTGTTTTTTATGTTGCTTACTAGCTGGTTTACTTATACTCAAATTTTTACCTTAACTATTACGGGCTTGAAACGTGACTTTCATTTTGAGACTTTGCTATCACAGCAATACCGTTTATAATAAATCTCGAACTCCAAAATACTATCGAAAACGTAAGTAAAGGATAAACCTTACTTAAAATTCTCATAAACGAAGGCTTTTCTTTGGTTCTACTTATGTTTATACTTATATTCCGAGCATTCGGTCAAAAATTTATTAATAGTGCAATTTTGCTATACAAACGTTTGTTGTTAATAGCAAGGCTTCTATTTTTCTACCGAATTCCTTAATATTTTAAAAGAATTATCAATTAATGCCCTTTTTAGAGGCAATTAAATTTTTACGGATATATGACTATGAACACAAAGAATAAGCGCGTAGCTATTATTGGCGCTGGCCCTAGTGGGTTGGCACAACTTAGAGCATTTGAAGCGTTGGAAAAGCAAGGTATAGAATCTCCAGAAATTGTTTGTTTTGAGAAACAAAGCGATTGGGGCGGTATGTGGAATTACTCTTGGAGAACGGGAGTAGGAAAGTACGGGGAACCTGTTCATGGAAGTATGTATAAATATCTATGGTCTAACGGACCAAAAGAATGCTTAGAGTTTTCTGATTATTCATTTGACGAGCATTTTAAAAAGCCAATTTCCTCCTATCCGCCAAGACCCGTGTTATTTGATTATATACAAGGACGAATTAATAAAAGTAATGCGCGTGATTTTATTCGTTTTGATACCACTGCGCGCTGGGTAAGTTTTGACGAAGAATCCAAAAAATTTACTCTTATTCTTGATAACTTAAAAGAAGATAGAACTTATGAAGAAGAGTTTGATTATCTAATTGTAGCTTCAGGTCACTTCTCTACTCCCAATATGCCGTTTTTTGAAGGAATTGAAGATTTTCCAGGTGGAGTAATGCACGCCCACGACTTTAGAGGTGCAGATCAGTTTAAGAATCAAAAATTATTATTGATAGGAAGTAGTTATTCCGCAGAAGATATTGGAGTACAATGTTACAAACACGGTGCTAAATCAGTTACCTTAAGTTACCGAAGCAATCCGATTGGTGTAGAGTGGCCAGACGGTATCAAAGAAGTGCCTTTGTTAACCCATTTTGATGGAGCTACCGCACATTTTACCGATGGAACTTCAGAAGATTTTGATGCAGTGGTAATGTGCACAGGGTATCAACATAAATTTCCGTTTTTACCAGACGAGTTACGTCTAAAAACGAAGAATAACCTCTATCCAGATCATATGTACAAAGGGATATTCTTTAATGATCTTCCACAGCTAATGTATTTAGGTATGCAAGATCAATATTATACCTTTAATATGTTTGATACTCAGGCTTGGTTAGCAAGAGATTATGTGATGGGACGTTTTAAACTTCCGTCTAAGAAGAAACGTAGAGAAGATATTCGCAAATGGTTAGATCGCCATGACGCCATTAAAGATTCTTTAGATAGTGTAGACTTTCAAACTGATTATATTAAAGATTTAATTGCACTTTCAGACTATCCTGAGTTTAATCTTGATAAAGTGAGCGAAATGTTTAAGGAATGGTTGCGAGATAAGGAAGAAAATATCCTTACCTATAGAGATAAAACCTATACCAGTGTAGTTACTGGAACACAAGCAGAAGAACACCACACAGATTGGATGTTTGAGTTAGATGACAGTAAAGAACGTTATTTAGCTTTTGAAGAAGAAGTGGAAGAAACAGTACCTGGCGAGAAATAAGAAGTAACAAAATCAACCTCGACCGATTTTTAAATGGAAAGTATAAATACTTGAAATTTAGGAATCGGTTTTTTTTTATCATTCAGTGAATTTTGCATCTATTTTCTCTAGGTTCATATCTTTGGCATAAAAGATGCCTTCTACTAATTAAAACATCTTATGATTTACTATATCTCTTTATTATTCGTATTGCTATTTAATACACCCCTGCACTCCAATCCAGAATTGGATCTTGAAATTACTGGTATTAAGAAAGATGCTGGGTTTATAGAAGTTGGAATTTACAACAGCGAAGAATATTTCTTAGAAGAAGGTAAATCATTTAAGACCTATAAAATTCCTGTAAAGAATAAAAAAGCAAGTATTCGCATTTCTGATCTGCCTCAAGGTAATTATGCCATTACCCTTTATCACGATGAAAATGAAGACGGAAAATGCAATATGAATTTTTTGGGTATTCCAAAAGAGCCTTATGCTTTCTCCAATAATTTTAAACCAAAATTTTCTGCACCCTCGTTTGAAGATTGTGTATTTAATTTAAAAGAAAATTTAAGTTTGGATATTAAGCTTATCCATTAATAGGAATATAAAAGCCTGTTAATTCTTTAGTCTTTATTTTAAAATCTTTTTTTACGCAGTAGCTTTGTATCTTTAAATTTTACGAGAAATTACAGAAGCTTGCTATGCATAATCTATTCAAAAATAAATGGTTGTTACTCTTTATCATGGCCATTACTTGGGGGAGTTCTTTTATTTTAATAAAAAAATCGCTTACCGTATTTTCTCCTTATGAAATTGGTGCTTTTCGAGTAGGATTATCAGGAATTATTCTTTCTTTTATAGGAGTTCCTGCTTTGCTTAAAATGAAGGCAAGAGATGCGTTATGGATTACCGCAGCTGGTTTTTTTGGTAATTTTTTGCCCATGTTTTTATTTCCTATAGCGCAGACTAAAGTCAGCAGTTCTTTGGCGGGAATTATTAATAGTTTAGAGCCTATTTTTGTTTTGGTATTTGGTTTTATGTTATTTGGTATCAAAAGCAAGTTCACACAGGTTATTGGAGCCATTATTGGTTTTTTTGGAGCGGTAACCTTATTATATTTTTCTGAAATGAATACTGCAGAAACGCAGCTTGGATATACATTGCTTATGGTTTTGGCTTCCGCATCTTATGCGGTTTCTGCACTTATCATTAAGCTGAAATTGCAAGACGTAAAATCGATTCATGTTTCCAGTAGCGTATTTAGTATTTGGATGATTCCTTCTTTTTTTATTTTAATTTTCTCCGGATTTTTTAGCACACCTCTAACCGACCAATCTATTGAAGCTTTAGGCTATATGAGTATTTTAAGTATTTTTGGTACAGCTATAGGAATTGCATTATTCTATAAATTGATTCAAGATACCTCTGCGGTTTTTGCAAGTACGGTTTCATATTTATTGCCCATAGTAGCCGTAATTTGGGGTGTTTTAGACGGAGAAAAATTTAATTTTTGGTATGTAATTGGTGCCGTGCTTATATTAATTGGTATTTATTTAATTCGCGAAAAGAAAAAGAAACCACAAGTAACTCTCAGGTAATTTAAATCTTGTACATTTATTTGATACCAGTTGGTTACTCATGAGCTATATTCTCATCTTACAAATCATTTATGTGCTAATAACCATCTTGGTGGTTTTGCGTGTCATTTATGATACTAGAAACTTCTCTAAGACCTTAGCATATATTTTACTGGTAGTATTTGTACCCATTTTTGGAATTTTCTTTTATTTCTCCTTCGGAGTTAATTATAGAAAACGAAAAATATACAGTAAGAAAATTATTCAGGATGTAGCTTTGCTAAGACAAGTGGAGCAAAAATTATCACAATACCACAAAGGAGTTTTGCAAAGTGATTTAGTGGCTCCACAACACACTAATTTGATTAACTTTTTAGCAAAAGCTGGTCAGAGTACGCTAACCGCAAATAATCAAGTAGAGTTATTGGCCAATGGCGAACATAAGTTTCCCGTACTTTTAGAAGCTTTAGAAAAAGCCGAGCATCATATTCATATTCAATATTATATTTATGAAGATGATTTTACCGGACAGCAGGTGGCAGCCGTATTAAAAAGAAAAGCGCAAGAAGGAGTAGAAGTGCGCTTTATGTATGATGATTTTGGAAGTCACAGTTTAGGTAAAGCATTTAAACATGGTTTGGAAGAAGCAGGAGTTCAAATTGCTCCGTTTTACGAAATCATCTGGTATGCTTTTACCAATAGAATCAATTATAGAAATCATCGTAAAATAGTCATAATAGACGGCGAGACTTGCTTTGTAGGTGGAATCAATGTAAGTGATCGTTACCGGAATGATGAACACGCTAAAGATGGTTTGTTTTGGCGAGATACGCATTTAAAAATACAGGGTAGTGCTAGTTTTTTCTATCAATACTCATTTATAAGCGATTGGAATTTTTGCAGCGGAAAACCTATAAACAATCATCAATCTTATTTTCCTAGTCCGCAGTTAGATGTTACGTATCAAGAAGATATAGTGCAAATGGCTTCCTCTGGACCAGATTCTGATATACCCATCATTTATTTTGCACTCATTGAAGCGATTAGTGCAGCACAAAAATGTATTTACATTACTTCACCCTATTTTATTCCTGGAGATAGCATGATGGATGCTTTAATAATTGCAGCACAAAAAGGGATAGAAGTAAAAATTTTGGTACCAGGAAAATCTGACTCTAAAATGGTGAATCTTGCAGCCCGTTCTTATTATACAGACCTTTTAAAATTTGGTGTGGAGATTTATTTATACCAAAAAGGATTTGTACACGCAAAAACCTTATGTATCGATAATGATTTAGCCATAGTAGGTTCGGCCAATATGGATTACCGTAGCTTCGATTTAAATTTTGAGACCAACGCGATGGTTTATAGTAGGCGTTTAAACATAGAACTTAAAGCTCTATTTTATGAAGATATTGAAAATGCGAATCTTATCCACGCTAAAGAATGGTTAGAACGCTCAAAATTTACACATCTTATTGAAAAATGTTTTAGGTTGTTATCCCCGTTTTTATAATAGTAGTTGTAGCTTAGAGATTAGCTCTTTTCTGAAAAAATCACAAAGTCAAAAACTCCGTTTAGTTTAATGTCCAATGGAAAATTTTTCCATTAGCCTTTAAAAGCTTCACTTTCCAACTGATTTATTATGATTTTTTCCAATTCGCTCTGTTTAAAATCAAACCTTACTTGTCGGTATCTAGAAGTTTCCACCGCATATTTAAAGTTCTGGAATGGTTTCTTTCTTTGTAAAGTACGTTCTAAGTCTATTTTAAATTGATCTTCGCTTATGCTTTCCGCAAAGGACTGCATGATTATAAACGATTCAAAACTTTTCAACACCTCAAATTTGATAAAATTTTTGGATGTTGAGTTACTTTCTCTTTTTCCTCTTCAAAAACGGCCTGAAAATCTTTATCATAACCAAAATCAGAAAAATTTGGAATACAAATCAGTTCTTCTGTTTTTCGATTTAAATAACTATCCTCCCCGCAGTTTAAACTACCTGCAATTTCTTTAATTATTTTTGAGTTATCTTATCCATAAAAGCATCCGTATTCATCTTCTTCAATACACTTAATCATTTTTTCTATATGTGAAGCTTTTGGAAAGGGTTGATAAAGTTCCCATTTTAGACTGGCCCTCATCCAATACAAATTCCATTCTTGCCGTGACTTATAATACCTGATTTTTGCATATTCTATATGCTGTATTTCTTCGGGATTATTCCAAACAGGTCTAATTTCATAAAGAATACAAGTTTTCCCGTCATAAGCATACCCAAAATCGAGTTGTTTATGAATTTCCAGATCATCTGGACGTAAGGAGTTTATATATTTTTTTATGCTAGATTCGTTGATGTCTATAGGTTGGTCTTTCATTTAATCCTCTTTAATGTTGCAGTACTTCAAATATAAAAAAACAACTCTTTATTTCTTTTTTAAATCAGAGGACAAAGGTTATTTTAAAGTTTAAAACCGAATTTTTTGCTTGTTGCTTAGTGGATTTTAATTCTAATTTCTAGTATATAAAAGCGCTTGCCTGTATTTTCTGAACGAATCTGTCCAAAAAATACAGGCAAGCCTGAGTTTATAATCTTATTTATTTACAACAAGTTTAATATTACTATTCGTCTAAAAATTGTCTTAGTACATACTGTAAAATACCACCGTGTTTTACATATTCTATTTCAATTTTAGAGTCTAGGCGAGTGATTACCTTAAACTCGGTTATTTTACCATCGGGAGCAGTTGCTACTACATCAAGTTCTTTTCCAGGAGTTAGTCCGGCTTCAATCCCTTTAATGCTGTAAGTTTCTCTCCCCGTCAAGTTTAAACTATAGGCATCTTCACCACCTTTAAACTTTAAAGGTAAAACTCCCATTCCCACTAAATTAGAGCGGTGAATACGTTCGTAAGAAGTGGCAATAACGGCTTTTACTCCTAAAAGAATGGTTCCTTTAGCGGCCCAATCTCGGGAAGAACCAGAACCATACTGCGTTCCCGCAATTACCACAAGTGGAGTCTTACTTTCCTTATATTTCATCGCGGCATCATACACTGTCATTTCCTTATTGTCTGGAAAATAATTAGTGTAACCTCCTTTACGCTTAGCAATCTCATTATTGATACGTACATTGGCAAAAGTACCACGCATCATTACTTCATGATTTCCTCTGCGCGAACCATAGGAGTTAAACATATTTTTTTCTACGCCTTTGTCTGTTAAATATTTTCCAGCTTCACTGCGGTCAGAAAATAATCCTGCAGGTGAAATATGATCTGTGGTAACTGAATTCCCCAGTTTCATCAAAACATTGGCATTTTCTATATTTTTTAGCGTTTCTGGATTATCACTGATATCTTTAAAAAACGGAATTTCTTTAATATAAGTAGAATCATCTTTCCACTCATAATCCAATCCGCTTGGCGCTTTTAAATTTTGCCATTGTTCTTCACCATCAAAGATGACATCATATTCTCTAGCGTAATCTTCTTTGGAAGTAGCAATTTTCATCGCTTGATTAATTTCTTCTTGAGAAGGCCATATATCTTTTAAGTAAACTTCTTGGCCATTGGCATCTTTGGTTAAAGGATCTTCCATTAAGTTGATATCTACACGTCCTGCAATGGCATAGGCAACCACTAGCATAGGAGAAGCCAAGAAATTCATTTCAATTTTATTATGAATTCTTGCTTCAAAGTTTCGGTTTCCACTCAATACGGAAGCTACTAATAGCTCGCCATCATCAATTGCTTTATCAATATGAGGTGGGAGAGGACCCGAATTTCCAATACAGGTAGTACATCCATATCCTACCACGTGAAAGCGTAAAGCTTCTAAATCTTCTAACAATCCAGCGCGTTTTAAGTAACTGGTTACTACTTTAGATCCTGGCGCTAAAGACGTTTTTACCCAAGGTTTAACATCAATTCCTTTTTCTATGGCTTTTCTCGCCACTAAGCCAGCTCCCAGCATTACAGATGGGTTAGAAGTATTGGTACACGAAGTAATCGCCGCCACTACAATAGAACCGTCGCTTAGAGAATACTGCTCGTTACCTTGAGCAATATGTACAGAATGTAAAGCTTCATCTTTTTCTACAGAAATTTCTTTATCTACTTTTTGTTCTCTAAACTGTTTATTGAATTTTGTACCTGAACCTCCCTCAGCATACCAAGTTTCTCTTTTATTAGGAGAAAGATAATCTCTACCGTGAGCTTCTTTTAATATATCACTAAATTTATTTTTAAGTTCTTTTACCAAGATTTTCTGCTGCGGTAATTTAGGTCCCGAAACGGTAGGCTCTAAATTAGATAAATCAACCGCTACAATATCGCTATACGTAATTTCTTCTTTTCCTGTACGCCAAAGTAGATTGTTTTTACAATAGTTTTCTACCAAATCCAATTGATCTTGGTCTCGATTGGTGTCTTTCATGTATTTGATGGTTTGGTCATCTATAGGAAAGTAAGTAACGGTACAACCAAACTCTGGAGACATATTAGAAATCGTGGCTCTATCGGGAACGGTGAGATGGTCTAAACCTTCACCAAAAACCTCGACAAAGTCGCCCACTACACCATATGAACGTAAAACCTGAGTAATTTCTAAAACCATATCTGTAGAGGTAATCCCTTCAGGTCGTTTTCCTTCTAATTTTAAGCCGATTACTTTAGGCGCCGAAAAATAAATGGGTTGTCCCAACAAGGCAGCTTCTGCATCAATACCACCAACACCCCAACCAATAACACCAACGCCATTTACCATGGGCGTATGCGAATCTGTTCCTACTAAGGTATCTGGAAAAGCCCAACCATCGCGATTTACAACTCCTTTGGCTAAATATTCTAAATTTACTTGGTGGCAAATTCCCATTCCTGGAGGAACTACGGTAAAGTTTTCAAAAGCATTTTGAGCCCATTTTAACACTTCATAGCGTTCTTCGTTTCTCTTATATTCAAACTCTACATTTTTCTTATATGCGTAATCTGTTCCGAAGAAATCTACTTGCACCGAGTGGTCAATTACTAAATCTACAGGAACTTTCGGATTAATTTTGGCACCGTCTTTTCCTTTTCTAATAGCTTCAGATCTAATGGCGGCAATATCTACAACGGCAGGAACACCTGTAAAATCTTGCATCAGCACTCGCGCTGGCTTATAGGGAACTGAAGTACTACTTCCTTTAGGATCCCAGTTCACTAAATTAGTGATATGCTCTTCTTCAATTAAGAATCCGTCATAATTCCGTAAAGCATTTTCTAATAAAATTTTAATAGAGAAAGGCAGTTGATTTACTTTAGGATGTTTGTCTGCAAAGTCTTTTAAACTGATATATTTTAAATCGCCTTGCTTAGTTTTTAAGGTTTTTGTAATATTCTTTATGGTTTCTTTCATAGTCTTTAGTTTTTTATATAGTGCTTGCTTTAAAGATACTTAGATTTGAGGGATAAACAAAATGGCGGCTTCATTTTTGAAAGTAACTCTTCCACTTTTGAGGCCTAGTAGAGGCTGCGAAACTCTTCGGATAGCATCTGTAGCATTTTTAGCTTCCACAATTACTAAATTTGCTGGCATTTTTTCTTCCAATATAAATTTTTGCTGAATCATTTCCGCAGCGTTTTTACCAATCATTTCATAAACGGCTTTTAATTCTTCTTCGGTGGCAGATTGGGATAAATTAGCATACATATTTGCCATACGCAATAGAGATGCGTCTCCATAAGGTGTAAAAGCATTGAGAATGTTATTGCTCGCAATGCAGGTATTTATGCGCTTTGCAAAATCTTTGGCATTTATGAGTCCGCGTGGTATAGGTCGTTCCGTATTTCTTCCGTTAAGAAAAATATCTGTAGCGGGAAGAATACTCAAATTTATGTTGGCGCTTTCTAACAACGAAATCATTTTTTCGCGTTGTTCAGGTTTCATGACCGCCAATTTAGTAACATGGCCAATGCTCACCTTGCCTTGATACTTTCATTTAATGGTTTCTTCTACGAGTTTGGGAATGCTAGAATCTTCAGGATTTAAATCGAAATCTAAGTGAAAATCTGCATCTATATCATATTTTTCGGCTAGATCTAAAATCATCTCTATGTGCTTGTTGGGATTTTTGTCTTTATAAGGACAACCACCAACTACCTCGGCACCATATTGCAAAGCTTTTTCTAAAAGCGTTTGCGTTTCTTCATTATCTGTTAAGCCTTCTTGCGCAAAAGCACAAATTTGAATGTCTATGGCAAAAGCATATTTTTCTTTTACTTTTTTTATGGCGTTAAAAGCTCTTAATTTTGTTTTAGGATCTGTTTCTACAAAAGTTCTCATTCCCATGGTGCCTTTTTTAATGGCCATTTCTACCACTTGACTCGCTCTTTTAAAAACATCTACTTCCGTAAAGTCTTTTTTTGCTTTAGAGGTTTCCTTTACAGCCTCTTCTAAAGTGCCTTCTTCTATATTGCATCGGTCTAAAATACAGGCTTTGTCTAAGTCTATGTGGCTTTCAAAGAAACCAGGACTTACCCAATTGTTGTTGGCGTCATATATCGCTTCCGCGGAAGCGTTAACCTGCTCGCTAATTTCGTGGATATATCCATCTTTAATCCCAATCTGAACCGGGTTTTTATGCTTGCCAAGACGGGCGTTGATAATTTTATACTGAAGCATTTTTAATCGTTTTGTTTTTTTAATAAATGGGCGTAGGCTTCTAAGTTTTTCGTATTTTCAAAAATTACTTTTAAAACTCCGACTAATGGCAGAGCAAAAATAGCGCCTACGATTCCCCATAACGTGGAAAATAAAATAACACCAAAAACGGTAATAAAGGGATTTAAATCTATTTCGTCTCCAATAATCCAAGGCGTGAGAATATAATTTTCTATGAGTTGAGCTGCCATAATTACTCCAATTACAATAAGTGCGGGAGTACCACCCGCATATAGGTAAGATAAGATGACGGCTATACCGCCGCCAATTATATTACCTACATAAGGAATAATAGAAAATAAGGCTGCAAATAGCGCTAAAAATAGTGCAAACGGTACCTGACCTACTTTGAACCCTATATAATATATGATAGCTAAGAAAAACATGATTTTACCTTTCCCAAACAAATATCCACTAATGATGCTGGCAGAATCTTGCAAAATTTTATTCGCGCCGTCTTCGTGCTTTACTAATTTTTTAAAGAAACCGATGAACAATTTTCTTTGCATCAAAAATAGAATGACATAAATTAAAATGATGAAAAAATTAGACAGAACATTGGAGGCTGAAGCAAATAAAGCTTCTGTTATATTTTGTACCTGATCGAAAAAATCTACATTTTGATTAAAAGTTTCCTTCGGATTTATTTGAAACTTATTTTGCATCCACTCACTAAAAACTTGATATTTAGCCAGTGCTTTTTCTTTGATAGTTGGCCAATCATCTGCCATTGCATTTACCTGAGTACTAATGAGCCAAAAGAGTAAGGTAAAAAAAACAATAGATAGAAGCATAGAAATACTAATGGCGAGCCATTTAGGAAAGCCCCAAGATCTCATTTTCTGGGTAGGTTTATCGAGTAAAGTAGCTATGATGACAGCGACTACCAAGGGTGAAATTAAGCTAGAAGCAGAGGTGAGTATAATCCAAATTAGACAAATAAGGAGTAAGCTTTTAACGAATTGCTTGCCAGAGATTTCTATTTTTGCCATGGATATAAGTTAGGTGATGCTTCCATTATTGCCAACATTTTGCAATTCGTAAGCGTGTGTGTAAATTTCTATGCTATTCCCAAAAGGATCTTCAGTAAAAGCCATTTTATATAGTTTTTTTCCAGGATACATTTCTTGGGGAGGCATGGTTTCTTTACCGCCGTGTGACACGATTCTTTCAATCATTTCCTCAATATTGGGATGTTGAACGCAAAAATGAAATACGCTGGTTTTAAAAGAACTGTTATCTGACTTTTTTTCAGAATTATTGGCGAATTCAAAAATTTCTAATCCAATTCCGTCAGCAGAAGATAAATGTGCAAATTTAAATTTCTTCCAACCCTGTCCATATATTTTCTTGCTGATAAATGATAAGTGATTGTCTTCATTCTCATTCACCTCTATTGGGCCAGCAATATGATAAAAACCTAAAGCCTTTATATAAAATTGCATGGCTTTTTCTATATCTGGAACACTAATTCCTACGTGAGAAAAGTTTACTGGATAGCTCATAAATTGTATTTATTTGGCCATTGTATTGACAATTAGCCCTATATGTGTAAAATAATTAAAGGCACCAAAAAGTAGAAAAATAACTCCAAGACCATAAAGAAGTGCAAATGTTAGTTTTAATTTATTGGTGATAGCGGTTTTTCCTAGAGCAAAATAGTGAAGTACAGAGGGAACTAAAATAGAAGCCACACCCGTTAATGCCCATAATAAAGAAATAAATGTTGCCTCTACCATAGGATAATCTGCAAATTGTCCTGTAATAGGTTCTTCTGGTGGTGCGGCAAAGAGTTGATAAGTAACTCCTGCAATACCTATAGCGATGAGTGATAAACCTAACCCATAAAGCAAATATTTAAGATGCCAAACTACACGAGCCACTTCTTTAAATGGAGTGGTGGAGCTTAGTATAGATGTTTTAGCTTTATAGAAATAAAAAGAAAGTCCCAACGCGAGTACGCCAATGGCTAAAGTAGGTTCGCCAAAAACAATATTATCAAAAGGAAAATATTTGGCTAATGGCCAAGTAAGCGTCATATGCAAACCGGTAGTAAAAAGTAAAACGCTTAAAACCCCAAGATTTAAACTCCACCCTAACGGATTTATTTGTTCTTTTTTATATAGTTGCTGACCTATTTTTGCTAATGACATAAGTGTAGCTCCTGTAGCTAAAGCCATAATGGTATTATAAGTAGGCATATTTACCCAATCTATAATAAGACCTGAATCTTGAGACATAAAAATTTTTTAAGTAAACCCTAATTTAATAAAGCCTGTTGTAAAAGGCCACTTTATTAAAACAATATTAACGTAAATCCTATTTTATAGTGTGAGTAAATAGCTAATTAAACAAGGATCTAAAATTTACATCAATATTTGTTTGAGCCTGTCTGCCTATGTCGCAGACAGGCTTAACCAAAGAGCAGAAAAAAATTAAATAGTTCAAAATCTATGAGTTAAATGCGATTATGAATAAGCATTCAATTGCTAATTTCTAAATATTATTATTTTACAACTCTAAAATTGTGCTGCCCTTCTTCCGTAGAAATTTTTACTACATAAGAACCTGCCGAAAGTGTAGATAAACTTAACTTTACACGAGAAGCGGACATATTTGACCTCAAAACTTCTTGCCCTAAAAGATTATAAACCTTTACAGAATTAATTTCTGACTTATACTCAATGTGTAAAATATCTTGTGTAGGCACGGGATATACAATTAACGCCTTAGCGTCAAAATGATTAACATTTAAAACTCCCACATTTAAAGTAAAATCTAAGGCTTGTCCAAACCCTGGATTAGCTCCCATTCCAAAAGGATCAAATTCTATGGCACACGGGTTGATAATAGCAACAGAATCTGCATCTTCATAGGTTTTGGTAATTCTAATTCGGGTGGGTCCTTCTAAAGCATCTGCGGGAACCGTAATATCCATACTTACAGAAATATCATCATCTCCCGTAGAGTTTATCAAAGAACCTACTTCGTAGATTTCATTCGCATCATCTAAGATTTCATTTTGATTCCAATCAATAAAGGCAACAATTTTATTTTGAAAGTCTCCGTACGTATTTCCTTTTACCGCAAGAGTATAAGTCTCTCCTATAGTTACTTCTGAAACTACAGCAGTTTCATCAACCAAAATAGAAGTTAAATCTGTATTTGTCATGTTGCTTCCAGCAAATGCCACAGAAGTAATTTCCTCTACACTTGTATCATCTAAATCACAATATGGATTAGGGAAATCTTGAGCCTGCATTCCAAAAGTTAATACTGAGGCTAATGCTAAAGTAATTTTTTCATAGTTTTAAAAATAAGTTAATTTCTAAGTTACGAAATAAAAGCTAATTACACTTCTTGTAGATTTAAAAAATAGCTTTTCTAATGCTAGCTTCCTAGTTTTTTTATTGGTTTATTACAGCAATTAGAGATAGAAAACTTTCTAATATTTATAAAATTAGGGATTAATTCTCTATAAACCTGTAAGGTGTCATCAATGCCATTTCAGCAGTCACTTAATTATTTGTCATTATATAGAAGACATTGATGATGTCATCTAATTTTTTCTAAAATAGAAGTAATTAAATAGTGCTTATTGTTTTCTCTCGTGTTGTAGCAAGATTAAAAACTTATCTTATAAATTTTAAAGTACTTTTAAACCGTTCCTTTTTTTCCAGCTCCCATGCCTACATAAAGTTTAATAAGAGCGATGGCTATTAAGGTTAATAAGGCGTAATTCCATTCGCCACTGAAATCATGAATAATTCCGATACAAAAAGGGCCCGTAGCAGCGATCAGGTAACCAATAGACTGTACAATTCCTGAAAGCTCTGCGGCAGTATCGGCGTCTGAAGATCTTAAAATAATAAGTAATAATGCGAGTCCAAAAGTACCTCCTAGAACAAAGCCAATTAAAGAAACCCAAACCGGAACTAAGCCTAAGCCAGGAAACATGAGCCCAATTAGAGAAATGATTTCTAAAAACACCAAAACTCCAATAATGAAGCGTTGGTCTTTACGCTTTCCTGCCCATAGTGGAATGACGATAGAACCTAAAATCCCTGTGGCTTGTGAGAGAGAAAGCATCCATCCCGCATAAGTGTTAGAATAGCCATCTTCTATTAAAATGGTAGGCAACCAAGCTAAAATTACATAAAAAACCATAGATTGTAAGCCCATATAAATGGCCATTTTCCAAACTAATCCAATGCTACTTAGCTTTTTTAAAGCTTCCATAAAATTACGTCTGGGTTTAGTTTTTTTGAGGTGCTTTACTTGAAAAGACCAAATGATAAAAGCAATCAGTGAAGTTGCTGCCCAAATAATTAAAGCTCCACGCCATCCCCAACCATAATCTTCGGCTAGAGGAACACTAATTCCCGCGGCTAAAGCGGCTCCTATGGCCATTAAACTTCCGTATAAACTGGTGATCGCTCCGGCTTTATCAGGAAAGTTTTGTTTGGTTAAGGCTGGAAGTAAAACATTTCCGAAGGCAATTCCTATTCCCACAAATAGAGTTCCTGCATATAAACCCACAATTCCAAAAACCGATCTGACTATGATTCCCAAACTCAATATTGCCAAAGCTCCCAATAGTGTTTTTCCTACTCCAAAATTCTTCGTGAATAAGGGAGTTAGCATAGAGATCACCGCAAATGCCAGTAGGGGTAAGGTGGTCAATAATCCCAAAGACGCGCCAGATAGATCTAAATCGATGCCAATAGATTCTGCTAAAGGTCCAATACCTGAAAGCGCAGGCCTTAAGTTGAAGGCGATGGCTAAAATAGCAACGATGAGCAATAATTTGGAAGGACTACTAGAATTATTCATGAAATGCGCTGCTTAAAAAAATGCAAAACTAAGCTTAAATCCCTAAGTCAGTCTTTATTTAACCTAGAATTAATGATTATAGACACTAAAGTAATTTAGCGATATAGATTGATGTTAGCGATATAGATTGATGGCAGTGCGTATTATTTCTTCAATATCTTCGGGGATTTCAATTTGATGGTCTAAGGTGGTTACATCGGTTTTATAGAGCGGGAGTTGAGTCTCTATTTTAGTTTTCATCGTTTGCAAAGAACCCAATAGAGAAGCCATCGCATATTTTCCGCGAGGTTCGGTGGGGGTGAACGTAATAGGCAAAACCGCTTTTTGTGCAAATTCTCCCGATGCCGTACACCATTCCAACATATTTTTGAGTACCGCTGGGATATTATGCGTGTATTCTGGGGTAGCGATAAGGATTAAACCGGCTTCTAAAATCTTATTTTTTAAAGTTTCAATATTTTTGGGAATGCTTTTTTCTAATTGCGACGTACTAAACAACTCAAATTCTTCTAAACCTTCAATTATTTGCATTTCGTCTGGTGAAGAAAGCAATTCCTTTATAGCATTTAAGAGATAGTAGTTGCTGCTAGATTTACTCGCAGAGCCAGATATTCCAAGAATTTTCATCTTTTTATTTTTAAATATACTGTTTTATGAAGACTTTTTTGAATGATTTTTTACGCTTCCGCGGAATTGTTTCCGTAGAAAAGTAAAAGAGAAACTATAAATTGATTATTTTCGGATAACAAATCAACATTTATGAAATTTATTTTAACTGGCTTAATTTTGCTTGCGAGCTTAAGTGTATCTGCACAAAAATTGGAAGCCTATCAAATTTACAACAAAAAAGGAAGAAAAGTAAGCTTTAAAAAATTGGTTAAATCCGTAAAGGATAAAGACATCATCTTATTTGGAGAGTTGCACGATAATGCTATTGCGCACTGGATGCAACTCAAATTAACGCAGCAACTACATAAAGAAAATGATTTGGTATTGGGTGCAGAGATGCTAGAAACCGATAATCAAAACGTCCTCAATCAATATTTGAATGATGAAATAAATCAGAAGGGCTTAGATAGCTTAGCGCGTTTATGGGTGAATCATAAAACAGATTATAAGCCACTAGTAGATTTTGCAAAAACAAATCAGCTTCAATTTGTTGCCACCAATATACCCAGGCGCTACGCGAGTTTAGTGTATAAAAAAGGCTTTGAAGCTTTGGATAGTCTGCCTGAAAAAGAAAAAAGTTGGTTACCACCGTTGCCTATTGCTTACGATGCAAACTTACCAAGCTATAAAAAGATGTTAGATATGATGCCAGATCATGCAAACCCCAATTTTCCTAAAGCTCAAGCCGTTAAAGATGCTACGATGGCCCATTTTATTTTAGAAAATAGAGAAAAGGAGCAGCAATTTATTCACTACAACGGCGCTTATCACAGTGATCATTTTGAAGGCATTTATTGGTACCTACAACAAGCTTCAGAAGATTTAAAGATGGTGACGATTTCTACCGTGACGCAAAATGATGTAGGAAAATTAGAAAAAGAATATAAAGGAAAAGCCGATTTTATCTTGGTGGTAGACGTAGAAATGACTAATACGTATTAGAGTTTAAAGGAAGAGATGGCTTGATTCTATGATGTGCTTTAAAGAAACAAGAGATAAGAAACAAGAATTAGAAACCAAGAAACAAGACTGCTTGTAACTAATGATAAATTTAGCTATTAAAAATTTGCTCCCGCTCTCGATAAAATCGCTTTGGAAAAAGTAACTCATCTATTTTAATTTGTCACTAAAGACTAAAAATAAATAACAACGTAATACTGAAGAAAATCAGACAATTTAGCCGTAGAATAACCGCGGAAAAGTATATCCGTTGCTTAATACAGAAACTCTATATTTTTAAGATGACTTTTAAACCAGTTCTTTTTGATATAAGTTATAGGTAGAAATGGGAAGTGTTTTTGTTCCAACTTTTCTAAAACCTTGTTGCTCGTAATAATTACAGAGTCTTGGGTTTTTAGCATCAGAATCTAACCTTAAGAATTTGTAACCCTCTTTCTTAGCCTCAATTTCAACTTTTTGAAGTATTGCTTTTCCAATTCCTCTTCCTTCCAGTCTTTCTATCACTACTAAGGAATGAATATATTTCGCTTTTTCGTTTTGCTTCCCCCAATACATCATATCTTCTTCTAGGATTCGTAACATTCCTATATTTTGCTTGTGGGAATCTTCCACAAAAAAGAACTCATCATTTTGAATGCCTTCTTCTACCCATTGTATTTTTTCTTGCGGCGGATTCTTCCAATACTGCCAATGATCTACATTTTTTTTCGCAATCTTTTCCGCAGCTTCTTTGAATAAGAGGAGCACCTTATTCTTATCTTCGATGTGTATCTGCTTAAAAATAATATCCATTTGAGTTTTGCTAAGTATAAGTTGGTATATTATTGAGTTTTCATAAATTTTCTAATCGCAACCCATTGTTTTAGCATATCTCTAGCATCTTGCGCGGGATAACCTAGAACTGTTTTTCCAGCCTCTACATCGTTCATAACTCCAGAACCCGCACCAACAGTAGCACCAGAATTAATGGTGGTATGGTCTTTAATAGAAGCGCTGCCGCCAATAACCACGCCATCGCCTAAAGTCACAGAACCCGCAAGACCACTGTGTCCTGCCATAATACAAGAACGTCCCATAATGCTGTTGTGCGCTACTTGTACAAGATTGTCTATTTTACACCCATCTCCAATAATCGTAGAACTAAATTTTGCTCTATCTACACAAGAATTGGCACCAATTTCTACATAATGACCAATAATCACGTTTCCTATTTGCGGTATTTTTACCAAAGCTTTGCCATCGTCACTTGGTCGGTAACCAAAACCGTCTGCTCCAATACTCACATTGGTATGAAAAATACAATGACTCCCAATAATACAGCGTTCGCGTATGATCGTTCCAGACCATACGATGGTATTACTGCCAATTGTGGTTTCGTCGAAGACGCAAACATTGGGATATAAGGTGACTTCCTTTCCCAATTCAACATCTTTTCCTACATAACAATTTGCACCAATTTGACAGCCTTCGCCAATTTTTGCCGTTTCGTGAACTACGGCTGTGGGATGAATATCGGTATCAAAAACAGGTGCTGGCGGATTAAAAAGCTCCAGTATTTTTGCCATGGCTAAATCTACATTCTTTACTTTTATAAAAGCACGCTTGTCGCCAGGAAGCAAATCAGAATTAGCGCTAACAAGAGCAGCAGAGGCTTTTGAGTCGGCCCAAAATTTTTCATATTTTTTGCTTCCAATGAAAGTGATTTGATTGCTGTTTGCTTTCCGAATTTCCTCTGGTGCTTCAATTTTTTGGGTGGTATCACCAATTAATTCACCTTTTAGAATAGTATTGATTTCACTTATAGAATAGGATGTCATACGTAGTTTTTGTTTTAGTGGTAGATAGGATCATGAATAGAATACGATTTTCTCTGCTTCTTTAATACTCTCTAAATCAAAAAAGTATAAATACTCTAAGAAAAATCTTCTTCATAAAATGAAAAATTTTGACTAAAATAAGTGTTTTTTTATGAGAATAGGGATAAAACGATCAGATTTGTTGGATAATAGAAGGATGTTTTAAAATTTAGATTTTTCCTTTTATTGAATGGCAACAAGTTTTTTTGAAAAAGTAGAAGAGCGAAATCGTCTGATTTGAAAATTTAGAGATCCACAATGCAATGAAATTTTTCTTTACGGAAGTAAAAGATACTTATAGAAATGTTCTTAGGTACCTCTAATTTTGAAATAGTTTTTTTTACTTCTAGAAACACCTTATTTGATCACGATTAGTCTTATTAAAAATTTCAAATGTGTATTTTTTTCCATCCAATTGATTCTCATTATTTCCTTATAGATGAGTCCGTCATACATGTTTTTAAATCTTTTACGGGTAGCTACTTATTCGCATCAGTCATTTGTGACAAAACGGTATAATCAGTATTCCTCTCTTCAGGTTTAAAGAAACTTGGTTTGTACTCGATTTCAAAAGGGATTTTTATCAATTTCTAGTTTTTCTATATACTAAGATCTAAGAACATTAAACCCGGCTCTGCTATCTAATCTAAAATTTAAGATCAGATTATTTTCTAACTGAATTTCAGTAAAGATACCTATACGAAATTCTCTATCGTTTTCAAGATGGAGCTTTCTACTTAATAGGATATACAAGCTTGAGCGGAAAACTTTGTGAATATTGGAGAGATGTAGATTTTAATATTTCAACCGGAAAAATAATAGTTAAAAAAGAATTTGAAGATTGTAAAACGGAAGAATCAAAAATTTACAAAACCGAAAATGAAACTTTTTATCGTAAAGGGCTAAAGGTAACCTTAGCTAAAAGATTAGAAAGCGAGATTCTAATTACCACCCCAAAATATGGACATAAAATTTATATAGCTTTTCAATAAAAGTGTAAGCGCTTGTAAAAACAACTTGTAGGAATGATCCGATTTTCCTTTACTAGTCTACGACTGTGACGTGTGGAAATAAAAAAAGCCTAACAAATAAAAATTTGTTAAGCTTTAATAGTCGGGGTGGCAGGATTATACCCTTTCCCCATAATATTATATATATCAACCAGTTACAGATTCCGAAACTTTACTGTTAGCCGATTTGTTGACGATATTATAAATGAACTTAAAGTAAAATGCTTTACTTTCTGATGGTGCAAATATATAATTTGTATTATTTCAAACCAACATAAAAAGTCATTTATTTTATGACTCTTAATACTGCTTCAAATTTGGTTCATTATGCCTAATCATTTCTACTAAATATCTTTAAGTTAATCATTCTGGAAACACATTAAATCGAGTAATCAACTATTTCATTATAGGTCTTTTAAGTGATGAACTTCTATAGAAAAATTTGAGGTAGAGAGTATTCATACAATATTACCGAAATATAAACGTCGCAAAATATTTTTCGGAAAAGGGACGGCATAAAGCCATCGCTTCTTCCCTCGCTTATTTATATACTCTATTAAAAACAAATAAAATCGTTATTTTTTCAACTCATTTTTCTTGGGTCAATACAAATATGGTTCATATCATATGGTTTACGACTTTGGATGACACCATAGACTGTTCTTAGCATTTTATTGGACACATTGTTCATAATTAAGAAATAAGGCTTTCCTTCAAGTTTTTTTCGTTCGGCATATAAGCTGTATTCCTTATTATGAGCTACCGCCGTTTTGGCAGCAAGGAATAACAGGGATTTCAGTTTTTTATCGGCCATATGGCTTGTTTTCGATTTCATTGACATTTTCCCTGATGAGTTGGGGTATGGGCACACACCAGCAAATGCAGCCGCTTTTTTTGCCGTCGAAATACGTTTGAAGTTTTCCGTTTTGATGATTAGGTTGTTTGCGATTACCGGGCCAATTCCTTTGATACTTGTGACAAGTTTATAATTATCTCTTAATTCTGAATCTGATTGGACGACTTTTTCAATTTCTTTTTCAACAGAACTAATTTCATTTTCCAAATTCATAATTGCCCTTTTGCAGCTTCTATAGGCCACTATACTCTGGGAAGGTCCAATCATTCTTGCCTTTTGCCCCAGTAGAAGTGATGTCCTGTTTTTGGAAAGTTGTTCGCGCAAGGTATAGAGTTCTTTGAGTTCTTTGATGGACTCGGATTTAGGTTCTTCAAGGCGCAATTCTTCAGCAAACCTCTCACCATACTTTCTGATACGATAAGCATCCTTTGAATCACTTTTACCTCTCTGCAACCCAAGACTGTGCTTAACACTGTAACCAGAGACCAATGCTATTTTAATACCGTATCGGTAACAGAGGTGTACTAATAGGTCGCCGTAACTTCCCGTGTGCTCAGCTACCAAGATACAGTCATCTTTCACTTGTTTTAAAAAGTTGCATATACCATTAAAGTTATTGCGTATGATCTTTTTTTTCTCTTTACCTACATCAAGAAAGCTGACATCAAACTTTTCTTTGGACAGGTCAATTCCATATACTTCCATTATAAAATGTTTTAATGTTCCCATTGAGCGGCTTAAATCGTTAGTGGGTTATGCCCTTAATACTCTCTGGCTTTGACTCAAATAACTTACTGTACTTAATATAAATAGTAGATTTCCTCTATTCCGTTTCTAAAGCTAATGCAGTAAGTGGAACTGTTGTTTAATGGTAAAAATACATTTGTTTTTATCTATAATTCTTACTGTCGGTAAAGTAACGATTCCGTTTCCTTTCCACTCTAAAATTTTGTCTTCCGTTTGGGTTTTGCTCAAATATTGTTTAATCTAAAATCATTTAATTATGGAAACAAAAGTAAAATCAAACGGAACAGCAAAAAAAGTAAATGCAACCGTTAAAAAGGAAGTTCAAAAGAAGTTGACCGAGGAAGCTATCGGAAAAGCTGTTACACCGGAAAAGCTCGTGGTAGCCAAAAAACCAGAGATTAATTTGGATGACAGAATTCAAAAGTTTGAAAAATTGAGAGGTTTGGCCACGCAACGTGAACGACTTACGGAAACCTTGAGTGAACTTACCAAGTTCAATTACAATCAGGACGGTTCAAGTTCCTTTCATATTAGGGACTCACGCAATCTGGAATTCAAGACGACCAACACGAATTTAATCAAGTTGGTAACTACACATTTACAGTCCACTTTGGAACAACGTAAATCAGAGATTGAAGAACAGATTCTAAAATTTGAACTTTAATGAAGCTAATGTCTTCAAATGTGAAAGCCTGCTCGCAAGAGTAGGCTTTCTTTTTTTAATCATATCTGTCTTCAGACAGGTCTAAAATCAAATATTATGTATTTAAATCGTTTACAACAAGATGAAATTTTCGTTTCAAATGAAATGAAATCGTTAAAAATTATTACTGGTATGGAGTCTCGAAGAGGGCTTGAAAATGCCGTTATTTCCAATGACAAAATTGTGAATGTGGTCTCGAACAGTTATGGCCATATTCCAAATGAACTGTTTTTCAAAAAAGCCGAAGGGTTATTAATAGATGCCAATTTGAAATATCATAAACGCACTATCAACAGAAATGACAGGTCTTTCATTACCGATTTTATAATCGAGGACGATAATCAGTTTTCTTTAAAAGAAGGACAGGACAAGATTCTGCCAATGTTACGTTTCAAAAATTCTTATGATGGAAGCGAGAAAACTTCCGGACATTTCGGTTTTTATAGGGAAATATGCACCAATGGATTACACGTTGCACAAGCAGAAATCGCATTTTCGATAAAGCACAGCAAGAACAATACAGATTTAATAATGCCAAAATTGAACTTGCTATTTGATAAGTTTCTAAATAATGAATACTACGAAATCACAAGGAAATTCAGGGAAATGGAAGAAATCGAACTTATCGATACCGAGGCATTTGTAAAGGACATATTGGAAAAAACGAAATTGTTCCGATATGAATGTAGCGACAAAAACGATGACCCATCAAAAAAATCCCGTGAGGTTATAGAGCTTATCAACGATGAACCGTTTCCAGCTTATTCAAAACCTAATTTATGGGTAGGTTACAACGCCTTTAATTGGATGCTTCACAATACCTTGAAAAAGACCTTTTCACAACAAGAAAAGTTGGATAAGGTTTTGTTCGATGAAATATATGCAATGGTTTAAAGAAACATTGTAAAAGGTTTATCCAGTACCTAACTAAACTGGATTTTTAATTTTACTTCTGCCTTATCATTCCGTTTAGCACATTTCCCTACATTCCGTTGCTCTACATTTCGGAAAATGAGCTGCTCTCAAAAAAGGTCTTGGACACAACTTCAAAGATTCCGATTTCCATTCCACTTGCCTACTCATTCCCGAGAAAATTCGGGAAGTGGTCAAACTCTATTCCAATCTACATCTTTAAAGTCAAGTCCGCTTTAAATCCTACTTCAAAAGAATAATTTGGTTCTATAATCCGTTCAGCACTTTCCCGCTACATTTCGCAAAAAGCTACATTTCGGGCAAAGAGCTTCTCTATAAAAAATCTTGGACCCAATTCCCGTTTTTGGTTTTCCATTCCGCTTCCCCTTCCCGCTTCGCTGGGAAGGAACGCTACATTCCCAAACCAAAACCGTGAATCCAGTCCGCTTGTAATCGGAAAGTCAAAGCCTCGATTTTCTTAACAGAATTAACGGCAAAGCCTACTTTGGTCTTTACTCGATAATTCTTAAAAACCGAACCTTTGCCTCACACATTTTAAGGGGTTTATAATAGATGAAGCCTTTATTGTTTTTCGGGACAGCGAAAAACAGGTATGGCATAACCAATTCTAAAATAAAGCCATTTGCTCTGTTCGCTTAACTGTCGGTACGCTCTCGTCACAAATGGCTTTATAAGAATTGCTAATACCATTATGGAACTTGTCAAGACTGTACAAGTTTTAGGCAAAAATAAGGTTTCTACTTCCTTGAAAATCCAAGGATTTTACTACGTCGCAAACACACCTGATTTATTCCCTAAAAGTCTTGACAAAACCCACTTCATCCATTGTGCGGAGCACGAAAGAAATCATACAAACACCCCTTAAAATTTAATTCAGTTTAAATCAAAAAGGGAAATATTAATCTTTTAAATCTTTTATTATGAGTACTATTAAAAATCACGTACAGTTAATTGGAAATGTTGGGCAAGAACCAACTATTACGAACCTTGAAAGCGGTAAGAAAGTAGCCCGTTTATCATTGGCAACCAATGAATACTACAAAAACGGCAAGGGCGAAAAGCAAACGGATACCAATTGGCACACCGTTGTCGCTTGGGGCAAAACTGCTGAAATTATCGAAAAGTATGCCGAAAAGGGCAAAGAAATCGGAGTTGTTGGAAAACTAAAGACCCGAACCTATACCACGGACGATGGCAATCAACGCTATGTTACCGAAGTGATAGCCGATGAAATCCTATTATTAGGTAGTAAGTAAAAAGTAAAGAGGGCACTAATACCAGTTTTCAATTAGTTTGTGCCCTCTTCTTTTCATCATTAATTCTAAAAAGATATAACAATGAAAGCACAAGTTAACGAAATAAAAGAAGGATTGCAACATTTTCACGGTTCTGAAATGTTCTATCAAATCCCATTAATACGCACCCGATTTACAAACGGACTGAA
Organism: Mesonia ostreae; assembly: GCF_031845265.1. Lineage (NCBI taxonomy): Bacteria > Pseudomonadati > Bacteroidota > Flavobacteriia > Flavobacteriales > Flavobacteriaceae > Mesonia > Mesonia ostreae. The sequence goes on along the minus strand of NZ_JAVRBG010000003.1, from coordinate 21,321 downwards.
ATATTTAGCCAACGTAGCAGAGTGTTTTTGGCTCATTACCGATGTTTCAGTAATCGCCAAAAGTTTGCTAAACCGAAGCCATTTTATAACAATAGATTTTAAAAGGCTATCGGAAGAGGAACAGGATTATACAGGCTATGAAGCTGAAATAATTTACAGCGATGGAAATGGGAATATATTTGAAATACACCGATACAATTTTACCGATTTTCCTTTGGATGAACTACGGTTGTATTTTGTGGATAATACGTTGATGCTTACAAGCGAATATTAAAAAGTAAGGCTATGATTTATCTAAATTATAACAACCTCGATGACGAAACCCAACAACATCTACTTTCCGTTTCAAAAGAAGATATAGAAAGCAAATTTGGGAACGACCTTAAAGCCTACGCCAATGAACATCATATGGATTATGATAAGATATTGGACGAAGAAGCGATAAAAAATCTATATTCATATCAGTACGTTTTTAACATCTAAAATAAAAACAAGAATTAAGACCTTTGAACTTTCAGAGGTCTTTTTTTGTGCTTTACTTTTTTCAAATTTACAAGAGCCAATATTCAAAAACTCGACGTCTTAAATTTACTTTTTTATAAAAATCCTATTTTTTGGTATCAAAACTAACCATTTGGAAACAATCTGTATTTCAATATTATATCTAAATAGAATATCTTTAAAAGACTGTTAGCAGTATCAATTTAAAGTATCGTTATCCCATTTTGATTTGACTTTCGCCGATAATGATACCCATCAAAAATTAAACATATCGGAATTTTTTATTCCGAAAAAAAGCAACTGACTTTTCAGTCAGGTTGTTTGAAAAATTTTGTCCCTGCGGGACGAATTTGAGAAGCAAGAGGGTAACACGCCAAGGCGATGTTAACGATTGGTTTTTAGTTGTAATTATTTGATATTCAAATAATTACTGGTTATATAAAATAGAGAAATAACAAAGTTTTACAGTAAATCCTTTTGAAACCCCTATAAAACGGCAATTTTTTACAGTAAATGAGTTCAAATCATCAAAAGAAATACAGTTTTTCTGCCATTAGTATTAAACCTAAAGTGGCAACTCGCTTTCGGAAATTTTCCAAGGAAATTACCCATTCACATACTGATACGTTGGAAGCAATGATGAACTTTTTCGATTTGAACGAGCTATCCCCAAATGAATCTTTGGGTGCAAATATGAAGACTTTAGAGAATAGCTTAAAAAAACGAATCAATGCACTTGTAGCCATTATTAGGGATATTGAAAAAAACCAGACCAAACCCACCAATGCAATGTTGGAACTGCTCTTTCAGGAGAATCCAAAAGAGGAAGAAGCACAAGAAGAATTATTTGAATTTGAACAACAGGAATTGATTACAGAAAATGAGGAACTGAATCATTATCGAAATCGGTACGAAGAAGTTCAACAACAATTCCATTCCGTAAAATATGATTTAGAAAAAATCATTGATAAGACCACTTATGTTAAAAGCAGTTTTGGAGGTGGCTATTTAAAACTGGATTTAAGCAAAGATGAATTTGAAAACATTAAACAAAAATTATAATGTATATCACAGTAACCAAACAGACATTAGATGGCAATTATGCACAGAGCGTTTCCGATTTTGTCGCTTATCTCGAAAAAGAAAACGATGACAAATCCATTGATGAAATGGAACATTTTTTCAATCAGTATGGCGAAGAAATATCAGGTAAGGAAGTCATTAAAGAAATTGACGGAAATACGGCTAAACTCAAAAAGACCGAACCAAAGTTTTATTCCATTACAGTCAATCCGAGTGCTTATGAATTGAAGCGATTGCAAAATCATTCCGAGGAACTGAAAAAGTACACCCGAGAATTGATGAAAGAGTACGCTAAATCTTTTAATCGGGAAATAAACGGACGAGCTGTTACTGTAGATGACATTATATACTATGCCAAAATTGAGCATCAGCGTACGTATAAGGGAACGGATAGGAAAATTCAGGAGAACCAACCTTATGCCACCAAGATACTTCAAATTAAGAACGATATCCGGAAAATTAAAAGTGGCGAATTAGAAGGCAACATCAAAAAATTACAGCAAACGATGTCCCGATTGGAAAAAGAAGCACCACATCAACAAGATGGAAAACGCATTGTTAGAGGGATGCCTAAAGAAGGCTCTCAAAGCCATATCCATATTATTGTGAGCAGAAAGGATATGTCCAATAAATACAGTTTGTCCCCTGGTAGCAAGTACAAAGCTTCGGAAACCGTTTTTAATGGCAAACCTGTAAAACGTGGTTTTGATAGGGACAAATTCTTTAAGGCTTCTGAAAAAACGTTTGACACTCTATTTCAATACAAACGAAACTATGTTGAAACTTATAAGGCACGTAAAACATTCCTGAAAAATCCAAAGTTGTATTTCTCAATTCTTTCGGGATTGCCAACCAATGAAAAGGCAACTGCCTATAAAATACTTGCCAAATCTGGTGTACCCATAATGAATATTCCAACAAACAAAGTACAGTTGGCATTAAAGATAATCAACAAGTTTAAAAAAGGGATTGACCGAGCAATACAGTCGGGTTCTATTGGGATATGAGTATGTCAATACCACATATCATCCTTTTTATTGTTGTTCCGGTATTGTTTGTCAGTACAGTTTTATATGTGTTTCTTCATCAAGAAGAGCCCAAAAACGGAGATAAGAAATATCAGGTACGCTTTAAACTTCGTCGTGGAAAATTTCAAATCGAAAATATCAAGCGAGGTGCATCGATTATTGGCTCTGCGGGAAGCGGTAAAACAGAAAGTGTTATCTATAATTTTTTACAGCATTTTAGTACCCATCAATTTTGTGGTATCATACACGATTACAAGGATTTTGAACTTACCGAAATTGCCTACCCATTATTTAAAGAAAAGGATATTAAATTCTATACCATAGCTTTTGACCAAATCCATTATTGTGTAAACCCAATTACCCCAAGATATTTGCCCAATGAGGAAAGTGTGAATGAATTATCCAAGGTACTCATTGAAAATCTTTTGGAGTTCAACGAATCCAGTACAAACAGTACCACAAAATTCTTCAGTGATGCTGTTGAAGGTTTGATGGGTGGAATGATTTGGAAACTAAAAACGTCCTATCCTCAATATTGCACCCTGCCCCATTTGATTGCTATTTTTCAATCGATGACTACCAAACAGTTGGTTACTTTTGTGAGCTCAAATATCACTTCCCGAAGTATGGCAAGTGCTTTTATCAACGGAATGGATTCTGACAAACAAACGGCAGGTGTGAAAAGCACATTGGCCAATGCCTTTAAAAAGATAGGTTCACAACAGTTGTTTATGGCTTTGTCAAAAGATGAAGTACCATTGAATATCAACAGCAAGGACAATCCTGCTGTTATCTGCATCGTGAACCATCCCAAATATGAATCAGCTTACTCGCCTATCATCGCTGCAATTATGCACACAGTCATCAAGCAAATGAGCGTGAGAGGTCAACAGTCGTCATTTTTAATGATGGAAGAAGCCCCAACCATAAAGCTGCTTAATATGCACCGCATTCCCGCAACTTTAAGAAGCTATGATATTGCCACAATTTACGTGATGCAGGATAAAATTCAGAATGATATGCTATATGGAGACAAAGCGAGTAAGGCTATTTTGAGCAATCTTTCCTATCAGTTTTTCGGCAAAGTTAATGACCCAGATACTGCAAAATATTATGAGCGTTTCTTTGAGATTGTTCGTAAGGAAACCACAAGTATAAATCGTGGACACAATCTAAATTTTGATACGAGAATTACCACAGGCGAAAAAGAAGTTTCTAAACGTAGAGCAGATGTTTTTTTCCGTTTGAAACAAGGCGAGTTTATAACTTTTGCTGATGGCAAAGATAAAAGAGTTCAATTTAAACTACAAACGATTAAAAGAGAAATACCAAATCCTCATCAACATTTTACAACCGATGAATTAAAGCTCAATTTTGAACGGATTTATAGAGAGGCAAAATCTATATTTAAGGTTAACTAAAATTAGTAAATAAAGAACAACCATAGTTTTTGCACAACCTGTGCATCGATTAATTTGTATCTTTGTCAAACTTTATGAAAATATTCTTTTCCATATCAATGTCTATTTTATTCTTTTTTCAGGGAATCAGCATTGATATGGACTTTTGTGGGCCAATTAAAGAAATTTCAAGCATTATTACCCATTATCAAGACCATAAAGTTTATGGAGACTCTTTCCTTGAATACGTAGTCGAAGATTACATTGACAATGGTGCAAAAAATGAAGGGCATCATCATAACCCTGATAAGGAGAATACACCAATCCATTCCCATCAGCAATGTTGTCACCCTTTAGTGTTAATGATTGAGAACAACAATTTGGCTTTAATTAATCAATTAAAGTTTGAAGGAAAAAAACAGGTTAACTTACATAAAGTAAACTTCTCTTCCAGATATTTGGAATCGCTTTTCCAACCCCCTAAAGTATAATTCAGTTTTTTTTAAGGATAGCTATATCCTAACGTGATGCTTCTCAAGATAGGCATTGCTATATAAATGCGTTGCACCTATTCGCATCGTAAGTTTTAAACTGAATTAATACATTTTCTATGATTAACAAAATCATTTCATTTTCCATCAATAATAAATTTATTATTGGCTTATTTATAGTGGCATTGGTTGGTACGGGCATTTGGTCTATGGCTACTATAAACTTGGGTTCTGTACCCGACATAACAAACAACCAAGTACAGGTAATAACCGTGGCCCCTAACTTGGGGACAGAAGATATAGAACAATTTGTTACCTACCCTGTGGAATTGGCAATGGCAAATCTGCCAGACGTTATCGAACTGCGTTCGGTGTCCCGTTTTGGTCTTTCGGTGGTTACCATTGTCTTTAAGGATGAGGCTGGAACCTATCTGCCAAGGCAATTGGTACAGGAAAAATTGACCGAAGTTGCTGGAGAAATCCCTGAAGGTTTCGGCACACCTTTTATGGCACCCATAACAACAGGTCTGGGCGAAATTTTTCAATATACCTTAAAAGTAAAAGAAGGCTATGAAGACAAATATGACGCAATGGAGCTTCGTACCATCCAAGATTGGATTGTTAAACGCCAAATGGCACTAGTCCCCGGAGTCGTTGAGGTCAATGCCTTTGGAGGCTATGTAAAACAATACGAAGTTGCCATAAATCCTGATAAACTAAAAAGTTTTGGCATTACAATGAATCAGGTTTTTGAGGCCCTTAAAGTGAACAATGCCAATACTGGTGGAGCTTATATCGAAAAAAACCACCAAGCCAATTTTATCCGTGGCGAAGGGCTGGCACGAAGTATTGCCGATTTGGAAAACACGGTTGTAACCACACAAAATGGAAGCCCGGTTTTAATACGTGATGTCGCGGAAAAAGTAGGCTATGGTAATCAAGTGCGTTATGGTGCGTTTACCCAAGATGGACACGAAACTGTTGGTGGACAAATTTTAATGCTGAAAGGCGAAAGCCCAGGCGACGTGATTGAAAATGTGGAAAAGCGTATTGTAGAAATTCAAAAATCCCTGCCGGAAGGTGTTTATATTGATGCTTTTTTAAGCCGAAGTGAACTTATTGAGGCAACCACAAGTACCGTTAAAAACAATCTAATAGAAGGAGCCCTAATCGTCATATTTGTTTTGGTCTTACTTTTGGGAAGCTTCCGTGGTGGCTTGATAGCAGCTTCGATAATCCCTTTATGTCTATTATTTGCATTTATTTTGATGAAACAATTTGGCATTTGGGCAAATTTAATGTCCTTGGGTGCGATCGATTTTGGAATTATTGTAGATGGAGCGGTGATTATCGTGGAAGGAGCGGTTTTCCACATTCATCAACGGATGAAAAAATCCACAACCGCCATCAACCAAGCTGAAATGGATGAAATCGCCTATGATTCTTCAAGTAAAATGATGAATTCTGCCTTCTTCGGTCAACTAATTGTTCTTATAGTTTTTACACCGATTCTTTTTTTGACCGGTGTGGAAGGGAAAATGTTCCGGCCAATGGCATTTACATTTGGTTTTGCCGTTTTAGGAGCGATTATCCTTTGTCTTACCTACGTGCCAATGATGTCATCATTATTTTTAAAACCTGCTAAAAATCAAAATAGTTGGTTCGCCAAGTTTGAAAACAAGATTGATAGGTTCAGTGATAAAATTATGGATGTTCTGAATCGTATCTATCTGCCTATATTAAATTTTGCACTTCGCTTTCGGGCAGGTGTGGTTATAGGCGCGGTTTCCTTGCTTTTGATTTCAGGATTTATTTTCAGCAATATGGGAGCAGAATTTGTCCCTAAATTTGATGAAGGCGATATTGCATTTCAAGCATTGATAAAACCGGGGAGCAGTCTTACAGAATCTATTGAGGCTTCAGAGAAACTTCAGAAGTTAATCAATGAGTTTCCGGAAGTAAAAACAGTAGTTTCTAGGATTGGTGTGGCCGAAATACCGACAGACCCGATGCCTATGGATATTGCCGATAGTTATATTATTCTTGAAAAAGATAAGAGTAAATGGACTTCCGCAGATAGTAAAGAAGAACTGATAGAAAAAATACAGGAAAAAATTTCAGTAGTTCCCGGCGTAAATTTCGTGTTTACCCAACCTGTAGAACTTCGTTTTAATGAATTGCTTACAGGGGTTCGTGAGGACGTGGCAATCAAACTGTACGGAGAAGATTTAGGCGTTTTGGCAGACAAGGTACAGGAAATCGCAGCGGTCATCAGAACCGTTCCCGGAGCGGCTGACCTCAATGTAGAAGCTACAAGCGGTTTGCCACAAATGACAGTGGTGTATAACCGGGCAAAAATGGCACAATACGGTGTAACCGTTGACAAGCTGAATGATTATGTAAGTGCTTCATTTTCTGGAGAACAGGCAGGAGTCATTTTTGAAGGGGAAAAACGATTCGATGTGGTCATTCGTTTGGCAGAGGAATATCGACAAGACATCAATAGCTTAAAAAACCTTTTCATAGACCTGCCAAACGGTGCACAAGTACCTTTAAAGGAGGTTGCAGATATCAGCTATAAGCCAGGTCCGATGCAGATTTCAAGGGACAATACCTCCCGTCGTATTTCGGTAGGGGTCAATGTTCGTGGGCGCGATGTAAAATCGATGGTCGAGGAAATTCAACAAAAATTGGAAACGGACGTGAAACTGCCACCAGGTTATTTTGTAACCTACGGAGGTTCTTTCGAAAACCTTCAACGTGCTTCAGACCGATTGATGATTGTAGTTCCAATCGTTCTATTAACAATATTTGTTCTGCTTTACTTTGCTTTAAATTCAGTTACACAGGCCTTGATGATCTATATGGCAGTGCCTTTGGCGACCATTGGTGGTGTTTTCGTTTTGTTGATTCGTGGAATGCCTTTCAGTATTTCTGCCGGAGTCGGGTTTATCGTGCTCTTCGGAGTTGCCGTATTAAACGGACTCATACTCATAAACAAATTCAATGAATTAAAAGACAGTGGAATGACAGATTTAAAAAAACGTATATACGAAGCAACGCACGAACGTTTACGTCCAATTTTATTAACAGCCATTACAACAATTATGGGTTTTATCCCAATGGCGATTTCTACCTCTGGTGGTGCAGAAGTACAGCGACCTTTGGCGACAGTAGTCATTGGAGGAATGCTTACGGCAACATTTCTGACCTTGGTGGTTATTCCTATTCTTTATTATTGGCTGGAATCCCGAAAAGAAAAGAAGGACAATGGTGGAGATGTAAGTTATATTAAAAAATCAACCAATATTGTAACCGTATTATTGATGGTTGGAGGTTTGATGGCTTCTGGTACTTCATTTGCCCAAGACACCAATCAAGATGGTACAATCCCAAAGACCTTGACCATTGATGAGGCTATTGCTATGGCTAAACAGAATTATCCATCACTTAAAGAGAGCCAAGCATTTATTGAACGGGAAAAGGCACTAAAGGGAACGAGTTTTGACCTTGGTAGCACTCAAGTTTTCACGGGCAAAGAAGAATATGGAAATAATCTTCCTGGAGTGCAGACAACCGTTGGTGTGCAACAGGGCAACATTGATTTGCTTTCCGGTTTTTCAAAATCGAAGTTTTACAAAGAGCGTATTGCCTTGGGAGAAAAGTTTTATGTGGCCAGTGAACAACAATTGGTGCGTAATGTGATGCAGGCGTATGACCAAATTAATTATTACAAGGCACAATTGCGTTTTGCAGACCAATTGGACAGTATTTATACCAATTTTAAGACCGCTGCCCAACTTCGGTATGATACGGGAGAAACAGGTAAGTTGGAATTTATTTCAGCCTCTTCAGAATTTCAACAGATTCAAGTATTAAGGCAACAAGCCTTTGATGATATTGAAATAGCCAAACGTGCCTTAAAACAATATTTGGGAACGGATGAATCCATTGAAACGATTAGTGAACCATACAAAACATTGGATTTTATGGCAATGTTAGATTCCACTTCGGTGGCCAATAACCCAATGTTGCAATATGCGTTGCAAAATGCCGAAGTAAGCAAGGCAAACGTTGGTGTTGAGAAATCACAATTCCTGCCGAAATTCAGTTTATCGTATGGCAGACAGGTTGTGGATGATGTTTCAGGCTTCAACACCTATCAGGCAGGTATTAGTATTCCGTTGTGGTTTTTTCCCCAGAAGTCGAGGGTCAAGGCGGCCAAGGCAGACGCAATGGTAGCAGAGAATCAATATTTGGAACAAAAGGCGGTCACGGAAAGTCGTGTGTCGCAATTGACCAAATCCCTTGAAAAAACAAAGAAGATTTTGCAATATTACGAAGAAGGCGCACTACTCTTGGCAGAAGAACAAATTACCACCGCACAATTGGCATCTAAAGAAGGCGAAATAGATTACGTCAATTACATCACGATTCTCAATAGTGCCATCCGCATTAAACAAAACCATTTACAATACATCAATCAGTTTAACCAGCAGACCATTGATATGCAATATCAATTGGGCAATTTATAACCTTAAAAAAAGAGAAATGAAGAATATACTATTAGTAAGTACCGTATTATTTACACTTATGTTTATGAGTTGTAATGATGCCCCAAAATCTGAACTTGGGCATAACGAAGCCGAAGGCGTATCAAAAACCAATGAAGCTGGAGAAGATGCACACGGCGAGGAAGGCCACAGTGAAGGAGAAGAAGAAGGTCACAGCGAGGAAGAAGGCGTTGTGGAACTCACAAAGCAACAGGCCGAAACCATAGGTTTGGAAATGAAACTTTTGGAGGAACGCAATTTAGGGAACAACATTAAGGTAACAGGAACGCTGGAACTTTTCCCACAGGACAAGGCGAACATAAGTCCTTTTGTTGGTGGAAATGTGAGTTCCATAAAAGTAATACCCGGAGATAACGTAAGCAAAGGACAGGTGTTGGCATATATAGAACACCCTGATATCATTGCAATGCAACAAGATTATCAGGAAAAAAATGATGAATTGGTCTTTTTGAAACAGGATTTTGAGCGCAAGCAGACTCTTTATGATAAAGGTGTTTCTTCTGGCAAGGAATTTCAAATGGCACAGTCAAAATTTCGTTCTACAACATCCAGCGTCAATGGTTTGCGGTCCCAATTGAGACTGTTGAGCATTAACCCGGACAAAGTGGCGGAAGGACAGATATATTCCGCTGTTCCCATTACCTCGCCTATAAGTGGGTATGTGGATGAAGTAATGATTAGCCTTGGCGATTACGTGGCACAACAATCCAAAATGTTCTCGATAAGCGACAACTCAAAAATTTATGTCAACTTCAAAGTATATGAGAAGGACATAAAGCAAATCAAGCAAGGGCAACAGATATATTTTTCCACGGCCTCTCGTCCAGATGAACTGCTTAAAGCAACCGTTCGGTCTGTTGGTAAAACCTTCAATACAGACCCAAAAGCTTTGGAAGTTCTGGCAGATATTGAAAACAAGGATAAAAACCTATTGCCGGGTATGTATGTGGAAGGGCGAATAGTGCAAGGCGAGAAAAAGGGTTTTGCCGTACCGGAAGCTGCCATTATAAAAGAAGGCGAGCAATCCTTTATTTTTATTTTGGATGAAGATGAAGAAATGGAAGCGGACAAAATGAAATTTAAAATGATACCCGTAACGGTTGGTATTACTGATTTAGGCTTTGTTGAAGTCAACCTGCCTGCCGAAGTTTCAAAGGATGCCAAAGTCGTGATAAACGGAGCTTATAACCTGTCTTCGGAAATGGTCAAGGGCGAACTGGAACACGGACATTAATTCAATAACAATCAAAGATTTTGATTCCGAGTTTGTTTATCGTCTTAATTAGTTAGTTAAAAATTAAAAAACAGGCTCGGTTCAAAATCGATTAAAAATTTAAAAATATGAAATGAGCTATAACAATGTGGATACCAACCACAATGTTGATTGGGGAATTACATATGACCATTAAAAAACAAATAAATATCAACAGATGAAAGAAATAAAAGCATTTATAAAACCAAACCGAATCCAAAGAGTCATTGAAGCACTTTCTGACAATGGATTTGAAAGTATGACCCTTTCACAAGCAGAAGGCACGGGCGCATTCAAGGCAAAAGGTGCAAGACCGTCGCTAGATTTTCACGTAACAGATAGTCCTGTGGTAAAATTGGAATTGGTCTGTCAAAATGAGGAAGCCCAAGCGGCCATTGAAACAATTATAGCCAACGCCAAAACCGACGGGCCTGGAGATGGTATTATTTATATAGCAAATATTGAAGATGCCTTTCAGATTAAAACAGGAGATTCCTTAAAACGGCACGACCTGTAAATCTCTTTTTAAACAAATGGAAAAAATAGTTCAATTTTTAGAAAGCAAAGGAATACGACCTACAGCTATGCGCCTTATGACATATAAGCGGTTGGCAGAGTTGAATGTGGCCATCAGCCTTGGCGACTTGGAAAAGGATTTTAAGGTCAGTGAAAGAAGTACCCTATTTAGGACTATGAAAGCGTTTGAAGAAAAAGGTATTGTGCATCAAATCGAGGATGGTACGGGAGTTATAAAATACGCCCTTTGCGAAGAAAATTGTGAATGCGAGGTCGGCAACGACCTTCATTTGCACTTTCATTGCAACAATTGTAATGAAACGGTCTGTTTAACAGAGCATAAAATCCCTCACATCAACTTACCTGATGGTTATATTACCGAGGATATCAACTTGGTGGTAAAGGGCATTTGCGAAAAATGCAGTGGCAATTAGGATTAAACGTTTGGTTTTTAAATTTAATTATCATTTATAAATAGTGAGTAATGATGTCAATCTATAAAAAAGAAGCTACTGTATATATGGTGGCAGAGAAAAAGCTGGATGCCAAGGATTATGAAAACTTGATACCAGTCTTAACAGAACATATAACTGCCCATCCGGAAGTTTTCTGGTACATCGAGATGGAAAATTTTGAAGGTTGGACAGCAGAGGCACATTGGAAGGGAATTGAATTAGACCTTCCGAATGAAAAGCATTTAAAGCGTGTTGCTTTGGTGGGTAGCGTTAAATGGCAGGAGCAATTTACCGAGGTATTGCTTCCTTTTTCAGAAGCTCATATAAAATTTTATAAGACCGAAGAAAAAGACGATGCCAAAGAGTGGATAAAATAAAAATAAAAAATGGAAAAACTACAACTAAAAATACCGGTCATCCTTCCGCAAGTTCCTAACGAAAAAGATTCTTGTGTTGAAAGGCTTATTCAAAAACTACAAGCTAAAGAGGGCATCGAAAAAGTGCACATTGCCGATGCAAACGGAGATGATGTGCCGCAGCTCTGTTTTCATTATGACCCAGATATCATTTCCATTGACCGCATTCAATCCCTCGCCGAAAGTACTGGTGCCGAGATTACCGAAAAATACGGGCATTTGCTCATTGAAGTTAAAGGAATCAGACACACAAGGCAGGCTCGTTCCATAGAGAAAAGCCTTTTGACAATCAATGGAGTTTTGGAAGTTTCCGTTTCAGGCTCTGGAATGGTACGACTTGAATTTGATAAAAAGCAAACGAATTTTGATGAAATAAGTAAACAAATTGAAAAAGAAGAGCTTCAGATTCAGCGGAGTTCTTCAAACGAAAATGATTACACCAAAGCATCCAAAAAACAGGAGCGTTCAAAGAAGGAAGATACTAAAGAACAAACTTCCACAGAGGGCGAGACCCACGATGAAGGAGAAGATCACGCCCACGGTGGTATTTTCGGTAAAAATACGGAGCTCATTTTTTCCATTATCTGTGGGGCACTTCTCGGAATAGGTTTCGGACTTTCCTATGTAGAATCCATCCCAGATTGGGTCAGTCTTACTTTATATATTGGTGCTTACTTTTTCGGTGGTTTCTTTACGGCCAAGGAAGCAGTACAGACCGTCGCCAAAGGCGGTTTTGAAATTGACTTCTTAATGCTTGTTGCAGCCATTGGGGCAGCCATTTTGGGAGAATGGGCAGAAGGTGCCTTGTTGCTGTTCCTGTTTAGTTTGGGTCACGCCCTTGAACATTATGCAATGGAAAAGGCCCGAAAGTCCATTGCGGCACTGGCAGATTTAGCACCAAAAACGGCATTGCTCAAAAAAGATGGCAAGACCGAAGAAGTTGGAATTGAGGAATTGAGTATTGGCGATATTATAGTGGTCAAGCCCAATAGTAAAATATCCGCAGATGGCGTCGTGGTCAATGGAAAAAGCAGCGTCAACCAGGCACCTATTACCGGGGAAAGTGTACCCGTGGACAAAATTCCCGTGGAAGATACGAGCAGGGACTATTCCGCAGATGATGATATAAATGATGAAAACCGCGTGTTCGCCGGAACTATCAACGGTAATAACACGCTGGAAATAAAGGTAATCAAAGAAGCCAAAGACTCTACGCTGTCCCGACTGGTCAAATTGGTCAACGAGGCACAGACCCAGAAATCCCCAACCCAACTGTTGACCGACAAGTTTGAAAAATACTTTGTACCATCCGTACTGATATTGGTGGGTATCCTACTCTTTGCCTTTTTGGTCATCGACGAGCCATTTAGTGCCAGCTTTTATAGGGCGATGGCGGTATTGGTCGCAGCAAGTCCCTGTGCATTGGCCATTTCAACACCAAGCGCCGTATTGAGCGGTGTGGCACGGGCAGCACGGGGCGGTGTACTTATTAAAGGTGGGCGACCTCTGGAAGACTTGGGCGAATTGACCGCCCTTGCTTTTGACAAAACAGGCACGCTTACCGAAGGAAAGCCTAAACTTACCCAAGTTGTTCCACTTGGGGATATAGAAGAAAATGAACTTATAAAAATAGCCGTAGCTGTTGAAAATTTGAGCGACCACCCTTTGGCAAAAGCCGTTGTAAGGGATGGAAAAGAACGTCTGGAAGGCACTTCAATACCCGATGCGACCGATTTGGAAGCTGTTCTTGGAAAAGGTATCAAAGCTTCTTTGGGCAAGGATAAAATCTATATTGGAAACCTTGACTTGTACGAAGACCTCGATGAAGCAAAACCACCCGAAGAAATATCGAATAAAGTAAAAGAACTTGAAGGTGGTGGAAATACCACAATGCTCATAAGAAGGAACAAAGAATATATCGGTATCATCGCCCTGATGGATACCCCACGGGAAGCGGCCAAGGAAACACTGAAAAAATTAAAGGAAATCGGCATCAAACGGATGATAATGCTAACCGGGGATAATCAAAAGGTTGCCGATGCCGTTGCTAAAGAAATTGGGTTGACCGATGCCTGGGGAAGCCTGTTGCCAGAGGAAAAGGTTGATGCCATTAAAAAATTAAAAGAACAGGAATCCAAAGTCGCAATGGTAGGCGACGGTGTGAACGATGCCCCTGCAATGGCAAACAGCACCGTAGGAATCGCAATGGGTGCTGCGGGCAGTGATGTAGCATTGGAAACAGCTGACATTGCCCTAATGGCCGATAAACTGGAAACCCTGCCCTTTGCCATAGGTTTGAGCAGGAAGGCAAAAACCATTATTAAGCAAAACCTTTGGGTAAGCCTCGGTATTGTGGCATTGCTCATACCATCGACCATTATGGGTTGGGCCAATATCGGTATTGCAGTGGTCATCCACGAAGGCTCAACGTTACTTGTGGTTTTTAATGCGTTAAGGCTTTTGGCTTATAAAAAATAAATTTAATAAAAAAGGGTTGCTTTTGAAAAGGTTAAAATGACCAAAACGGAAAAGATACTATCATATCACGGGATTCGACCTACTAAAATGAGGTCGAAGATATACAAGTTCCTAAAAAGGAAACAAAGTGCCGTGTCCTTTTCCGATTTGAAAAAGGCCTTTGTTCAAAAGAGCGAAACCAATAAAACAGCAAACAGAACGACCTTTTATCGCAATCTCAAGATTTTTGAGGATAAAGGGTTGATTCATCAGATTAATGATGGGGTCGGAGTGGCAAAATATGCGATTTCTGATGAAAACGCCAAAGGTAAATACGGTACAGATTTACATATGCACTTTCATTGTACCGATTGTAGGAAAACAATCTGTTTACCAAATAAAATATCGGAAGAGAGCTTGCCAGACGATTATGAAGTGAACGATGTGAACCTTGTATTGAAAGGAATATGTGAAAAATGCAGGAAAAAATAACAGGTGGGAGTACTTGAACCTTGAACCTTTGCGCCCAATGGTCCAGTTCAGGTTTTTTCCACCCTCTTTAACTAAAAAATATGGCAGAACTAAAAAAATCTTTGGGTACGCTTCGACTTACCTTTTATGGCGTTGGCACGATTGTGGGTGCAGGAATCTATACCGTGATTGGTGCAGCTGCTGGACAAGCGGGCACAGACCTTTGGTTGAGTTTTATTTTTGCAGCAATTGCGGCTAGTGTCTCTGCAATGTCCTATGCAGAGTTGTCCTCTACCTATCCCAATGCTGGTGCGGAATTTATTTTTGTACGCAAGGCATTTCCAAAAATTGATATTCCGTCTTTTCTCACGGGTTGGACGATTGCGTTTCATAGTTCGGCCACCATTGCAGCCGTGTTACTTGCCTTTTCGGGGTATTTCAATACGTTTTTTAATATGCCCTCTCTTCTAATAAGTTATGGCATTTTATTGGTGTTGTCATTAATTAGTATTACAGGCATCACAAAATCGTCGACAGCAAATATTATTATGGTCAGCATTCAACTTTTGGGATTGTTATTATTGATAGTATTTGGACTTTTGGAAACTGGTCCACCCAAAGCAGAATTTTTTAAAATTGAATCGATTTCTGGAACTTTGGCGGCCACAGCTACACTGTTCTTTATCTATACTGGTTTTGAACATATGGCAGCTTTGGGTTCGGAAGTTAAGAACCCAGGGAAAACAATTCCCCGTGCATTTTTAATGACTATGGTAATAACTACAATAATTTATTTATTTATTGCTTTTACGGTTTTGAATATTGCAGACCCTTCCGCTTTGGCAAACGTGGATTCGCCACTTTCTCTTGCAGCTTCCAATCTCAACAATTGGTTGCCTGTGGTATTGGCTATCGCTGCACTTTTTGCTACGGCTAATGCTGCTTTTAGTGGTATCATATCCATAAGTAGGCTGCTTTTTGGAATGGCCAGTGTCGGAGAACTTCCAAAGTTTATGACCAAAACCAATGCACAGAAAGTACCGTGGGTTACTACTATTGTAGTTATGGCAGCAGTTGCGGGATTTTTATTGTTGGGCGATATTAAGATTGTAGCAGGTATGTCTTCTTTAGGCGCTTTACTTGTTTTTGTTGCCGTAAATGTCGCACTTATCGTGCTTCGGTTTAAAGCACCAGAGCAAGAACGACCATTTAAAGTTCCTTTGGCTATAGGACGAGTGCCGATTTTACCCATTTTGGCGATACTTATAAGTCTATCATTGATAATCCAATTTAATTGGCAGGTTTATTCAGCGTTCGTAGGTGCTGTTATCGTGGGTATTGTGCTTGATTATTTTTTGGACAAAAAGTCAAAAGATGAAATAGACCCTGAAAAAGAAAAGGAACTTTTTAACCATTAAAATGAAGCTATGGACTGGATGTTTGAAGATTTTAAAACTGACCTAGATACCTTAAATCCTATTGTACGAGAAAAAGCCCTGTCCATAGCAAAAGAACTAATTGAAAAAAAAGATATTTCAGCAAAAGAAGCTTTATCAGAAGGCATCATAAGGGCGGAAGAATGGTTTTACGATTTAGAAGGATAATTATTAATTAAAAACTATATAAAATGTTACAGATAATCGAATTAAAAGAAAAAAATATTGTTGCAACAAAAGCTTCGGGCAAATTGAGAAAAGAAGATATAGAAAAAATCCATCCACTTATCCACGCCATACTGGACAAAGGAATGAAAGTCCGGTGGTATTTTGAGATGGTCAACTTTACAGGTTGGGATTTACCTGGTTTATGGGAAGACCTAAAAATGGACACAGCCCACGCCACGGACTATGAAAAAATAGCAATGGTAGGAGATAAAAAATGGCAGAATTGGATAACCCAATTTATGAAGCCTTTTACCAATGCCGATATTAAGTATTTCAATATAGACCAAAAGGAAGATGCCAAAAATTGGATTGAGAGCCAGTAAGCTTACTTCCGTAAAAGACAGACGATGAATAAAAAAAGCATTCTTATTACCATTTTAATTGGGTTTGCCATAGGTGTTTTTATCCTTCAACCTTTTGGGATAACAATTTTCACGTTTAGCAGCCAGAATTACGAAATCAATTGATGGCAATATTTAATAAATAATTTCATTGAAATTTTAAATATCAATGGGAATCAAATTTTTGAGAACACTCTGTTTGGCTTATTAGGTGCAAGTGTTGCGCTAATTTATTATTTCGGTAAACGAGAAAAGGATATAGATAACAAGTAGCGGTAAATCGTTATAGGAATGAGCGAAATTTTTTATTTAAATAAGTTAAGTGAAAACTTAATTAATAGCAGGCAGCTTTTATGATGCTTTTTAAAGCAAAATGATTAATAGTATTAAAAGCAAAAGTAGAAGCTGCTTTTTTAAATTATACAAGTAAAGATGCGCATTATGAATATTAAACATTGTTTTTTAATAATCTTGTTGGTTAGTTATTATAAGGTAAATGCCCAAAAAGTTTATACAACTGAAGAAGGTCATATTATGATGATGACTTTGGTTGATGATAAACCCATCAAGGCAGAAAGCCATAAATTGGCACTATATCTTGATTATGATTCCAAAGTGGTCAATGGTGTACTCGACCTTAAGACTTTATCAACATATAGTCCTAAAATCAATGCCCTTTTAGAACAGCGGGAAGACCCTTTAATACTTCGGTTTACTGGCACTATTCCATCACAGGATTTTTTATCAAAACGGCACGACCCTATCAACTTTAATTGGCTGATAGATGTTACTTATCAAGGGAAATCCTTTAAATCACAATTTAAAGCAACCATTACCCATATAGAACAAGGAGTAAGTATGTCCTGCCTGATAAGTGCAACCGGACAATTATTGGTTTCAAATACTGGTTTGGATTCCTTAATAGAGGGTATCGATGATACCATAGAGGTGCAGTTTGCCCAATTGGTGTTGAGATTGGAATGACTGTGAATTTAAATAAAATTATAATTGATATAAATGAAAAAAAAGAAACTGAATTTAAGAGATTTAAATAAAACTTCATCCGATAATCACAAGCGCAATGATGGCCACAACCATAGCAGTCCGGAAAGTATAGGGAAATTTAAAATTTATGTACCAGCAATTTTCAGCTTTGTAATGCTGATTATTGGTATTGCGATGGATTATTTTGACGTAGCTTTTTTTAAAGATTGGATACGTATTGTCTGGTATGCAGTCGCATATCTTCCAGTAGGTTTTCCTGTGATAAAGGAAGGTTGGAACAGCATCAAAAATGGCGATTTCTTTACCGAGTTTTTATTGATGTCCATCGCAACCATAGGTGCATTCGCCATTGGCGAATATCCCGAAGGTGTGGCAGTAATGTTGTTTTATGCGGTAGGCGAATTGTTCCAAAGTGCCGCCGTTAAAAGAGCCAAGAGAAGCATCAAGGCATTACTAGATGTAAGACCTAATGAAGCCTTGGTCTATAGGAACAACAATTATGTTTCTGTAAATCCCGAAATCGTTGCTATTGGCGAAAAAGTGCAAGTCCGTGTGGGCGAAAAAATTCCTTTGGATGGTATTTTATTGTCCGAAAAAGGCTCGTTCAATACCGCAGCATTAACGGGCGAAAGCAAACCTGACACCATTGCAAAAGGAGAAAAAGTATTTGCAGGAAGCATCAACCTTGATGGCGTTATTGAAATCGAAACCACCAAGGAATTTAAAGACAGTTCCATTGCCCGAATCCTTGATATGGTCCAGAATGCCACGGCTCGTAAATCAAAAACCGAATTGTTCATTAGAAAATTTGCAAGAATCTATACACCTATTGTGGTATTCTTGGCGATTGGATTAACATTTTTGCCCTACTTTTTTGTGGATGATTATGTGTTTAACGATTGGTTATATAGAGCATTGATATTCTTGGTAATTTCCTGTCCGTGTGCCTTGGTTATCTCTATTCCGTTGGGTTATTTTGGTGGATTGGGAGCAGCTTCAAAAAATGGAATTCTCTTTAAGGGAGCATCTTTTTTAGATGAAATGACAAGGATAACCACAGTGGTAATGGACAAAACCGGAACCGTGACCAAAGGTGTTTTCAAAATCAAGGAAATAAAAACCATTGATTGGGATGAACCCGAATTTATGAAATACCTAATGGCAATGGAAGAACAATCCACCCATCCCATTGCCAAGGCCATAATGGAATATAAAGCCGATGGCGAAGATTTTCAGGCAAAAGAAGTAACCGAAGTCGCGGGTAAAGGATTAAAAGGCAAAGTAAATGGCAAAACGGTCTTGGTAGGCAACAAAGCATTGATGACTTCAAATAATATCGAAGTTCCATCTGAAACCGACAACATTGTAGAATCCATCGTAATGGTTTCCATTGATGGTAAATTCGCTGGCTATGTCATCATTGCAGACGAATTGAAAGAAGATGCCCACGAAGCCATCAAACAAATTAGAGAATCTGGAATTTCCAAAATCATAATGCTTTCCGGCGATAAGGATTCCATAACCCAACAAGTGGCAAAAGAAATGGGTATTGATACTGCAAAAGGCGGTTTGTTACCAGAAGATAAGCTCAACGAAGTTGAGCATTTGAAAAAACAATTTAATACTAAAGTAGCCTTTATAGGCGATGGCATCAACGATGCACCGGTTTTGGCAGCGAGCGATGTTGGCATTGCAATGGGTGGTTTGGGCAGCGATGTGGCGATAGAGACCGCAGATGTAATCATCCAAACAGACCAACCAAGTAAAATAGCTAGAGCCATAAAAATAGGACGTTCTACAAGACGCATCGTTTGGCAGAATATTGGGTTGGCCTTTGGTGTAAAAGCAGTGGTTTTGGTTTTGGGCGCAGGTGGTCTGGCAACGATGTGGGAAGCAGTTTTTGCCGATGTAGGCGTGGCCTTGTTAGCCATTCTGAATGCGGTTCGATTACAGAAGATGAATTGGAAATAGTATAAAAGAATGTCTCAAAAAAGAAGAAATAGAAGAAACAAAAAAAATCGGAAATCATCGAATACCGACATCACAAAAAGAGATAAGGTCAAAGGTATTCTTATGATAATCCTTATGGTAATAGCCGCATTTCTGCTTTATTTTTTTGTGCTAAAAGGAAATATTCATAAGCATTAATGAATTAAGATAATAAAATATTCCAAGTGGTTTGTGTGGCTACAAAAATTGAAGTGGAAATGATTGATATATAGTAAAAATGATATTCTATGTCGGAAAATAGACGGAATAGACGAAATAAAAAAAGCAATAAAGTACCCTCTGTAAAAAATAGTATTACCAAAAAAGATAAAATAATTTGGATTAGTATTCTAATCGTTGTTATTGTGTTAATCTTCTTTGTACTGTTCTTGCAATTCCTAAAGTACTTTATATCTATTTAATTAATTACAATTTTAAATGCAACGTTATTGCAGAAGATTAAGTGAAAATAATGATACCCAGAATGAATGACGACAAATTACGACGATATATTAAAAAAATTAGACAATAAATTAGATATTCTTGAAATAGAAGAACAAGATATTTTACTCAAAGCTGAAAAAGGGATTAAACTTGCAAAACAGACCCTTAAATCAGTTAGAAGTATCGTAGTTGATTATGAATTTGAAACCAAATTAGAGGAAATTCATTTCTTTAAATGTACTAAACCAAAAATTTATAGCAAACTTATTTATTACGTAAAATTATTTAACATTGAAAGTAAAAGACCCAGGGGAAGCAATAAATCGCAAGTAAAGTATTTGAACAATTATATTGAGAAACTTCAAACCTACTTTAACGACAATCTTGATTTTTACCATTATTACCGCAGGGAAGCTACTGTATTTGATGAGCAATATTTTTTAAGAGGCAAGGCAGATATTCGGTTGTTCCCAGACTCATTTCACTTTTTTGTTGATGAAGAATTTGCAACAAGCCACGATAGTACCGTGGCCTCAATTTTAGCCTACGACCTTTTGATTGTACACTTAAAACGGGAAATTGATAAATTGGAGAATAATGGAAATTATGCAAGTTTAAGATTGTTACAAAGTAAAACCAAAATTACCTGGACAGCCCACAAAATATATTTAATTGAACTGATATACGCTTTGCACAGTACAGATGTCATTAATAATGGTACTGTTGACATTAAAGATATTGCCTATTTTGTTGAAAAAACATTTAAAGTGGACTTGGGCGATTATTACAGAGCTTTTTTGGAAATACGGATGCGTAAAAATGGCAGAACCAAATTTTTGGATATTCTGAAAAAGCAGTTGACCAAACGGATGGATGATACTGATAACGTAAAATAAAACACCCAAGATGCTTCAACTTGGGTGTTTCTTGTTTTATGGAAAATCTCATTTTATTTGGTGGTTTTTAGATAGGGTATTTTTTCTGAAGAAGTACCAAAACCCTCTATTGTATTACATTGAAAATGAGAGAAGAAAAACACCCAAGTAGGCCTAACTTGTGAATAAAATCCAGCAAACTACCCCAATTTTGTAGAACGAAAGTCAAATCAGGTCAGGGGCTATCATTTTAGATGAAAGCAAAACGGTAGTCCCTTTCTTTTAATCTAAAGAATTCCCCGAGGCTTGCCTCGGGTTGTAGTACAGGAAAAGTTTGAAAAACGGATGGTTTTTCAATA